>NZ_JAHLQH010000019.1 GCF_018918325.1 Clostridium sp. MSJ-8 | reverse complement strand
CATAAAAATAAATATCAAAAAAAGGTAATTTCAGTTACCTAGCTTTGCTATCGGCTTTTTTAGAAAAAATTTAAAAAGTTATCCACAGATTGGGATATTTCTATTATGAAATATCCTCAATTAGTATTAATATTATTGCTTTGAATAAATTTTCATAATGAATTTTAGGATTTCTTATTATAAAAAATTAAGTTAGCATTTAAAATGTTGTACTGTTTGAACTTTAGTGAGTTTACAACATTTAGCTAACTTAATTTTTTTATATTTAGAAATACTTAATGAAATTATGCTATTTATGAAAACATATAATATTGATATTAATTATTGTATAGTTTATTCAAAATCTTCTTCTGTCATAATTTGATTAATAGGTGCTCCTGGTGCAACCATTGGGAATACCTTTTTATCACAATCTATTATATAGTCTATAAGAACTGGTGTCTTACTCTCTAATGCAACTTTTAATGCTTCATTAAATTCATCTCTAGTAGTAGCTCTAAATGCTTTTGCACCATGAGCTTCTGCTAACTTAACAAAATCTGTTTGTCTATTAAGAGTAGTTTCTGAATATCTTCCCTCATAGAATAAATCTTGCCACTGTCTTACCATTCCTAAAACACCATTATTAACAATAATCATGACTAACGGAATATTTTGTGAAACAGCTGTTGCTATTTCCATATTATTCATTCCAAAGCTTCCATCACCAGCTATATTAATAACCTTACAATCTGGTCTTCCTACTTGTGCTCCTATTGCAGCTCCAAGACCATATCCCATTGTTCCAAGGCCTCCAGAAGTTACAAATGTTCTAGATGCTGTAAAGTTAAAATATTGTGCAGCCCACATTTGATGTTGTCCTACTTCTGTAGAAATTATTAAGTTTCCTTTATTTTCTTCATTCAATCTCTTGAATAAATACTCAGGTGTTAATGATACACCATCATCTTTTGTAACCTTGCCTGCTTCTTTTAATTGCTTTATCTTTTCTAACCATTCCTCATTACGTTTTTCCTTAACTTTAGGAATTATAGCATTTAGTGCACTCTTTATATCAGCAACAAGATAAGCATCAACTTTTACATTTTTATTTATCTCTGCTGGATCTATGTCTATATGAATTACCTTTGCATTTTGTATATGCTCTGAATTACTTATTACTCTATCAGAGAATCTTGCACCTAATGCTATTAATAAATCACACTTAGTTGCAGCCAAGTTAGAAGCTTTTGTTCCATGCATACCTATCATACCAGTATATAATGGATACTCATTTCTTACTGAATCCATAGCCATCAATGTAGTTGCCACTGGTGCACCTATCTTTTCTGCAAACTCTTTTAATTCCTTGCAAGCCTTAGATATCTTAACTCCACCACCTGCATATATAAAAGGTTTTTCTGATTCATTTATTAATTGTATAACCTCTTGTAAATTATCAGGATCTAATTTAGTTTCTCTATTTATTTCTAGAGGTTCACATTTATGATATTCAGTTTTAGCTGCTGTAATATCCTTAGGTATATCTATTAATACAGGACCTGGTCTACCTTCTTGTGCAATATAAAATGCCTTTTGAATTACTTCTTGTAACTTATTAATATCCTTAACTATAAAATTATGTTTTGTTATAGGCATTGTTATTCCTGTAATATCAACTTCCTGAAAACTATCTTTTCCTAATAGCGGAATAGTTACATTTCCTGTTATAGCAACCATTGGTACCGAATCCATATAAGCAGTTGCAATACCTGTTACAAGATTTGTAGCTCCTGGTCCAGATGTAGCTAAACATACTCCAACTTTTCCTGTTACTCTTGCATATCCATCAGCCGCATGTGCTGCATTTTGCTCATGACATGTAAGAACATGTTTTATTTCATCCTTATGTTTATATAATGCATCATATATGTTTAATACAGCTCCACCTGGATAACCAAATATAGTATCCACTCCTTGATCAACTAATGATCTTATAAGTATTTCTGCCCCAGTTAATAACATTTAGCTGCCCCCTCTCTTTAATTTATTTAAATACTGCTCCAGTACTAGCTGAAGTAACTAATTTAGCATATCTAGCTAAATATCCTTCTGTTACTTTTGGTTCAACTGGCTTTAAATTCTTTCTTCTTTCTTCTAAAACATCATCTGAAACCTTTAATTCAAGTTTACCTGCATTAATATCTATAGAAATAGTATCTCCTTCTTCAACTAAAGCTATTAAACCACCTTCTGCTGCTTCTGGAGAAACATGTCCTATTGAAGCGCCCTTTGTTGCTCCACTAAATCTACCATCTGTTATTAATGCAACTTCTTTATCAAGTCCCATACCTGCAATAGCTGATGTAGGTGATAACATTTCTCTCATACCTGGGCCACCCTTTGGTCCTTCATATCTTATTACTACTACATCTCCAGGATTAATTTCTTTTCCTAAGATAGCTTTTATAGATTCTTCTTCAGAATCAAATACCCTTGCAGGTCCTTCGTGTTTTAACATTTCTGGAGCTACTGCTGATCTCTTAACAACAGCTCCATCTGGTGCTAAGTTACCTCTTAATATAGCAATTCCACCTGTTTGGCTATATGGATTATCAATTGGTCTTACAATATCGTAATTTAAAACATGTTTTCCTTTAATATTTTCACCTTGAGTTTTTCCTGTAACAGTAATGCAATCTAAATGAAGTAAATCTTTTTTACTTAACTCATTCATTACTGCTCCAATACCACCTGCATAGTATAAATCAATAATATGAGTTTGTGATGCTGGTGCTAAGTGGCAAAGGTTAGGTACTCTTGCTGATACTTCATTAATAATATCCAAGTTTAATGGAACTTTTGCTTCATGAGCAATAGCAGTTAAATGAAGTACTGTATTAGAAGAACATCCTAAAGCCATTTCACAAGTTAAAGCATTTTCTATTGATTTAGCTGTTACTATATCTCTTGGTTTTATATCTTTCTTTAATAATTCCATAATAGCCATACCTGCATGTTTTGCAAGTCTTATTCTTTCAGAATATACTGCTGGTATTGTTCCATTTCCTGGTAGAGCCATTCCAATAGCTTCTGCTAAACAGTTCATTGAGTTAGCTGTAAACATACCTGAACATGATCCACAAGTAGGACATGCGTTATTTTCTAATTCTAATAATCCTTCATCTGATAATGTTCCATTTTGATGAGCTCCTACTCCTTCAAAAACTGTAGTTAATGATACATCAGTACCATTAAATTTACCTGGAAGCATTGGACCTCCACTAACAACTATAGCAGGAATATTTAATCTCATTGCGGCCATTAACATTCCTGGAACAATTTTATCGCAGTTTGGAATTAATACTAAAGCATCAAAACCATGAGCCTTAACCATACATTCAATTGAATCTGCAATAAGCTCTCTTGTTACTAGCGAATATTTCATTCCTTCATGTCCCATTGCAATACCATCACAAACTCCAATTGTTGGGAATACCAAAGGAGTTCCTCCTGCAAATTCTACACCTTTTTTTACAGCTTCCGCTACCTGATTTAAGTTAATATGTCCAGGAATAATATCATTTTGAGATGATACTACTCCAATTAATGGTCTTTCTAATTCTTCATCTGTAAGTCCTGCTGCCTTAAATAATGATCTATGTGGAGCGCATCCAGGTCCTTTTTTTACTACGTCACTTCTCATGTCTTATTACATCTCCTTCTCAATCTTATTTAATACTAATTTAGTCATTTCATCAGTACCTATTTTCTTCATTCCTTCACTCATTATATCTGCAGTTCTATATCCATCTTCTAATACTGAAATAACTGCATTTTCTATAACTTTTGCTTCGTCTTCTAATCCAAATGTATATCTTAACATCATTGCTGCTGAAAGAATAGTTGCTGATGGATTAGCTATTCCTTGTCCTGCAATATCAGGAGCACTACCATGAATTGGTTCATACATACCAAAGTTTCCTTCTCCTAATGATGCTGAAGGTAACATTCCTATAGAACCAGTTATCATACTAGCTTCGTCTGATAATATATCTCCGAACATATTTGATGTAACTATAACATCGAATTGTCTTGGATCTCTTACTAATTGCATAGTTGCATTATCTATATATAAATGATTTATAGTTACTTCAGGATAATCTTTACCTACTTCTTCTATTATTCTTCTCCATAATCTTGAACTTTCAAGTACATTAGCTTTATCTACTGAAGTTACCTTTTTATTTCTCTTCATTGCAGCTTCAAAAGCAATCTTAGCTATTCTTCTTACTTCATTTTCATTATACTTTTCTGTATCGTAAGCAGCCTTAACTCCTTCTTCTTCAAATTGTCCTCTTTCACCGAAGTAAATACCACCAGTTAATTCTCTTACTACTTGTATGTCTATTCCATCCCCAATTATGCTATCCTTTAATGGTGAAGCCTCCTTTAATGGTGCATATAATACTGCTGGTCTTAAATTACAATATAATCCTAATCCTGCTCTTAAACCTAATAATGCTTGTTCTGGTCTTACCTTAGCTCCTGGAACATCCCACTTATATCCACCAACAGCTCCTAATAGAACTGCATCACTCTTCTTACATACTTCTAATGTTTCATCTGGAAGTGGTATTCCAAATTTATCTATTGCACATCCACCTGCAAGAACATAGTGATAATCAAATCTATGTCCAAATTTTTCTCCTACTGCATTAAGTACCTTTACTGTTGAATCTACTACTTCTGGACCTATTCCATCTCCAGGTATAACTGCTATATTATATTTCATTTTTTTACCCCCAATTTATTTATTTCTAATGTATCCTATTAAACCATCATTATCTATAATCTTTTGCATAAATTCTGGGAACGCTTCCCCTTGATAGCTTTCATTCTTAGTTAAGTTCTTTATAACTCCTGTTGAAAAATCTACTTCTAATTCATCTCCGTCATTTATAGACTTTACAGCTTCATCACATTCTAATATTGGTAATCCTATATTAATTGCATTTCTATAGAATATTCTAGCAAATGTTGATGCAATAACACAACTTACTCCTGAAGCCTTTATAGCTATAGGTGCATGTTCTCTTGAAGAACCACATCCAAAATTCTTATTAGCAACTATAAAGTCACCTTTCTTTACATTTTTAACAAAATCCTTATCTATATCTTCCATACAGTGTGCTGCTAATTCCTTGTGATCTGATGTATTTAAATATCTTGCTGGAATTATTACATCTGTATCTACATTATCACCATATTTAAAAACTCTTCCTGTTACTTTCATCTCTATGATTCCTCCTACACTAATTCTGGATCAGTTATCTTACCAGTTATTGCTGATGCTGCTGCTACTGCTGGACTAGCTAAGTATACTTCTGAATCAACATGTCCCATTCTTCCTACAAAGTTTCTGTTAGTAGTTGACACACATCTTTCTCCTGCAGCAAGTATACCCATATAACCTCCTAAACATGGTCCACATGTTGGAGTAGATACTACTGCACCTGCTTCTATTAAATCTTTTATTATTCCTTCTTCTAGTGCTTGAAGATATACTTTTTGAGTTCCTGGAATAACTATACATCTTATTTCTTTATTTACCTTTTTACCTTTTAAAATGTCTCTTGCAACTCTAAGGTCTGAAATTCTACCATTAGTACATGAGCCTATAACTACTTGATCTATCTTGACATCTCCAACATTATCTATAGTTCTTGTATTATCAGGTAAATGTGGGAATGAAACTGTTGGTCTTAATGTTGATAAATCTATCTCTATAACTTGATCATATTCAGCATCTTCATCTGCTTCATACTTCTTCCATTCTCTATGAGCATGTTCTTTTAAATATTCTTCAGTCTTCTCATCTACTGGGAATATTCCATTCTTTCCACCTGCTTCTATAGCCATATTAGCCATAGTAAATCTATCATCCATTGAAAGGTATTGTAATCCATCTCCTACAAATTCCATTGACTTATATAATGCTCCATCAACACCTATCATTCCAATAATATGAAGAATTACATCTTTACCACTTACCCATTTTGCTGGTTTTCCTGTAAGTACAAATTTTATAGCTGAAGGAACCTTAAACCAACATTGTCCTGTAGCCATACCTGCTGCCATATCTGTTGATCCTATTCCTGTTGAGAATGCACCTAAAGCTCCATAAGTACATGTATGTGAGTCAGCACCTATTACTACATCTCCTGCAACTGCAAGTCCCTTTTCTGGTACTAAACAATGTTCTATACCCATTTCACCAACTTCAAAGAAATTTTCTATTTCTTGTTTTTTAGCAAATTCTCTTATATATTTTACTTGTTCAGCTGCTTTTATATCTTTATTTGGAGTAAAATGATCTGGTACTATAGCAATTTTGCTTTTGCTAAACACATTATCTATACCAAATTTTTTAAATTCATTTACTGCAACCGGTGTAGTAATATCATTACCTAAAACTAAATCTAGATTAGCTTCTATTAATTGTCCTGCCTTAACGCTTTCTAATCCTGCATGTGCTGCTAGAATCTTTTGAGTCATTGTCATTCCCATGTTTAAATCATCTCCCTAAAAAAATAAGTTCTTTTTTCCTAATATCTCTTGTTTGCTTTTTTAATATTCATTTATGGTCTTATCGCCTCTTTCAAGCGCTGTAACCCCTGTTCTAACTAATTCCTTTATACCGTACTCTTTCATAAGGTTGATAAGAGCTGATATCTTGTTGTTATCACCTGTTAATTCTATAGTTAATGTATCAATACTTACGTCTATAATCTTGCATCTAAATATCTTAACTATCTCATTAATTGCTGATCTCTTTTCAGCATCAGCCTTTACTTTAATAAGGACTAATTCACGAACCATTGATTTGTCTGGCTTAATATCTATTACCTTTATTACATCTTCAAGCTTATCTAGTTGTTTTTTTACTTGTTCTAAAACATCATTATCACCTTTTAATGTAATAGTCATTCTTGAAATAGTTTGATCCTCTGTTCTACCTACTGTAAGACTGTCGATGTTGTATCCTCTTCTAGAAAATAACCCAGCGACTCTACTAAGTACTCCTGATGAATTCTTAACTAGAACTGATAAAACATGCTTTTGTTCCATATATTCCACCCCTAACAATTAAATATATTTATTAACTATGAAAAAAAATCTCACCCTATGATAAACATCATATATGGTGAGAGATATCACTCCGCCTAAATAGAATATCACTAAGTTCTAACAAACTCTTGCATATAACGGATGCACACCGGACATCGCTTACTCACTACTATAAATAATAATAGTTTTCTGGATTCTGCTCAGGAGTGATAATTATATAACTAGAAATGTCAATCTTCCACCAATAACCGACTCTCTATAATTCCCATTTGTTAAATAACGTCTCCATCTTAGCATTTTTTTGAAATCTAAGGTACTATTTAGTTTTTCTCTACTTTTAGTAATGATTTTACTATTTTTTTTACGCATTGTCAATAATTTATCAAATTTGCTTTATAGTTTAATAAGAATAAAAAGAGACTATAAATTCTATTTTTATAGTTTTTAAAATAGAACTTTATAATCTCTCTTTAACAAATAATTATCTTACTTCTAAGACATTATCTCCTTGTTTTACTTCGCCTTGTTTTAAGTTATTGAATTCTGAATAATCATCAGTATTAGTAACAACTACTGGTGTAATGCTCTTATATCCTGCTTCTATTATTCCATCAAAATCAACATCTGCTAATAAGTCACCTTTTTTAACAGTGTCTCCTTGTTTTACATGTACATCAAAACATTTTCCATCAAGCTTAACAGTATCTATACCCATATGAAGTAATAATTCTAATCCATCTTCTGTTGTGAATCCTATTGCATGCTTAGTATCAAATACTAATGTAACAGTACCATCTACAGGAGATACTACTTTACCATTTGCTGGTTTTATAGCAAATCCTTTTCCACACATTTCTTCAGAGAAAACACCATCTCCTACTTCAGATAATGATACAACTTCTCCATCCATTGGCGAAGCTATAATTGAAGCTTCTTTTGTAGATTTAACTTCTTCTTTAACTTCTTGTTTTGCTTCCACAACAACTTCTTCTACGTGATTACTTGCTTCACTAGCTAAATACTCTTCTAAGTTCGCCTTTATAACTGTAACCTTAGGTCCATATATTACTTGAACACCTTCACCTTTTACTATTACTCCAGATGCTCCACTTGCTTGTAATATGCCCTTATCTACCTTAGAAGAATCATATACTGTAACTCTAAGTCTTGTTGCACAACAATCAACATCACTTATATTAGCTTTTCCACCAAGTCCCTTAGTAATCATAGCTGATAACTCGTCATGTGAAGATGCTCCACCTTCATTAGATGCATTCTTAGCATTAACATCTGCTCTTGTATATAACTTAGTCTCTTCATCATCTTCTTCACGACCAGGAGTCTTTAAGTTAAGTTTCTTGATAAGGAATGTAAATAAGAAGTAATAAACTATAAAGTATATAATTCCTACAAATATAATGTTAATCCAACTTGTTTTAGCATTTCCTTGTAATATACCAAATAAAGTTAAGTCAATAAGTCCTCCAGAGAAAGTCATACCAACTCCAACATTTAATATGTGCATTAACATATATGCAAGACCTGCAAATACACAATGAATTCCATATAATAATGGTGCAACAAATAAGAATGTAAATTCTAGAGGTTCTGTAATACCAGTTACCATAGAAGTTAATGCAGCAGATAATAATAATCCTCCTACTACCTTCTTCTTGCTAGGTTTTGCACATTTATACATTGCAAGTGCAGCTCCAGGTAAACCAAATATCATTAATGGGAACTTACCTGACATAAATCTAGTTGCAGCTACACTAAAGTGTGCACTACCACCTTGAGCAAGTTCTGCAAAGAATATATTTTGAGCTCCTTCTATTATTTGTCCTCCTATAACAGCAGTACCACCAAGTGCTGTTTGCCATATAGGTAAATAGAATACATGATGTAATCCAAAAGGTATCAATAATCTCTCGATAAATCCATATAACCATGTTCCTGCATATCCAGACTGCATTATTAACTCTCCAGCCTTATAGATAACATTTTGAATTGGTGGCCATATAAAGAATAGTAACATACCAACTAATAAGTAAACAACTCCACTAATTATAGGAACAAATCTCTCTCCACCAAAGAATGAAATTACTTGTGGCAATTCAATCTTATAGAATTTATTATGAAGAGCAGCAACTCCTAATCCAACAATAATACCACCAAAAACTCCTAGTTGAAGTGATGTTATACCTAAAACTGAAGTAGTTGAGTTAGCAAGCATAGCTTCAGCTCCACCATTAATAGTTATTAATGATCCTATTGTTGCATGCATTATTAAGAAAGCAATAACTGATGATAATGCTGCAACATGCTTTTCTTTCTTGGCCATACCTATCGCAACACCTATTGCAAATATAAGTGGTAGGTTTCCAAAAATTATATTACCTGCATCACCCATTACTGTAAATATAGCATATGGTACAGTTCCTTCACCCATTACACCATTTAAGCCATAAGTTTTAAGGAAATCAGCATTAGTTAATGATTGGCCTAATCCTAGAAGAAGCCCAGCTACCGGAAGAATAGCTATTGGTAACATAAATGATCTTCCAACACGTTGTAAAACGCTAAAAATCTTATCTTTCATGATTTTACATCTCCTTTTTATTATTATTTTGAGTATCGAATTCTAATCTCTCACAAGGAATATTCCTTGATAAAGTTAAAATTTCAATTTTTAAATATAAAAAAGACCAAAATCAGTATAGCCCCACATTAAACATATGAAATCAATACTAACCTTGGTCTTGCCTGCACTACCAGTCACAATCCAAATATTATTATCTGCCTTGTGATATTCTTTTAAAATGTATTGTTAAATAAGTCATCTCTTCTTCTGTAATGTCCTTATTATATTCAGTCTTAATGAATTGTCTTATCTTCTCAGCACATTTATAATCTTTCTTGTACTTATCTCTAATTACTTGATTCAACTCTGCATCATCTACTACATATTCTGCATCACTCATAACTCTATTACAGAAGAACTTCAGATGAGTTATAAACCTTTCATAATGTAAGCTATCTTCATCAAATTCTATTCCATAATAGTATTTCACAATCTGCAATATCTTATGCAAAATTTCTGTTATAGTAACTGTATCATCAATCTTACTACCTAATTCTGCATTAACTATATGAAGTGCAATAAAACCTGCTTCGTCTAAAGAAAACTCTTCATTAAGTCTATCTTTTATAATACTAACAGCTTCAACTCCTAACTCATATTCTCTAGGATAAAACTTCTTTATCTCCCACAGAAGAGCATTCTTATACTCAAGTTTCTCATGTTTTCTCTTAATGGCAAAACTAATGTGATTTATGAGTGAAATATATATATTATCGTTAACCTTGACATCAAGCTTATTCTTAATATTATCAATAATATCACTACATACTTCTTCGTATTCTGGTGGAATTTCTTGTAGTAAAGATTGAAACATACCTAGCATATTCTTATTAAGATTAGCATAAATCTTCTCTATCTTATCTTCTTCTATTAGGTCTTTAGTTTTCTTCTGAAATCCTATCCCTAATCCACGCAAAATAACTTCGTTGCCATTGGAATCTATGGAAGATACAATGTTATTGTTTATAACTTTTTTTATCTCATACATTATACCAACCAACTCCTAAAAAATAACTATATGCATACTCTTAATATGCATATACAAAAACGTTCTTATATGTGTTAGTAATTACAATCAAATAATTATCCGCTTGTTGACTTAATTTTATCATTTGCGACTTATTTTGTCAACGTTTACTGTTAGATATTTTTATTTTTATCGTGTTTTTTAAAATTATATTAATTTTTCATTAAATAATTTTATCAATAAACTTGTTTTCTGTAAATAGCTTATTGATAAAAAAATTAAGTTAGCATTTAAAATGTTGTATCATGTAAGCTTTCGGAGCTTACAACATTTAACTAACTTAATTTTATATATATATATTCTTAATTTAATTATTGTTCTAGCACTTACTTAAAATAAGATCAACTAAACTATGAGCTAGTTTATCTATTTCTTCTTGATCTTCTCCCTCTAACATAACTCTTATTAAGGGTTCTGTTCCAGAAGGTCTAATAAGCACTCTACCTCTGCCATCCATAAGTTCCTCTATTCTGTTAATCTCATTTATTATCTCTTCATCCTCAAGATATAAATTCTTTTTATCGCTTGGTACTCTTGCATTTACCAATACTTGAGGTAGTTCTTTCATAACAGAACATAATTCACTTAATGCCTTTTGTTCTTGCTTTAGAATAGATGCAACTTGTAAAGCAGTAACCAAACCATCACCTGTAGTATTGTGTTCTAAGAAAATTATATGTCCTGATTGTTCTCCACCTAAAGCATATTTTTCTTTAACCATTTGTTCAAGCACATATCTATCTCCAACTTTTGTTTTCAAAGTTTTTATTCCAAGTTTTTTACATGCTATATCTAATCCCAAGTTACTCATAACAGTAACTACCATAGTATCATCTTTTAATTTATTAATTTCTTTTAGATGTTTTGCACATAAAACCAATATAAAATCTCCACTTATATTGTTTCCTTTTTCATCAACCGCTAAACATCTATCTGCATCTCCATCAAATGCAAATCCTACATCACAGCCTTCCGAAACAACATATTCTTTTAACTTTTCTATATGAGTAGAACCACAATCTTTGTTTATATTAGTACCATCTGGCTTATCATTAATAACATGAACTTCTGCTCCTAATTCTGTAAAAGCAGCTACTGATGTCTTATATGAAGCTCCATTAGCACAATCTAAGGCTACCTTTAATCCTTTTAAATCTCCCACTATAGTACTCTTTGCAAATCTTATATATTCTTCACTTGCATCTTTCTTTTCACTACGTCTACCAACTTCTACTCCAATAGGTGTTGGAACATCCTTAAATCCCTCTTCTATAATTCTTTGTATTTCATCTTCTAGAGCATCTGGAAGTTTATACCCCTTATTATCAAAGAACTTTATTCCATTATCCTCTACAGGATTATGAGATGCTGATATCATTACCCCTGCGTCTGCATTATACTTTCTAGTAAGATGTGCAACTGCTGGAGTTGGAATTACACCTAAAACAATTGCTTCTGCACCTACAGATAAAATTCCAGCAACTAATGCTGATTCTAGCATATCTCCTGATATTCTTGTATCTTTTCCAACTAAAATCTTAGGCTTATGTGATCCTTCTGTAAGTACATATGCCCCTGCTCTTCCTAAGTTATACGCCAATTCAGCTGTTAATTCAGTATTTGCAATTCCTCTAACCCCATCTGTTCCAAATATTCTAGTCATTTAAAATTACCTCGTTTCTGTAATATTCTTTAATCTATCTAAAACAGTAGTATATCCTTCACTACCATAATTCAAGCATTTATTAACTCTACTTATTGTCGCTGTACTAGCTCCTGTTATATCAGCTATTTCTGAATAAGTTCTCTTTTCATTAAGGAGTTTTGCAACATACATTCTCTGTGCTAATGATTTAACTTCATTAATAGTTGCTACATCTTCAAAAAAATCATAGCATTCATCGATACTCTGTAATGTTAAAACTGCTCTAAAAAACAAATCCATTTCTTCACTTTTTAGCTTTGAATCTTTACCAGCCACTTTCTTCAACTCCTTATATCTCTAATAAATAACATTATAACTAAAACTTTATCAATTCACAACTCTATATCATTAAAGTGACCATATCATTCATCATAATATTCTTCTATTCCATCATAACTTTTTATATCTTTATATATATTTTTTGTAGGCAATATCCATACATCCCCTATACCTGAATATATATTTATAAGTCCATTTCCTGTTACTGATGGCAATGCTTCTACTTCATGATGAACCTTACCACCTCTAAGTACAACAAGTTCGCCATCTGTTTTAAGTATATCATTATATAACTTACACTTAAATATTTCTTCCTCAGGAACAGATAATTCTAATAATACAATACCACTACCTGTTAAAATAGTTTCACAGACTCCTCCTTCTACTCTATCCTTCACAATTATACTATCCTCACAAGCTAAAAATATATTATCATTTACTATTATTTCTTCATCTTCTAATTCTACTAATACATAATTACTAAAAGAAGGTTCTAAAAATATCTCGCCATATCCACCTAATATAGGTTTTTCTTCTTCTATATCCTGTTGCTTAAATTTACCATTTAATATTTTTTTCCCTATATTAATAGCTCTATTTCCTGATGATATCCTATTAATATCTCCTTTCATGTAGCTTATTGCTCCAGGTTCTATTATTATATTAGAATTATCTAACATAATTCTAGGTTGTCTTAATTTTGTATTAGTTTTATTTAATGCATTTATTGCAATTGCTGTTTCAAAGTTATTAATTCCACCTAACTTATTGTATTCTAATATCTGAAATGTCGAATCATTTTCCATTTGAGATATCATAGTCAATTTATTTTCAAATTTTATAGATGTCCTCATATTTCTCACTCCCTTTATATTATTATTTTACCATAGCATTTCATTCTTTTCTCTATCTAATAACATTGGACTTTGTTTAGCCATTATAACAAATTCCAAAACTTTTTTGGGTTAACCTATCATGGCACTATTTTTTCTTTTTTATCAATTTACATATCAGAAAGCCAGCAATAATCAGTACTGACTCTCAAGAAAATTTTATATTTTCCTATACGTAAAAAAAGCAATAGTACTTGCTTAAATACAAATACTATTGCTTACTTCTTACTATAATATTATTAATATACTTTAGCTTCTTCTTCTCCATTTAGAACTCTTAATGTACCTTGAGTTAAAGCTAATAATTCATCTTCTCCACCATATACTGTCATTTCTGATATCCAAGAAACTCTTTCTGTAATAGCTTTTACAACTACTGGTGAATATGCTATACCACCTGTTAATATTATTCTATCAACTTTTCCTTTTAATACAGTAGACATAGCTCCAACATCTTTACATACTTGATATATAAATGCATCAAATAATAATTGAGCTTTACTATCTCCTTCTTCCATCATCTTTAAGATATCTCTCATATCATTTGTATTGGCATATGCATTTAATCCACCATTACCAACTAATTTGCTATATACTTCTTTTTCTGTATATTTTCCGCTAAAGCATAATTTAACTAAATCTCCAGTAGGAACTCCTCCAGCTCTTTCTGGTGAGAATGCACCTTCTCCATCTAATGCATTGTTAACATCTATAACTTTTCCATCTTGGTGTGCTCCTACTGATACTCCACCACCCATATGAACAACTATAAGATTTAAATCTTCATATGCTTTTCCAACTTCTTTTGCATATCTTTTAGCTACAGCTTTTTGATTTAATGCATGGAAAATACTCTTTCTTGGAATTTCAGGTACTCCTGATATTCTAGCAACATCTGTTAACTCATCAACTACAACTGGATCAACTATAAATGAAGGTACACCTAAGCTATCTCCTATTTCTCTTGCTAATATTCCACCTAAATTAGAAGCATGTTGCCCATATTTAGCTGTCTTTAAGTCTTCTATTAATTCATCTGAAACTGAATAAGTACCACTTACCATTGGCTTTACTATACCACCTCTACCTACTACAGCAGATAATGACTTCATATCAAAATTCTTTTCTTTTAATACAGAAAGAATAACTTCTTTTCTAAAATCTTTTTGTTCATATATAGTAGCATATTTAGCTATTTCTTCTGTTGAATGTCTTAGTGTTTCTTCAAATAATTCATTTTCATCTTCATAAACTCCAATTTTTGTTGAAGTTGAACCTGGATTGATAATTAATACTTTATGTGACATTGTATTTCCTCCCTAAAATTATATTATTTAACGCCTTCTGCAACAACTGCTGCTAATGCTAAAGAATTTACTTTTGTTTCAAAGCTATCTGCTCTAGAAGTTAAGATAACTGGTGCTGATGTACCAACTAATACACAACCATTTTGAGTATGTGCAGCTTTAGTTAATGTTTTGTACATTACATTTCCTGTTTCTATATTAGGTAATAATATAATATCAGCTTTACCTGCAACTTCACTATTCTTTATACCTTTATGCATAGCTGCTTCTTCTGATATAGCTATATCTAATGAGAATGGTCCATCTACAACGCAACCTTTTATTTGTCCTCTATCTGACATCTTAGATAATATTGCAGCATCTATAGTTGCTGGCATATTTAAATTTACAACTTCTACAGCACACACTGGAGCAACCTTTGGACATTCTATTCCACAAGCTCTTGCAACTGTTGCTGCGTTATTTATTATTTGTACTTTATCTTTTACTTCTGGATAAGTATTAAATGCAACATCTGTTAAGAATAGTAATCTATCTATTTTATCTATACTAAATACTGCAACGTGTGACATAACCTTTCCAGTTCTTAAACCTACTTCTTTATTTAATACACTTCTTAAGAAAGTAGCAGTATCAACTAATCCTTTCATTAACATATCTGCTTTTCTATCATGAACTAACTCAACAGCCTTTAATGCTGCTTTCTTAACATCTGGTTCATTTACTATTTCATACTTGCTTATATCCATTCCTATTGAAGCTGCTACTTCTTTTATTTTAGCTTCATCCCCTACTAATATAGCATCTGCTATTCCTCTTTCTTTTGCTTCTCTAACAGCTTCTAATACTGGTTCATCTTGAGCTACTGCTACAGCAACTTTCTTTCTTCTGCACTCTTTTACCTTTAATAATAATTCTTCAAAACTTTTACTCATATTAGTACACCTCTTTTAAAATTGTAACTGTCAAATATATATAAATGTTAAAATAATAACAAATGTAATCTTATTATTCCAATACACCTCTTTTTATTGTAACAAAAAATATTCTGAAAACGCAAATTTTCAGAATATTTAGATTTATATATTTCTATATTCAGTTATTATCTTCTCTGCAACCTTAATTCCATCTACAGCTGCTGATACTATTCCTCCTGCAAATCCTGCACCTTCTCCAGTTGGATATAATCCTTCCGCACTAATACTCTGTAATTTTTCATTTCTAGCTATCCTAACTGGTGCAGAAGTCCTTGTTTCTATTCCTGTAAGTATAGCATCATCCATTCCATAACCTTTTATTTTCCTATCAAAGGATACTATACCATCCTTCAGTGTATCCACAACATAACTTGGAAGAGTTTCTCTTAAATCTCTAAACTCATATCCTGGTCTATATGTTGGATTTACTGAACCTAATTTAGTAGAAACTTTATCTTGCATAAAATCTCCCAATAATTGAACAGGTGCATGATAATTTTCTCCACCTAATTTATATGCTAATCCTTCATAGTGCCTCTGATATTCCATACCACTTAACGGATTATCACCATTAAAATCTTTAGGTCCTACAGTTACTACCAAAGCAGAATTTGCATTATCTAAATCTCTTGCATGATAGCTCATACCATTAGAAACTAATCTTTCTTCTTCAGATGCAGCAGCTACTACTACTCCTCCAGGACACATACAGAATGAATATACTCCTCTTCCTGTCTTGTGACTCTGATGAGTAAGTCTATAATCTGCTGCCTTTAATCTAGGGTGGTGTGCATATTTACCATATTGACTAACATTTATAAGCTCTTGAGGATGTTCTATTCTAACACCAATTGCAAATGCTTTCTGTTCCATAAATATACCTTGCTCATATAACATTTCATATGTATCTCTAGAACTATGTCCTATTGCAAGTACTAACGCCTCACATGGTATCTCTGAATCATTTACAACAATACTATTAACTTTACCATTTTTTATTTTTATCTTTGTTAGTTTGGAATTAAAATGAACTTCTCCACCTAATTTCTTAATTTCTTCTCTTATGCCTTTTACTATACCTTTTAGAAGATCTGTACCAACATGCGGTTTACCCTCATACATTATTTCTTCTGGCGCCCCATGCTTCACCAATTCTTCTAACACCTTTGATCCTCTAGTATCCTTTATTCTAGTGGTAAGTTTACCATCTGAAAATGCACCAGCACCTCCTTCTCCAAACTGTACATTAGATTCTAAATTCAAAGATGTATTGCCATTCCAAAATTCTTCTACTGTCTTTGTTCTAGTATCTACATCTTCTCCACGCTCAAATACAATTGGTCTATATCCATTTTGTGCTAATACTAATGCAGAATATATTCCTGCTGGACCAAACCCTATAACTATAGGTCTATGTTCTAATTTCTTATCTCCTTGTTTTAATGGTCCTTCTTGTGATTCTTTTTCCAATATAACATCTTTATCTCTAATCTTAGATATTATTTTCTTTTCATCATTACAATGTATTTCTACTGTATAATTGAATCTTATATTGTCCTTTCTCCTTGCATCTATACTCTCTCTTAATATCTTAATATCTTTTATTTTATCTTGATTTATTTTTAATTTTTTAGATGCTTTTACTTTTATTACTTCTAATCCTTCATCAATGCTTGTAGATATATTGTTTATTCTTATTGCCATGCTATTCCTTCCTCGGTAATTATTTATTTTTTACATTTATGGTTACTTTCCCAGAACTATTAACTATTGATACAGAAGACTTATCTATAGTTGCATTCCATGTTACACTTTGATTATCTCCTACTGATTGTAAATCACTACATGAAGCTGTAACTTTTATATCTGATGCTGTAATACTATCTATATCTTCTTGCTTTCCAGATACTGTTATGCTTACTCCTGTACTAGGAGTTTCATAATCAAATTCTGATATTTTATCAGTATAATTTATCTCTACTCCATCAAATGTTTTTGTAACAGTTCTATTATCTGAAATACTCAATGACACTACTATACTATCATCTTCACAAGTCACACCTTCTGGAAGAATTATCTTACAAGATATGTCTTGAGATGAAGTTATATTAGCCAAATTTATAGGTTCTAATTCTACATAGTCTATATTAGATATTAAGTTTTCGTTTCCACGAATACATACTGAGTTTTTAGACAACGTCTCTTGAGTTAACGTAATCCCGTCTTGCAGAGCATTACTATATGATGTTTTTATGTGTACTTCTTTTGACTTGTTAACTGATACCTTTAATGTAGCAATATTATCACTAAAAGTTAATCCTTCTATTTTATTACCTAGCTCGTCATAAGCAACTATCTCAAAGTCTTTTGAATAACTTCTAGATACATCCTTTATATCACCTTCTATTGCAACTTCACTTATTTGCTTTATCAAACTCTCTGCCCCTGATACTTTAACTGATGAAGGTACAACCTTCATATATGCTAAACTATATCCCTTTGAATATACATTGTTTACTTTATTAGTAATATTAAATTCTCTAGTTTCTAATTTTTCTATTTGAACATTTAAAGACAATACGTCCTTATTTTTTATCTTTACACTACTTGGATAACTTACAACTGTAACAGGAATTGTATTAGTTCCTTCTTTTAAAGCATAATTTTTAAGATCAACTTCAATATCAAAATCATTCTTATCTAATGAATAAACATCATTAGCTGGACCCTCAACTTTCACATTCACTGTAAAAGTTTGATTAGGACTTAAAACCAAATCAGAATCTGCTAAAACATCTTTATTTCTTACAGTTACTGATACATTATTTATAGTGCTAGTTCTGGTAGGATTTTCAACATTAGTTACATATAGCCACAAGGCAAATGCTAAAACGACACATACTATCTTAGGTATTATTTTATTATCTTTTCTTTCATCCATAGCTTCACCTTCTCTCCTAATGTCTTTGTTTTCTTAGCTTCTCTATTATCCATTATTTTTATAATTATATTTTTTAGTTTTTCTTTATCGAAGTTTCTAGTAAGCTTCCCATTTACTGCAAGAGATATAACTCCAGTTTCTTCTGACACAATTATAACTAATGCATCTGATACTTCTGATAACCCTAGTGCTGCTCTATGTCTTGTTCCTAATTTCTTACTTATACTATTATTACTAGTCAAAGGTAACACACACCCTGAAGCATATATCTTGCCCTTACGTATAATAGTAGCTCCATCATGCAAAGGTGTATTTACAACGAATATATTTTCTAATAATGCAGATGAAACTCTAGCATCTATAATTGTTCCTGAATTAAACATATCTCCTAATCCTGTACTCTGTTCTATAACAATAAGAGCTCCAGTTTTAGTACTAGCTAATGCCTCAACAGCATTCACTATTTCGTTTATAATGTTATCCCTATCTTCTTGATCTGTTATTAATAAATGTTTCTCATCAAATGCACTTCTTCCCAAATGCTCCAACGCTCTTCGCACTTCTGGTTGAAATATGATAATAACAGATAAAACTCCTATTGTTAATGCCTTACTTAAAATAAAATAAAGCATATCTAACTTAAGTATATAACTTATTGGAATACATAATATAACTAAAGCAACTCCCTTAAGCAATTGCTCTGCCCTAGTTTCTTTCATTAATATATATATTTTATAAAAAATACAAGATACTACGGCTATATCAACTACAGACCATACAGATATATTTTTTATTGCATTAATTATTAATTCGTATAGCTCTTGCACCTTAACCACCTCTTATAAATCTTCATACTAAAATTATACACTAATTTCTTATATCAGAATATAAATATCATATATTCATTTATTAATTTTCTGTTCATGTTTTATACATATAAATTATTTTTCTTCTTTTCTAGAAATTATATTCCATTATTATGTCATTTTCTTTTCATAAAGTACTTATATAAATTATTCACCATCAATAATTATGCAGGGTATATTATAAATTTTTTTAAATATATAGTATATATATTTTTTCTTAGGTAATACTAGTCTTGACTGGGTTTAATTAAGGAGGTATTTTATGAAAAAAATTCTATGTAACATTATGCTTTGCTTAGCCCTTTCATGTATCTGCTTTAATCCTACAATAGCAAGAGCAGGTGATAGCAATTCAGAGAACAATATTATAGAAAGTACACATGACGAGGAAAGTGTCACGAGTCAGTCATCAGACATATTAGATACAGATGAAACCTTAGAATATTTTTGTATTAATAATAATACATTATCTGTTTCTCAACACGATATTGATCTCATGGCAGATTTAGTATATGCAGAAAGTAGAGGCGAACCTTTTGAAGGGAAAATTGCAGTTGCATCTGTCGTTCTTAACAGAGTATTTAGTAGTAGTTTCCCAAATACTATATCTGAAGTAATTCTTCAACCTAATGCATTTTCTTGTGTGAAGAATAATACAATCATAGCTTACCCAGATCAGAATTGCTATGATGCAGTATATTTAGCACTTAGAGGTAATGACCCAACCAACAAAGCTGTATTTTACTATAATCCATCCATAACTACTTGTAGTTGGATGTTAAATGTTCAAAAACACGATATAACCCCAATAGGTCAACATGTATTTTTTAAAATTTAATCAAAATAACGGAGCATATTCGCTATATTATTATTTCTTAAAATATAGGGGATATGCTCCTTCTTAATACTAATAATATTCTTTTCGGACACACTTTCCATCATGAACCAACTTTAAACCATTTGCATATACAGAGATTATATCTAAGCTTCTCTCATCCACAATAACAAAGTCAGCACTATTTCCTTCTCTTATTGTTCCTTTATCTCTAAGTTTTAAAATTCTTGCTGGATTGGATGTTATAACTTTTATTGCTGTTTCTATATCTATATCCTCTTCAATTATCGCTTTTTTTACTTCTTCATATAGAGATTGTACTTTACATATACCCACTCCAACTATCTCACCATCTTCATCAAATATAGGCATACTGCCATTTCCATCTGATGTAAAAGTTAAGTTCTCTATAGGAAGTTTTTTATCTAGATATATTTTTAATCCTCTACTAGCTTGCAATTCACCTATTTCTAAATGATCTGGGTCCGAGCTTGTTGTCAAATCCATAAGTCCACCTTTTTTTACATATTCTAAACCTTGTTTAAACAATATGTTATTTCTATTTAAATGAGTAGGTAATATCTGATTACTAGGTATTTCTGTTTTTTTCATAACATCAAATAAATATTTAAGTCTATTTCTACCATTTCCTATATGTACATTTACAATTCCAGCTTTTCCAGATAATAATCCACCAACTCTCGCACTTGCTAACACATCTGTAAAGCTAGTATACGTAGGCTGTGAACTTCTATGATCAGATAGTGCAATTTCTCCAACTCCTATAAATTTATCCACAAGCATTAAGTCTGATTTTATACTTGATGTTAATGTTTTTGTAGGAATATCATAACTTCCAGTATAACAATAAGTTGTTATTCCACAGATTTCTAATTGCTTAGCCTTCGCTAATAATTCTGCTAATCCTCTGCATATATTATCTGTTCCTAAGCACCCTACTACTGTAGTTATTCCAGCCTCAACTAAATCACTAAATTTAATTTCTGGAGTTCTAGAATTATAGCCTTCTTCACCCCCACCACCTAATATATGCACATGACCGTCTATAAACCCTGGAAACACTATCTTTCCTCTACCATCAATAATTTCTATATCTAGAAAATTCGAAGAAATATCTATATTACTATAGATTCCTTCGAATTTTCCACCTGCTATTACCAAGTCTTTCACACCTAAGTACTCAGGTGAATAAACTTTAATGCCTTTTATAATTGTAATCACTCAATCACGTCCTGACCTTATCCTATTTGTTCTAAAAGATCAGTAATAGATGAGTTGTTATATTTTGAATTTGGATATCTGGATTGTAATTCTTGTATATAATATTTACATTTATCCAAATCCCTACTCTTATATATACTTATAAGAATACTTAATACCTCTTCTGCATAACTACCCTCTGGATAATTATTATAATATTCTTCATAATATCTTTTCGCAGAATCTATATTTCTATTCTTCTCATTGCATACTCCTAAAAAAAACAAAGCATGCTCATATAGATAATTTTCTTTACCATATGTATATATTGGCATATAGTAATCTATACAACCACTATAATCTTCAGATTTATACTTAACATTACCTTGTTCATAGAAATAATTCAGAGCTTCATTACTTGAAAGCACTTGCTTTCCTTCTAAACATATTGCTTTCTCTTCTCCTGTAAGTTTGTTTATATCTACTTCAAATATGGCATTATATAGCTCCATATATTGCTTATTCTCTATATAGCCCCTTATCTCATTACTGTCTACTAGAACTTCTTCTTTATTTTCCCCAGATTGTTCACTTTCTATAACATCCTTTTTAGATATTTCATTTGTTTCTTTTACTTCTTCCTTTTTGTCTTCAACTTTATTGCTTTTATTATCTTTTTTATTAATATTATTATACAAAGCAATACTTCCGCTACATAAAATAAGTATCATAAAAGTTAATATTATGTACCTTAATGTAGGTCTTCTTCTATTATTTATTTCTAGCTTAATTCCCATAACATCTTTTAATTGCTTAGCTAAAACTAAAGCTGTCTTATTATTTCTATCTATCTCAAAGGCCTTTGTTAAATATACAACTGCATTATCATACATTCCCTTTTTTATGTAGCACTTTGCAATTGAAATACTTACATTCAATTTGTTAAAATCACTTTTCGCACATTTATTAAACAATCTCAAAGCTTCTTCAATCTTTAATTGTTCTAAAAAAGCTTGTCCTTGATTGAATAATTTTACTTTTTCTTTATCATCTTTACTATCCGCAAGATAATTCTTGGCTGTTGTATCATCATTGTAATCTGAATTTATCTTCCATGTGGTAATTGCACCTTTTAAGTCACCTTTTAGATACAATAATAATCCTTTTAGATTCAACATTGCTGAATTTTTTAAATTATTACTTATTTCTTGATCACAAGCTTTTATAGCTTTATCAATTTTACCTTCTTGAAAGTACTTTGTTGCTTTATAATATTGTTTATTTTGCTTCTTCATGACCATATTCCCCTCCACCTTACAATATTATAATACATTACTACAATCATCCACAATTAAATTTATATATATTGTCTTGCATATCCTTATTCTGTATGCAAGCATCAAATATCACATCAAAAATACTAAAAATCCAATGTTATTTGTTAACATAAATAACATTGGATTTTCTTTTATTATAATTATTCTTGTTCTAATATTACTTTCTTTGCATTTAATATTGATGTTGCGCTCATAGAGAATTCATCTAATCCATATTCAACCAATGTTGGAATTGCATTTTCATCTCCTGCCATTTCTCCACACATTCCTACCCATTTACCTTGAGAATGTGCACCATCAATAGTCATTTTTATTAATCTTAATACAGCTGGGTGCATTGGATTATATAAATAAGATACTTTTTCACTCATTCTATCTGCTGCTAATGTATATTGAATCAAATCATTAGTTCCAATTGAGAAGAAATCAACATGTTTAGCTAATTCATCAGCCATAACTGCTGCTGCAGGTATTTCAACCATTATACCCCATTGAATATCTTCTGAATATTCTTTTCCTTCTGCTTTTAATTCTTGTTTACATTCTTCTACTACTTCTTTAGCTTGTAAGAATTCTTCTAATCCTGATATCATAGGGAACATAACGCATAACTTACCATATACAGAAGCTCTTAATAATGCTCTTAATTGAACCTTAAATAATTCTTTTCTATCTAAGCATAATCTTATAGCTCTATATCCTAAGAATGGGTTCATTTCTTGTGGTAATGGTAAGTAAGGTAATGTCTTATCTCCACCAATATCAAGAGTTCTTATTACAACTTGTTTAGACATTCTCTCTAATACGTGCTTATAGCTCTCAAATTGTTCTTCTTCTGTTGGAGCAGAATCTCTATCCATATATAAGAATTCTGTTCTGAATAATCCTACACCATCTCCACCATTTGCTATAACTCCTTCAACATCTTCTGGCTTACCTATGTTTCCACATACTTCCACTCTTCTGCCAGACTTAGTTACAGTCTTTATATCTATTAATTTCTTTAATTCTTCTTGTTCTTTTTTAAATTGTTCTAACTTGGCAGTATATTCAGCTATTTGTTCCTCTGTAGGATTAATTATTACATCTCCTTCTATACCATCAACTATTATCGAATCCCCATTCTTAACTGATGTTGTAATATCCCCTAATCCTAATACTGCAGGAATCTCTAATGTTCTAGCCATAATAGCTGCATGAGATGTTCTTCCTCCAATGTCAGTTATAAATCCTATAACCTTGCTTCTATCTAATTGTGCTGTATCTGATGGTGTTAAATCATGTGCTACAACTACTGTGTTACCTTCTGTTATAGCAAATGCATCTCCACCTTTTCCTGCTAGGTTTGATATAATTCTTGAAGAAACATCCTTAATATCTGCTGCTCTCTCTCTCATGTAATCGTCTTCCATTGATTCAAATATTGCAACGAAAGTATTTGTTACATTATCAACAGCTTTCATAGCATTTATGCTGTTGTTATCTATCTCTAATGTCATTGCTCCTGTAAATTCCGGATCATCTAATAATGTAATATGAGCTTCAAAAACAGCTGCTTTCTCTTCTCCCATTTCTACTTTTGCTTTTTCTTTTATTTTTTCTAATTGTATTCTTGCATCGTCTAAGGCTTTTTGTAATTTTTCTTTTTCTGCCTCTACGTTACTTACTTTTTCATCTGTTATATTTATCTCTACTTCTTCTTGTAGAAATACCTTTCCTATTGCATATCCTTTTGAAGCTGCTACACCTTTTTTCATAATCTTTCCTCCTTTTTTATTAAAGCATGCATTATTTAACTATAATTAGTATAACATATTTTCTTTTTATTTCTACTTATTTCGTTTATTTTTAATACTTTTTGTGCATTTTGAACATTTTTCATATTTTTTTGTCTTTTTTTGGCGTAACAGTCATCTCAAAGATCATTTTTTATTATTTTATATATTATAGATATGATTTATTAACATTTTGAAAAATTATAATATACAATTAGGTTTAGGTAAAACAACATATATCTTAAACATATCACCTTCAGTTTTTACTTCACACTTTCCACCTTGAAGTTCAACTAAACTTTTTGTAATAGCTAACCCAAGCCCAGATCCTTCTATATCAGAATTTCTTGATTTATCTCCCCTTACAAACCTCTCAAATATTTCTGCATTATCAAATTTCATATTATAATTAGCAATATTTTTAAACGAAATTTCAATTCTATCTTCTTTTTCTATAACATCTACATATATTCTTGTTTGCTCTAATGAATATTTTAATGCGTTAATAACTATATTCTCTACAACTCTAGACATCATCTTTCCATCTAATTCCATAAATATATCTTCAGAAGTACTATCTACAACAAATTCAACATTTTTATCTTCATACATATATGAATACTCTCCTATAACTTGGTGAATTAAAGACATTACTTCTATTCTTTGTCTCTCAATTTGTATTTTTCCACTATTAATTTTAGACATTTCAAATAAATCATCTATTAATACCTTAAGCTTGTGTGACTTAACATCTAAAATCTCTATATATTCTTTCCTCTCTTCTTCAGATAACTCACTATCTTTTATTATGTTTACGTAATTTATTATAGAAGTTAAAGGTGTCCTCAAATCATGAGATACATTAGATATTAATTCTGTTTTTAACTTTTCATTTTTTATTATTTCTTCCATAACTCCATTATATTTTTCTTTCATTTTTAGCATATCTTCAATAAGTGCCTTAATTTCATGACTTCCTTCTGGAGCTATAAAATAATCTGTTTCTCCATTATTAATTTTTTTAATTTTCTCATCTAATCTAGATATTTCAATAGTCTTTTTCATAGAATATAACATACCTATAAAAGGAATTGTTGTTATTACTATTCCTGCTTTAAATGGATATAAAGTAAACACTTTTACAATTATGTTGTTCTTATACCCTCCTAAAGCTAAAAAATATAAATACAAAACAAAAAATGCTACCAAAGAACTAATAGTTATAATAAGCCCTCTTCTAGAATTATGATATAAGAATCCATATCTTAATACATAATAAATTGTATATACAAAATTTCCTCTTAATTTTACCTTTCCTCTTTTATGTATAAATACCATAACAACCTTTAATGTTATAGCTAAATTTATTATTATATATATTGCTAATAAATAATATAATTTTATTTCAGACTTAGAATAATTATCTGTTGTTGTATAGTAATATTCATCATATTTTTCAGTAAGTTCTTGACCTAATGCAGGTCTGAATGTCCTTATTCTATTAACTAAATAAGGATTAAGATCTTCAACAGTTTCATCACTATAAAATTTAGATATCCCCTTTTTATATTTACTGTTAATATATTCCTCTAATTCTATCTTTGTTGGTATTATATAATTATCTTTTTCATCTATTTCTTTAAAGTTTTCATCATTGGTCATTATCTGTCCTGTTTCAGTGTTTCTTATTATAAATTTAACTCCATTTTCTTTCACATTATCTATATATAGATAATTCTTAGAATCACTCCAATAATAAAAATCTCCATATGTTAATATTTGAACTACTGTATAGTTATTGAATATTTTTTCACCAATATTATAAATATCTTTTTCAAATTGTTTTTCATAATATCTTTCTGGAATGGTAACTCTTTCAATAGTTTTTGATAATACAGACTCTTTAGCTTCAATCTTGCTTCTATAAAAATCAACACTAAAATACATAAGAGAACATAAAATCATAACTAGTTCTATTAACCAAATATTGTTCAGATAACTTTTTATTTTACTTTTCAATCTTGTAGCCAATCCCCCACACCACCTTGATATATTCTGGTTCCTTAGTATTTATCTCTATTTTCTCTCTTATTCTTCTTATATGCACGGTTACTGTATTTTCACTTTTATAAAATGGTTCTTCCCATACCTTTTCATATATTTCTTTAATAGAGAATATTCTTCCTAAGTTAGATGCTAATAAATATAATATCTTATATTCTGTTGCTGTAACCTTTATATCTTCTCCTCTTACAGTAACTTTCTTTGATACAGTGTTTAACTCTAAATCTCTAACTCGTATCACTTCATTATTCTCTATATCTAGGGGTTTCTCATATCTTCTAAGCTGAGATTTAACTCTAGCAACTAACTCTAAATTGTTAAATGGTTTAGTCATATAATCATCTGCACCAACATTAAGACCTAATATCTTATCAGAATCTTCACCCTTTGCTGATAACATAATTATAGGTATATTTTTGCTTTCTCTTATCTTTAAACATGTTTTTATTCCATCTAATTTTGGCATCATAACATCTAATATTATTAAATGTATTTGATTAACTTCTAATATATCTAAGGCTTCTAACCCATCTTCCGCCTTTATTACATTTAATTGTTCTCCTCTTAAATATATTTCAACAGCATCTCTGATTTCTTTTTCATCATCTACAACTAGTATATTATACATAATTATCCTCCATTATCATTTTTATAATATCTCTATTTTAATTAAATCATAAATTTAATACATTATTATAACAATTTAATTAATTATGCTAAAACTCTTAGTTTAATAATAAATTATTAAACTTTTCACTGTTTCTTACAGAATCAAAATCAGCTTCAATCTTAGCTTCTTCTATCATGTTATCTTTTATGCCTTCTTTATCAGCAGTATCTAGTGCTTTAGATAAATATTCAACTGTTTTATCTACATTACCATATCTACCATATATTGATGCCATACCATAATATCCCCAAGAATATTCTTCTATTACTAATTCTCTTTCATACCATGATAATGCATCTTCATAATAACCATACAATTCATAATTAAGTCCTTTATTGAACAACGCATATGCATAATTATTATTTATTGATAATGATTTATCTATATCTGCCATTCCTTCTTGAAAATTACCATTATATGCTTTAGCTATACCTCTAATATTGTATCCTTTATAACTATTAGGATATTCAGCTATTAGTGCATCTGCTTTATTTATAGCTAATGCATAATCACCTGAATGAAATATAGAAAAAGCTTCTTGATATAATGCTTCTTCCCTTTCACTTATTTTTTCTTCCTCTTCTAACTTTTCTTCTTTATTATCTTTTTGTTCATGATTTAAATCTTCATTAATGCTTGCATTTATTTTATTTTCATTAGAATTATTTACATCTCTCTTCTTATTATTATCAATTCCTACTTTAACTATTATTCCAATTGCTAAAGCAATCATAATTATTAATAAAATAACTTTTGTTTTATTATTCCCTGGCAATTTTATTCTAAACATTCTATATATCTCCACCTTTCAGTTAAATATAGTATAACATTTTAATTCATTTAACAAAAACACCTTTACTTAAATGTTTAATAATATATAATATTGTTGACAACTTATTAAGACAACGCGAGGTACAATTATGGAAAATTTAAAACTAAACAAAAAAGAATTTATTTTAGACATTGTAATCATTTTTATAGGATGTTTAATAGCCTCTATAGGTATTAATTTTTTCCTTGCAAATGCAAAACTTCTAAGTGGTGGTGTAGCTGGTATTGCCCTTATCATTGAATATCTTACTGGCTTTCAAACAGGATACACTACATTCTTAATCAATATTCCCCTGTTTATATTAAGCTACAAAAAGTTATCAAAGCGATTTACACTATATTCTATTATTGGTGCTACTTCTTTATCTATTACATTGGTGCTTACTAGTAATATTTCTTACATTCTAAACATAAATGATGTTCTTTTATATTGTATCTTTGGTGGAATGCTAACAGGACTTGGCTTTGGAATTGTTTTTTTAAGAAATGGTTCTACTGGTGGCATTGATATTGTAAATATAATTATTAGACAAAAATATCCTAATCTTAATATTGGAACTATTAGTTTAGGTATTAATGCAATAGTGGTACTATTAGGAGCTTTTTTCCTAGACCTGCCTAAAGCACTTTATACACTTATATGTATCTTAATACAAGGAATGGTTTTAAACTATGTAATAAAAGGTTTCACTAGCAAAAAACTAATGCTTATTTTAACTGAGAAAGAAGACCAAGTTATCTCTTATATAATTAAAGATTTACATAGAGGTGTTACAACACTTAAAGCTCATGGTGAATTCACCAATTGTGATAGAAGAATGCTTTATTGCCTAGTTACTAACAGACAATACGTAGAACTAAGAACAGCTATATTGAATATAGATCCCAAAACATTTATAAGTGTTTTAGATGTTTCTGAAGTAAAAGGAAAAGGCTTTACAAACTTATAAAGCAAAAAATAAGTTAGCATTTAAAATGTTGTACTGTTTGAACTATTGTAAATTTACAACATTGAGCTAACTTATTTTTTTACTCTTTCGGAAATTATATTTTGTTTGTAGTTATTAATCAGAATAAATAACTTACTTCTTATAATTATCTAAATAATCATTTTTACCTATTTCATACAAGTTGTTACCTTTGCTATCAATTATAACAACTAATGGCATATCTTTTACTTCTAATCTTCTTATAGCTTCTGAACCTAAATCTTCATAACATACTATATCTGATTTAACTATACTCTTACTTATCAATGCTGCTGCTCCACCTATCGCTCCAAAATAAACAGCTCCATTTCTCTTCATAGCATCTATTACTTCTTGATTTCTAGCACCTTTTCCTATCATTCCTTTTAATCCAAGATCTAATAATCTTGGTGCATATGGATCCATTCTATAGCTTGTTGTTGGTCCAGCTGCGCCTATGACTTGTCCTTCTTTTGCTGGACTAGGTCCAACATAATATATAGTTTCATTTTCTATATCAATAGGTAGCTTTTCATTTTTATCTAACAATTCTATAAGTCTTTTATGTGCTGCATCTCTTCCTGTATATATTACTCCTGATAATAATACCGAATCTCCTGCCTTCAAGTCTTGTAGTTTTTCCTTAGTTAATGGTGTTTCTATCTTTATCTCCATATCTTTAAGCCCCCTATATAGTTTTTTCTTTATGTCTTGTTGCATGACAATTTACATTAACTGCTACTGGAAGTCCTGCAATATGTGTAGGATAAGTTTCTATATTTAAACCTAAAGCTGTTGTTCTACCACCAAATCCTTGAGGTCCTATTCCCATATCGTTAATTTTCTGAAGTAACTCTTCCTCTAAATCTGCATAAAACTTATTATCATTTCTTATATTAATAGGTCGTATTAACGCTTTTTTAGCTAAATATGCTACTTTATCAAAGCTTCCTCCAATTCCTACTCCAATCACCATTGGTGGACATGGATTAGGTCCTGCTAACCTTACTGTCTCCAATATAAACTCCTTAACTCCTTCAAGCCCATCAGCAGGTTTAAGCATACCTACTCTACTCATATTTTCTGAGCCAAATCCTTTAGGTGCAACAGTAATCTTAACTTTATCTCCTTCAACTATATTGTAATAAATAAGTGCTGGAGTATTATCTTTAGTATTAACTCTATCAATAGGATCCTTAACTACTGACTTTCTCAAGTAGCCTTCTACATATCCTCTTCTAACTCCATTATTGATTGCATCTTCTAAAAGTCCTCCAACAAAATGTACATCTTGTCCTATATCTAAAAACACACATGCCATTCCAGTATCTTGACACATTGGAACATCCTGTGTTGCTGCTATGTCTGCATTAATAATTATTTTATCTAAAACATTTTGAGCTATAGGATAACTTTCTTTATCTCTAGAATCCTTTAAGCTCTCTTTTATATCGTCTCCTAAATAGTAATTAGCTTCTATACATAAATCTCTTATAGTATCTTCAATTATTTTTGTGTTTATTTCCCTCATTAAAATAGCACCTCCATAAATAAGTTTATGTTGTTTCATTAAGTTTTACAAGTTTTTTTATTGCTTTTATCTAAAATATACCTAAATTTATTCTTTTTCCCTAATATACTTTATATTAAGCATTATATTTCCCAGGAAAACTTATATACTTAAGGTATTTTATATTATACACTCAAATAAACGAGATCTTTATTTAGATCTCGTTTTAAAATATTGGTTAACACCATTTTTTATTCCTTCTACAATTTTATCTTGATGTGCAGAATCTTTTAACCTCTGTTCTTCCTCGTAATTGGATAAAAAGCCACATTCTACTATGACACAGGCTCCATCATAATTATCTCTAAGTATCCTATATTGATCCTTAGCTTCTTTTGCTAATCTTCTATTTCCATCATTAATTGATTGTTTTAAAGATTCTTGTATACTTGTTGCAAGAGAGCTGCTCTTATCATTACTTGCATACCATACTTGTGCACCATAACAAGATGGTTTAGGGAATTTATTCTGATGAATAGAAATAAACACATCACAATTAGTTTCTGTTTTCATCTTACATCTTGCATCTAAATCTTCAACTTTTCTAGTTGATATTTCTTTATCTTTTTCTCTTGTTAGATATACCTTATAACCTTCTTGCTGTAATTCTTTTTTTAGTTTTTTACTTATAATTAAATTAATGTCTTTCTCTATTGTTCCATTATCAGACTTCGCACCACCATCTATTCCGCCATGCCCTGGATCTATAAGAATAATCCCTTTATTAGTCTTCTCTTTAGCTTTTTTTGCATAAGCTATATCTGAACACGGTAATAATAATGCTATAGCAAATGATATAATTAGTAATTTTTTTATATTCAAACATCAATCACCATCCTTTAATAAACAAATTATATATATAGTATTCCTTATAAATTACTTTCTTATTCTGATAATACATAACCACTATTTTTAAAATATTTATCTACAAATTTAAATTTCATACAACTTCCTATAAAGTAAAAAACCTAATAGATAGTATCTTAATTCTATCTACTAGGTTTAAAATTAACATTATTAAAAATTTATTGTTCTGAATATGTTTCTATAACACTTTCAGATATGTTAGTAGCATGATCTCCTATTCTTTCAAAATTACTAATTAAATCTAAGAATATGGCACCTGAATATGCACTACATCTATTTTCATATAATCTCTTTATATGCTTTTCTCTAAAATTCTTTTCTGAAGCATCTATCCTTGCTTCTATAGGTCTTATACTTCTTGCTTTTTCTACATCATGATATCTATAACTTTCTATAGCTATCTCTAATGCTGTTGTTGTATAATTATATATTTCATATAAATCTTCTATAGCTTCATCAGTATATGCTACATTTTTATTTATCTTTTCAGCAGCTAAATCAGCTACATTTTCATCATGATCTCCAATTCTCTCTATATCATTAACAACATGGAAAGTAGCCGCTATAATACCTGCTTCTTCCTCAGAAATTTCTTTTTTAGATAGCTGTACCAAATAAGTAGTTATTGCTTCTTCTAATGTGTTAATAATCTTTTCATTTTCATATACTTTCTCAACTAAAGATATATCATTATTTATAAAAGCATTCATTGATAATTCCAAATTCTTTTTTGCTTTATTTGCCATTCTTATAGTTTCTTTCATTACCTGTCCTGCAGCTATTACAGGAGTTTCTAGCAATCTATCATCTATATATTTAGGTCCTACTTTTTCTATCTCATCTTCCCCTGGAATAATCTTGTTAATAAGCTTAATTATATAACCTGAGAATGGTAACAATACTATTGTATTAACTACATTAAATACAGTATGTGCATTTGCTATTTGTCTTTTAACATTTCCACCCATAGCAAGAACAACCTTTTCCATCACACCTAAAAATGGTAAGAACAATATAGTTCCCACTATATTAAATATTAGATGTAAAGCCGCTGCTTTATGAGCAGTCTTATTGGCTCCGATTGAAGCAATAATAGCTGTTACACAAGTACCTATATTACAACCAAATATAATAGGTAGTGCTGCATGAATATCTATAGCACCTGATGTAGCTAATGCTACCAATATTCCTGTTGTAGCTGAAGAACTCTGCAATATTGCTGTTACTGCTGCTCCTACTATTATTCCTATAAACCAATTATCACCTATAGCTATTATTAATTGTCTAAATACTTTTGATTCACCTAATGGAGCTAATGATGAACTCATCATATCCATACCAGTAAATAATATACCGAATCCTAAAATTATATGTCCAATTTCTTTTCTTCTTTTACCCTTTGCAAACATAACTATGGCTGCACCAATAAATATAAATAATGGAGCAATATCTGTTAATTTAAATGATACCATTTGAGCTGTGATAGTTGTTCCTATATTAGCTCCCATAATAATTCCTGCAGCTTGCGTTAAATTCATAAGTCCAGCATTAACAAACCCAACTACCATAACAGTTGTAGCACTACTACTCTGTATAATAGCTGTTACTGCTGCTCCTACTATAACACCTTTTATAGGATTACCTGTTACTTTTTCTAATATCTTCTTTAAGCTTTCTCCTGCTGCATTCTCTAATCCATCACCCATTAATTTCATTCCATATATGAATAAACCTAAACCACCCATTAATAAAAGGATCGTTGATATCGTTGCTTCCAAGTTCTATCTCCTCCAGATTCAAAAATTTTTTTCCTTATTTAGTTTACTTTATTTTTATTCTTTTGTTAAGATACATTTTACATTTTTAACATAGATTTAACGATAAATTTTACTTAAATAATTCACAATTAATATCCTTTTCCCCAAGCTTACCATTAACTGCATATGAAAGACATTTTAATCCGCCTCTACATTTACTTGACTTATAACATTTTCTACAATCATTAGGAATCTCATTTTGCTGCAAATATTTTATAGTATCACTATTTTTATATAAATCAATTATATTATTATCTAATGTATTCCCAATAACTATAGGTAATCTTCTACAAGGCAACAAATCTCCATTTGCTAATATAGTAAGAAGTGTAATTCCTGCTGAACAATGATATATTGTATTAGATCCTCCTAAGAACATAAGAGCTCTATTAACTCTTATATCTGTAACACAATTTTTTTCTCTCTTAGCTTTTTCAGATTCCTTATTCATAATTCTAGCTACCTTCAAGAACTCATTTGAAGTTAAGATTTCATCATATGTTTCAGTAGGTATTAATCTATCTATCCAAAAAACCTTTACTTTTTCTCTCTTCACAAATCTTATTACCGACTTTAGCTTTTTATAATTTTTCTTATGCACAGTAAATGCAACCATGGATTTAATATTATATTTATGTAGTAACTTTATTCCTTTTAACGATTTTTCGAAATTCCCCTTGCCTCTTATTAAATCATGCATTTTTTTAGTTCCATCTATACTTATTTGAACAAAAGATAATTTTTTATAAATTGATAGTCTTTGTACAATATCTTCATTTAATAAAGTCCCATTAGTTAAAATTCCAAATGTAATATTATTTTTTTCAAAAAGATCTATTATTTCAAAAAAATTCGGATGAAGAAATGGTTCTCCACCCGTAATATTTATATGCCCTCTATAATTACATTCCTGCAGAAAATCAATATATTGATAAAATATCTTTTTCATTTCTTCAATGGCAAGATCTTTCTTGTAATCTTCTTGATAACAATGTAAACATCTTAAATTACATTTATGTGTTATATGCCATTGTAATACATGCTTTTCTTTCATTAATCAGCACCGCCTCCACCGCAGCTCGAACAACTAGAGCAACTTGAACAACTAGAACAGCTTGAACATCCAGAAGAACTTGTATTTTTATAATAATAGTTTGAATAATAATCCATATAATATAATGAATCATATTTAGAATCGTATTCAGAATCTTTTTGTATATCAGACATGTATTCTGCTTCTGTCATAATAGTTCTTCCTTGACACACTGCCATATTGTAAAGATTCTTTATATCTATATAATTATCTGTTAAATACTTATCTAATATCTCTATAATATTGTGAGTATATTCATGAGAATTATTTTTAAAATATTTTTTTAGCACCTTCACTTTAAATTTAAACTCTTTTTTATATTTTCTTATATCAGTACTACTAACAGCCTGACTTATAGAATTTATCAATTCCTTATCTTGTATAATTTCTGAGAATCCTGACAATTCAAAACAATCTAAGCCCTCTTCTCTAGTTGCTTTTTGGAGAATGGTACTAACCAATATTTTTTCATATTCCTTTAAATTATCTGTTGTATTAACATATATTTTTTTATCTCTTATAGATAAAATATCTCTTCTTACTAAATCTAAAAAGATTAATTTAACTTCATTCATACTAATTTTATTAACAGATGCTAATCTAGAAATTTCAACTGGTGTAATACCTGAGTCACTTAGTTCACCAAATACTTCCTCAATATACTTTTCTCTTTTAGCTAAAATTGAAATCCTAATATTAACTATTGGATTAATTATAACAGATTTAATTACAACAAATATAATACCTATAGCTATTGCTAACCAAAACAAAAATTCTCCTGTACTCATAGAAGAATCTTCTTCATCAGTAGTTGCTGCATCTATCTCTTCTTGACTAAGATATTTAATATTATTGCTAAATGCAGCTTTATCTGTTGCTACCCCTATCTTCACCATACCATTAACATTAGAACCACTAAAGCTTATTCCTTCATCACTAGATTCTTCAGTTAATTTAACATTATTTCTTACTTCTATATCACAATTGTTAGGTGCACTAATATTTATATACATATCATCTATTGTTTTACTAAAATTCTTTCCTACAAATCTATAGAAAAATAATGCATATCCTAAATCATTGTATTTAACAACATTTGTTAATTTATATTGAGTTTCTAATATAACAGTTTCATTTTTTGCTCTAAAATACCACGAATATTCCTCTTTATCTCCAAAGTTTTGTATGCTATATTTCCCCTTAGGTCTTCCCTCTATATCTTTTGTCTGTTCACATTCTTCTCCATTTATATAAAAACCTAAAAATTCAATAGCATCAAATTTTTCAACTGGACTTACATCTGTAAGCCTATCAACATAAAATCGAGTAAATTCACCTTTTTTAAAGTTAATAGTCCATGTTTCTGTAACATATGCATCACCATTTTCATCTAGCTCAACGTTGAAATTTGCCTGTTCAATATTATATACTTTTTCATCTGCACTTGCTTTTGCATATAAATTTACTCCTTTTATCCCGGTAAAAATAAGAACAAAACCCAAAATTAACGCAAGAACACTTATTATTTTTTTCATATCCCTCTACCAATTTCCTTTTTACATATACAAAAAATTTATCTATTACTATTTTCCTAATAAACTACCTAAAAATATTATATTTTATTTTCCTTTTTTTATCAATGTTTTAATAAATTAACTACATCTTTTAGCGAATCAAATTTTTTGTATAGAATTTTTTTTATTTCATCTTCAGCTTCATACAAATCCGGGATCATTACAGGCTTACATCCAGCACTATATGCTGCTAATAATCCATTCTTAGAATCTTCTAATGCAATACAATTTATAGGCTCCTCTTCTAATAGTTCACAAGCTTTTATATAAATATCTGGATTAGGTTTTGACACTTCAAAATCTTCTCCACTAACTATTACACTAAAATACTTGTCTATGTTAGTTTCCCTTAAATGTTTCATTATAGTTTCTCTATTTGATGAAGATGCAACTGCCACCTTATATCTATTTTCAGATAAGAATTCTAACAACTCATATAATCCCTCTTTAACAGGGACAGTATTATTTTTATAGTATTCCGTATAATATATAATTATTTCTCTATTTATTATCTCTTCATCATAGTTTTCTCCTAATTCTTCTAGCCATACTTTCCTTGATGAAGTTTTATTCATTCCTAATGTCTTCTTAACTATATATCCTAACTTACCAAGCCCTATTTTTTCTCCTATATAATCCATTGCTTCAACATATACTCTCTCTGTATCAAACATCAAGCCATCCATATCAAAAACAACTGCTTTAATATTATTATTCATATTCTTTTCTTCCTTACTTAAAATTATTATATTTCAATTATAAGGCATAATTTTTCATAAGATATGTTTTATTTTTCTTATCTAATCATTATGGGGACTTTTAGTTTATCTATTTATCACGTTCATAATAATAGATTTATGTATTTCAATCTTTAGAATATATCAAACTTAACTTGTTCAAATCTTTCTTCATAAGTCCATAAATACTTAAATATATCATCTATATCATGCATAATTCCATTTTCTATGCATCTATGCTTAAAAAGACTCATTAACTTATCATTATTAGCACTATTTAGAATATATGTATTTCCATAATTCTTTATATATCTTTGTTTCATACCAGGAAATTTTTCATCTAATTTCTTATAAAAGTACTCTCTGTTTCCGTCTCTTAAAGTAACACCCATTCCAAAACATATAATTCCTTTAACGCCTGCCTCTATACAATAATCTAGAATTCCATTTATATTTTCTTCTGTATCATTAATAAATGGCAGAATAGGAGATAACCATACTATTGTTGGTATTCCTTTATCTTTTAATTGTTTTAATACTTTAAACCTTTCCTTGGTAGTACACACATTAGGTTCTATAACCTTACATAATTCTTCATCATAAGTTGTCAAGGTCATCTGAACAACGCACTTTGATCTGTCATTTATATGCTTTAATAAATCAATATCTCTAAGTATTCTGTTAGACTTAGTCTGAACAGTAAATCCAAATCCATATTTATCAACAATCTCTATACATCTTCTAGTATTCTTAAGCTCTAGTTCTAGCGGTATATATGGATCTGTCATTGCTCCTGTTCCTATCATACACTTTTTCTTTTTTCTTCTCAGTGCCTCCTCTAATAATATAACTGCATTCTCCTTCACTTCTATATCTTCAAATAAATGATGCATATTGTAGCATAAACTCCTTGCATCACAATATATACACCCATGTGTACATCCTCTATATATATTCATACCATTCTTACTTGAAAGAATATTTTTTGCTAAAACCTTATGCATTTATTAAATACCTCTTTTATATTTTTCTATTACTTTTTCTCTCAGTATATATGATAAATAAAAAACAAATAACTCCAATTCCACTGCCTATCTGTCCACACTTTAACCCTGGTGGATTATAGTTAATAATTATATTATGATCTCCCTCTTCTAAATCAAATCCTAAAAATGCTTTATTTACTTTTTTTATGTCTGTCTTCTTTCCATCAACAAATACAGTAAACCCTTTATCATAAGGTATTGATGTTATAAATATGTCATTTTCATTATTATTTTTAATCTTTCCCTTAAGATTTTCTCCATCGCTCCAATAATCTGTAATTATAAAAGAATCCTTACATAATGATGTACCTACTTCAACCTCATTGCTAGCATAAGTATAAGCTTTAATATCATATATTCTATATTTACCACTTCCAAATGATACATTTATCTTTTTATCACCTTTATTTAAATAACACACAAACCTAAATTTGGTATTACTATTATAATATACACTATTTCTTGCTGACAACTTATTTTTAGTTCCATTAATTATTACCTTAACATCATTATTTTTTTTATAATTTTCAATATTAAACTCTATAAACAATAACTGCTTTTTACTATTTTTCTTATCTAATTTTACAGAAATTCTTTCTTTTTCTCTTGCATTAATCTCATATCCATTATTTCCATCTAATTTTTTCACAGATAAATTTTTATTTTCTATTTGTGGAATACTAATCTGTATATTTTCTAAACTTTTATTTATATTAGATGTCACATCTGTACTTTTAACATTTCTTCTTACAGCTTCGTCTGTTACAACAGAATATTTCAATAATGCTAACTGATTATATGGGAACTCCAATTTATCATATTCTTTTTCTGATATATAACTTGTACTCACATATCCTAATGGATAAACACTACCATTATCATATATCTTATTATTATCAATTTCCTCTTTAACTTCTCTACCTCTAATCTTCTTATTACTAAAAGTATATTTAACTCCCATTAGCTTTAAGAAAATAGGATTTTCACTAACTCCTTGCATTAAGTAATTACGATATGGTTGTTCTACACAAAATATTTTATTTCTAAATTCATAATAGTATTTATTATATGCTGAAGAATAAAAGCTTGTAGTATACATATTCTTTGAATCTATTCTATTTATATCTGCTGAATTTCCATTGCCATCATATAAATAATCTTTTTCAAATCTATAACCTAATTCGTTATTTTTCATTAAACTATCACATTCTTTAGCTATATTATTATTATTTACTATATTATAATGTTCTCTATTATCTTCAGTATAATCACTTTCAGCAATCATTATATTACTAAAAATCATCATTATAATTATAGGATATGCAATGATGGAAATTCTTCTTTTCTTATAATATATTAAAAAACAAATAAACATAACAATTACATCAATAATTGCAAATAATTTTATATATTGCATCTTATAATCTGAAAATATAATAAATATAAATGTACAGACTACAGCAACTAAAATTATATTGAATTTTATCTGTTTGCATTCTAATTTTTGCATGATTTGTGCAATAAAGAACAACATCAACGGAAGAAAAGGAATAAAAGCTTTATCTCTTATATATAATCCTCCATTTAACGCATAACCAAATATAGGAAATAAAAATATAATTACTGTTCCAAAATATAATATTTTTTCAGATATTTTTTTGTACGTAAGTCCAACAAATATTGCAATAATTATTATAGATGTAAATCCTAATCCATATGGAGAATATAGAAATCTTGAACTTGATACTTTCGGAATAATTAAATCCACAATACTTAGTAAATTACTGCTATTAGATTGCCTTCCTATTAAAGTAAAAAAAGTTGGTACTAATAAAACCAAGCTCATTAGCACACTTACTAGCATTCTTAACAATAAATATACTTGTTCTTTTAGAATATCCTTAAATTTGTTTTTATCTCTACCTACTTGCTTGTAAAATGAATATAACCAAACTACTAACATTCCTCCAATACTAAAGTAAAAACTAGTCATTATCATCAAAAATATAGATACTATCATTAAACATGAGCTTCTTCTAGAATAATATATATCAACACCCAACAATGCCAAAATCAAGAAAAGCATATAATCAACAAACATAATTTGATTATGAGATTGATATATGATAGGGGTTGCAAATAAATACATAATTGAAACAAATAAACTAATCCTACTATTAAAGCTTCTCTTAAGCCACTTATAAATGCTAATTGTAGATAAATAAATACATAGTATACTCATAATAACCATGTATTTATTCATAGACAAGAAAGGCATTAAATAAGAAGGTAAAATAAGAGGATTAAGTAATCCATAATAAGAAAAATAATATATATTTTGTCCAGCACCAATGTTTGAAGCAAAATGTGGAATTAACTTTCCTGTTTTATAAAATAAATTTCTAAAATATTCTGGGAAAACAGTATGTTGACTTAAATAATCACCACAAGAAACAAAACCACCATACCTTAATATAACTATTCCTATAGTAACCATAACAACTATAGTAATTAATATTTCAAATTTGTACTTACATATTGAATTTTTCATAAACTACTCCTTACTAAAATGTTGTTATTTTGCTCTATATTTATATAATGATTTCTTCAACATATCCTCTTCATCACTAGATTCTCTTTCAATATATATAGGTCTATGTTTAACCTCTAAGTAAGTTTTTGCTAAATATTGACCTGATATTCCTGTGCAAAATAATTGTATTCCTGTTACAAAAAATATAATACATACAAGGGAAGGCCAACCACTAACAGGATCTCCAAATAATAATGTCCTAAATACTACTAACAAAACTAATATAAATGATATTACGCAAAATAATCCCCCAACAATTGAAGCTATTGATAATGGTACTATTGAAAATCCTGTGATTCCATCTATAGAATATAATAAAAGCTTCTTCATCGACCACTTTGTTTCTCCTGCAGCCCTTTCCACATTATTAAATTCTATCCACTTAGTTTTAAATCCAACCCAACTAAATATTCCTTTAGAAAATCTATTATATTCACTCATTTGCAATACTGCATTAACCATTTTTCTATTCATTAACCTAAAGTCCCTAGCACCATCAACTATTTCTGTTTCAGATACTTTATTTATAATCTTATAAAATTTTTCTGATAAATAAGAACGAATTCTTGCTTCTCCTTTTCTATCAGCTCTCCTTGTTGCAACACAATCATAATCTTCTTCTTCTAATATTTTATACATCTTAGGTAATAAAGTTGGTGGATCCTGTAAATCAGCATCCATTATAGCTACATAGTCTCCTTGACTATGTTCAAGACCTGCATACATTGCACTTTCCTTTCCATAATTCCTAGAAAAAGAAATATACTTACATCTAGTATCTATTCTATGTAGATCCTTTAATATATTTAAAGTATTATCTGATGAACCATCATCTATATATATTATTTCAAATGAAACATCCTTCATAATCTTCATAACTTTTTTCATTTCTTCATAATGTAGCATTAACACTTCTTGTTCATTATAACAAGGAACAACAATAGATATTTTCATAAAACATCACCCCTAATTTATGCACACTTATTTATTATCCTTTTACTCAATATATATAATACCACCATAATCTTTTTAAACACTTATGAATTTATTAAAATTCCCTTAAGAATTATTGCTATTTTATAAACTAATTTTATTTATGTAACTTTCTTTTAATCTTCTCATTACATATATCCCCTTATTTTGACATTCGTATTATGTTATACTTTTGTCAAAGATTATTTTTTACAATAGTGGAATTTATATAGAAAGGAGATTAAAAATATGACTATTAAATCAGAACTTAAAAAATTAGAACTTAAAAACATTATTTGGCTAACTATAGCAGGTTTGATTAATGCATTTGGTATAACTATGTTTCTAACACCTGTAAAATTATATGATAGTGGAATATCAGGTACATCTATGTTAATTGCACAAATTACGCCTTCTTACATTTCTCTACCCTTACTACTTATTGTATTAAATGCACCACTATTCCTATTTGGACTTCGTAAACAAGGAATTACATTTACTATATACGCTTCATATACTGTACTTATCTATTCATTAGGTGCTTGGCTTATCACTGATATTCTTCCAATAGATGTTAGTATGGTTTCTCCTCTTGCAGGTTCAGATCTTCTATTATGTGCTGTATTTGGCGGGTTAATATCTGGATTAGGTAGTGGACTATCTATAAGATATGGTGGAGCTATGGATGGAATAGAAGTCTTATCAGTTATTCTCGCTAAACCCTTAGGCCTAAGCGTTGGTACTTTCGTTATGATTTACAATGTAATACTATACATATTCTGTGGAATAGTCCTAAAGAGTTGGATATTGCCATTGTATTCAATTGTTACTTATTATGCAGCTATACAAACTATCGATTTTATTGTTGATGGTATCGACCGTTCTAAATCAGCAATGATAATAACCGCTTATCCTGACAAAATATGCAAGGCTCTTTCCGATACTTTTGGCTGTGGTTTAACTCTAATTGACGCAAAAGGATACTTCTCTGATTCAGAAAAAACAGTTATATATTTTGTTGTAAATAGATTTCAAGTAGGTAGAATGAAAAATATTGTTAAAAGACTTGATTCTAACGCATATATTACTATAAGCGAAGTAGCAGATGTGCTTAGTAATAACCAAGATTAATTTTGTATTTTACTTGTATGTTATCGCTAAAAAAACATAGAATTTAATATAATTTCATACAAAAAGAAATCCCACAACCATGCTTGATTGTGGGATATATACTTTCTTGAATAAACTCGAAAAACTATCTCTTTGAGAATTGTGGAGCTCTTCTCGCTTTCTTAAGACCGTATTTCTTTCTTTCTTTCATTCTTGGATCTCTTGTTAAGAATCCAGCTTTCTTTAATTCTGGTTTTAATGCTTCATCAGCTTTAACTAAAGCTCTAGTTACACCATGTCTTATTGCACCAGCTTGACCTGTAAATCCACCACCGTGAACATTTACTAATACGTCAAACTTGTCTTTAGTTCCAGTTAAAACTAAAGGTTGGTTAACTATAACTCTTAAAGTTTCTAAACCAAAATAGTTTTCTATTTCTCTGTTATTAACTATTACATTACCATTTCCAGGTACAAGTCTTACTCTTGCTATTGATTTTTTTCTTCTACCAGTTCCCATGTATTGAACTTTTGCCATTTTTAAATTCCTCCTCCCGAGATTGTATTAGTACTTTAATTCAAGTACTTCTGGTTTTTGAGCTGCATGATCATGTTCAGCTCCTCTATATACTTTTAATTTCTTTAACATTTGTCTTCCTAAAACACCCTTTGGAAGCATTCTTCTTACTGCTTCTTCAAAAGCGAATTCAGGCTTCTTAGCTAATACTTCTCTGTATGGAGTTTCTTTTAATCCGCCTGGATAAAGACTGTGCTTTCTTAATAATTTTTGATCTAACTTCTTACCAGTTAAAACAACTTGTTCTGCATTAATAACTATTACGTAATCTCCGCAGTCAACATTTGGTGTAAATGTTGGTTTATTCTTACCTCTTAATATTGATGCAACTTGGCTAGCAACTCTTCCTAGTGGCTTACCAGCAGCGTCTACGATGTACCATTTTCTTTCAACTTCTTGTGCTTTCGCAATATATGATTTCATCTATTTCCCTCCCTGAACTTACTTTATTTTGCTTTACATTTTTGTATCCGCTTTTATGTCAAGACCCGGGGCTAATGGATCTTATACACATAAACTATTCTAACAAACAAAATTATTATAATACACGCTTACGGGTGTGTCAACTATTTTTTTGAACTTTTGTCTAGTAATATACTTCTTCTAATACTAGTCCATTAGGTGGAGCACAAGGTCCTGTAACCTTTCTATCTCCACTTTCTATAGCTGATTCCACCTCTTTACAACTAATTTTTCCTCTTCCTACTTCTATAAGTGTTCCCACAATAATCCTTACCATATTATACAAAAAACCATTTCCATGAACAATTAATTTTATTTCTTGTCCACTAACATCTATATGCATATCATATATTGTTCTTATTGATGTTTTAACAGAGCTTCCTGTAGACTTGAATGCTGAGAAATCATGAGTACCAATAAAATACTCACATGTTTTTTTCATTTTTTCAATATTTAGCTCATCTTTAACATGATAAGAAAAATTTCTATCTATAGCTACTTTCTCAAATCTATTAATAATAGTGTAAGAATATCTTTTTCCTTTACTATTATATCTAGCATGAAATAATTCATCTACCTCTTCTGACAATAGCACTGCTATATCATCAGGTAATTTTGTATTTATTGCCTCTCTAAACCTTTCTGCTGGTATTCTACTACTAGTTTTAAAGTTACATACCATACCTCTTGCATGAACTCCAGAATCCGTCCTAGAGCTTCCTATAACTTCAACATCTTCATTTGTTATTTTTTTTATAGCCTTTTCTAATTCTTCTTGAATAGTAACACCATTCTTTTGCTTCTGCCAACCATTATAATTAGTGCCATCATATTCAATTGTTAATTTTATATTTCTCATACCTACATCAATCCCACATCTACAAATCTAACTGAAATAGCTATTGCTAAATATACACCTGCTATAATAAATGCAACAAAATCCTTTTGTTTAAATCTTATTTCATTCATTCGTGTTCTACCTATTCCACCTCTATAGCATCTAGATTCCATTGCTAAAGCTAATTCATCAGCTCTTCTAAATGCACTAACAAACAAAGGTATCAATAGAGGTATAAGACTCTTGGCCTTCTGAATTATATTTCCTTGTTCAAAATCTGCCCCTCTAGCTTTCTGTGCTTTCATAATCTTATCTGTTTCTTCAATCAAAGTTGGAATAAATCTAAGTGCAATAGTCATCATCATAGCTAATTCATGTGCTAATTCCTTACCAATAAATCTTAAAAGTTTTTCTATCCCATCTGTTAATTGTATTGGAGATGTTGTATATGTTAAAAGCGATGTACCTATAATCAAAAGAATTAATCTTAGAGCCATAAACACTGCTAAGCGTACACCCTCAGAATATATCTTTACTATTCCAAATTTAAGCAAAAGAGTATCTGATGTGCCTCTAGTCATAAAAACGTTGAAAAGTGCTGTTATAATTATCAAAAAGATTATTGGTTTCAAGCCTCTAACAACAAACTTAAAAGGTATTTTAGCATTTTTTATAACTACAAATAAAAATATAATTGGAAATATGTATCCATAAAACTTGTTTATGCAAAAGAGAGAAATTACATATAAGATTGAAATAATAATTTTAGTTCTTGGATCTAATTTATGAGTAAATGAAGACCCTGGCAAATATTGTCCTATTGTTATATCACTTATCATAATAACTCCTTTCTATTTATCATAAAATACTCTTAAAATTTCTTTTTTTGCCTGTTCAACTGTATATATATCATCAGATATATTATATCCTGCTTCTCTAAGCCTCTTCATTAAATAAGTAACCTGAGGAACACCCAAGCCAATAGATTCTAGTTTATCAACTTCTTTAAAAACATCTTTAATTTCTCCTGATAACTCAACTTTACCTTTATTCATTACAATTACCTTTTGAGCTACCCTTACTACATCTTCCATACTATGGCTTACTAATATAACTGTCATGCCATATTTACTATTAAATTCTCTTATTTGAGCTAATATTTCCTCTCGTCCTTTAGGATCTAACCCTGCTGTCGGTTCATCTAAAATTAACACTTTCGGATTCATAGCGATAACGCCAGCTATAGCAACACGCCTTTTTTGTCCACCACTTAAATCAAAAGGAGAAACGTCCTTATACGTATTGTAATCTAGCCCTACCATCTTCATAGATTTCTTAACTTGTTCTAACACTTCTTCTTCTGAAAATCCTAAGTTTTTGGGTCCATATGCTATATCTTTTTCTATAGTTTCTTCAAATAATTGATATTCAGAATATTGAAACACAAGCCCTACTTTCTTTCTTATATCTATCAAGTTCACATCCTTGTCTGTAATATCCATTTCATCAATGTATATACTTCCAGAAGTAGGTTTAAGTAATCCATTTAAGTGCTGAATTAATGTTGACTTACCTGATCCAGTATGGCCTATTATTGCAACAAATTCACCATCATTTATTTCTATATTAATGTTATCTAATGCCACTTTTTCAAATGGACCTCCTGGCATATATATATGAGTTAAATTTTCTACTTTAATTGACATAATGCATCCACCATCTCATCTACATTTAATATTTTTGTACTAATATCTATTCCTTCTTTTTGTAATTCATAAGCAATTTGAGTTACTTGTGGAACATCTAAGCCAACTTTATTCATCTTATTTACGTCAGAAAAAACTTCCTTAGGAGTTCCATTCATAATTACCTCACCATCATCAATAACAACTACTCTATCTCCCTGAACAGCTTCATCCATATAGTGAGTTATTAAAACAACCGTAATACCATGTTTTTTATTAATGTCGTGTATTATCTCCATTACACTTTTTCTACCTTGTGGATCTAACATAGCAGTAGGTTCATCAAAAACTATGCATTTAGGTTCCATTGCTAATATTCCTGCAATAGCAACTCTCTGCTTTTGTCCACCAGACAATAAATGTGGTGCATGTCTCCTATACTCATACATTCCAACCTTTTTAAGACTATCATCCACTCTCTTTCTAATTTCTTCAGGTGGTACTCCTAAATTCTCAGGTCCAAAAGCCACATCTTCTTCAACTATAGTAGCAACTAATTGATTATCTGGATTCTGAAATACCATTCCCGCACTACTACGTATATCCCATATATGTTCATCATCTGATGTATTATATCCATTAACATACACAGTTCCACTGGTAGGTAATGCTAATGCATTAATATGTTTAGCTAAAGTTGATTTTCCTGAACCATTATGTCCTAAAACAACTAAAAATTCGCCTTCTTCTATATTTAAATTAATATCTTTTAATACTTTTACTCCAGTATTAGAGCTATCCATATTGTCTTTATATTCATATGAAACTTTATTAAAATTCACAATAGTTTCCAAGATATAAATCCTCCTAATTTTCAATTCATTTCTATATATTATACAAAAGAATACTACTATAACTCAACTACTATTCTTCTCTATAATATATAAAATTACTTTTTCTAGCTATTAATAAAAAATATACATAATATTAAATATTAAAAAAATAGGGACTAAGTATTACTTAATCCCCAATCAATTATACTAATTCAAGTATAACTACTTCAGCTCCATCCCCTCTTCTAGGGCCTTTTTTATACATTCTTGTATAACCACCGTTTCTCTCAGTGTATTGTGAAGCTATATTATCAAATAGGTTTTTAACTACTGCTTCTTCTTGAACGTAAGATAAAACTTGTCTTCTTGCATGTAAGTCTCCTCTTTTAGCAAGAGTAATCATCTTTTCTGCAATCTTTCTTGTTTCCTTAGCTCTAGTTTCAGTTGTTTCAATTTTACCATACTTTAAGAAACTTGTTACAAGATTTCTTAGCATAGCCTTTCTTTGGTCAGTAGGAAGACCTAACTTACGATAACCTGCCATGGATTTACCTCCTTACTCATCGTTTAGCTTTAGACCTAAGCCTAACTCTTTAAGTTTTCTTTCAACTTCTTCTAAAGATTTCTTTCCTAGATTTCTAACTTTCATCATATCATCCATAGATCTTGTTGCAAGTTCTTGAACAGTATTGATTCCAGCTCTCTTTAAACAGTTGTATGATCTAACAGATAAATCTAATTCTTCAACTGTCATTTCTAAGACTTTCTCTTTTTTATCTTCTTCTTTTTCTATCATAATCTCTACATCATTAGTATTATCAGTTAATGACATAAATAATTTAAAATGTTCTATAAGAATCTTTGCTGATAAACTTATCGCTTCATCTATCTCAATAGTTCCATCTGTCCATATTTCTAAAGTCAGTTTGTCATAGTCTGTTATTTGACCTACTCTTGTATTTTCTACAACAAAATTAACTCTCTTTACTGGTGTGTAAATCGAATCAACAGCTATTGCTGATATTGGTAATTCGTCACTTTTGTTTCTATTTTGAGTTACATAACCTCTTCCTCTATTAACAGTTAACTCAATATAAAGTCTTCCATCTTCATCTAATGTTGCAATATGCAAGTCTTTGTTTACAACTTCCACATCACCATCAGTCTTTATATCTCCTCCTGTAACTTCTCCAGGACCTTTAGCATCTATATAGATAGTCTTTGGACCTTCGCCTTCCATCTTTAATGCTAAAGCTTTAATGTTAAGAATCAATTCTGTAACATCTTCTTTAACGCCTTGAACAGTTGAGAACTCATGAAGTACTCCATCTATCTTAACAGAAGTTACTGCTGCACCAGGTAAAGATGATAATAATATTCTTCTAAGTGCATTACCTAAAGTAATACCATATCCTCTTTCTAATGGTTCAACAACATACTTACCATAAGTACCATTTTCATTAGATTCAACGCATTCAATTACTGGCTTTTCGATTTCTAACATACACACAAACCCTCCTTGTTTTTAAAAAATGGCAACTTGCTTCTGAGGGCATACCTATTATTTGCTGTATAATTCGACGATAAGAGTTTCATTAATTGGTACTTCTATATCATCTCTTTCAGGTTCAGCTACAACTTTACCTTCGAAATTTTCGATATTTGCTTCTATCCATTTTGGCATAGCCTTTGGATTTTCAGCGAAAGTCTTGAACTTTTCAGTACCTCTGCTCTTTTCACATACAGAAATAACATCACCAACAGAAACTTTAAATGATGGAATATCTACTTTCTTACCATTTACTAAGAAATGACCATGAGTAACTAATTGTCTAGCTTCATTTCTAGATGAACCAAATCCTAATTTGTATACTACGTTATCAAGTCTTAATTCCAATAACTTAAGTAAGTTTTCACCTGTGATGCCCTTCATATGTTCAGCTTTTTCATAATATTTTCTAAATTGGCTTTCTAATACGCCATATATTCTCTTAGCTTTTTGCTTTTCTCTAAGTTGTAATCCGTAACCTGACACCTTTTTCTTGTTAGCGCCATGTTGTCCCGGTGCATAGCTTCTTCTAGCAAAAGCACATTTATCTGTATAACATCTATCCCCTTTAAGGAATAATTTCATACCTTCTCTTCTACATAACTTACATGTAGCTCCAGTATATCTTGCCATTAAATTTACACCTCCTAAACGACTGTACTAAACTCTTCTTCTTTTTGGTGGTCTACATCCATTGTGTGGTATTGGAGTAACATCTTTTATTAAAGTTACTTCTAAACCAGCAGCTTGTAATGATCTTATAGCTGCTTCTCTTCCTGAACCTGGACCTTTAACATATACTTCAATGCTCTTTAATCCATGTTCCATAGCTGCTTTAGCTGCAGTTTCTGCTGCCATTTGTGCAGCATAAGGAGTGCTCTTTCTTGATCCTCTGAATCCTAAAGCTCCAGCACTAGACCATGATAAAGCATTACCTGCTGCATCTGTTAAAGTAACTATTGAGTTATTAAAAGTTGATTTGATGTGTGCTGCACCATGCTCAACATTTTTTCTTTCTTTTTTTCTTCTAGTCTTCTTAACTTTTTGAGCTGCCATTACTTTACCTCCTTATTACTTCTTCTTATTAGCTATAGTCTTCTTAGGACCTTTTCTAGTTCTAGCATTAGTCTTAGTTTTTTGTCCTCTAACTGGAAGACCTCTTCTATGTCTAATACCTCTATAACATCCAATTTCTTGAAGTCTCTTAATGTTTAAAGCAACTTCTCTTCTTAAGTCACCTTCAACGTTAATATTCTTGATGTAAGTTCTTATATCGTTAACTTCTTCTTCAGTTAAGTCTTTAACTCTAGTATCAGGGTTTATTCCGCATTCAGCTAATATTTTTTGTGAAGTTGGAAGCCCTATTCCATATATATATGTTAGACCTATTTCAACTCTTTTTTCTCTTGGTAGGTCAACACCTGCTATTCTTGCCATTAAAATTTACACCTCCTGGTAATTAAAATGCCTTAAAAGTAATATTATTTATAATAAAATTCTAGGCATGTTATTATAACATTCAGCCGCACCTAAAACCTAATTATTAAAACATTGACTATATAATTTTATTTGACTTTTGCAAAAAAGTCAAATAAAATTTCAAGATTTCTACATTTTTTTTGATTTTTTAGCCTTGTTTTTGCTTGTGCTTAGGATTTTCACAGATTACCATTACTCTTCCTTTTCTTCTTATTATCTTGCACTTTTCGCAAATAGGCTTAACTGATGGTCTTACTTTCATAGCTAACCCTCCTTGTTATATTGATTTTAGATAAAATCTAAAAACTATTTAGCTCTCCATGTAATTCTACCTCTTGTTAAATCGTATGGAGAAAGCTCTACTGTAACTTTATCTCCAGGTAAAATTCTTATGAAGTTCATTCTTAACTTTCCTGATATATGCGCTAGAATTGTGTGCCCACTTTCTAGTTCAACTTGGAACCTGGCATTTGGTAACGCTTCTAACACGGTACCTTGCATTTCTATTACATCATCTTTTGACATAAGGTAATCAACCCTCCTTAACAATGCCTTTTAACTTTAAAAAACTCTTTATTTTTAGGTCAGTACTTTTATCTTTATTAACTATGGCTGACTTTATTTCATCATTAACTTCTGATAGAAAACTCAAATGCTTTACTTTCTTTTTCTTAGGCTTATCTAATGTCTTAGTATCTCCATTTGCTAATAAAATATACTCAGAATTTATAATCCCAATTACAATATATAAATGATTCTTATCTCTACCAGCTTTTGAAAGTACCACTTTTCCTATCAAGTCATTGCTCTGCAAATTTTCCACCTCGATGATTACCTTAGTATAAATGTCTAAACATTTATTACTAAGCAACTTGTTATTAAATCTTAGTATCTTAGACTAAATATTATTTTTTCAAAACATCGCAGATACCTTCAAAAACTTCATTTATAGCTTTTGTACCATCTACTGTTGATAATAATTTCTTTTCTTTATAATAATCAATTAGTGGTTGAGTTTGTTTTTCATATACGTCTAATCTTTCTTTAACAGTTTCTACAGTATCATCTTTTCTTTGAACAACTTCTGATCCACATAATTCACATTTTCCATCCTTAGGAGGATTGAATTTAACATGATAGCTTGCGCCACATGATGGGCACACTCTTCTTCCTGTCATTCTTTCAAGAATAAATTCCTTAGGTACATCAATTAATAATGCACAATCTAATGATTCATTTCTTTCCTCTAAGAATGCTTGAAGTGCTTCAGCTTGACTTACTGTTCTTGGAAAACCGTCTAATAGATATCCCTTCTTACAATCGTCCTCACATAATCTATCTTTAACCATGTCTATTGTAACTTGGTCTGGGACTAATTGTCCGTTGTCCATGTATTTCTTAGCCTCTATTCCAAGAGGTGTATTTTCAGAAATGTTCTTTCTGAAAATATCCCCTGTAGAAATATGAGGTATTTCATATCTGTTACTAATTGATTTTGCCTGTGTACCCTTTCCAGCTCCTGGGGGTCCTAATAATATAATCTTCACGGGCATCATCATCTCCAATATATAAAATCTTATTTAAGGAATCCTTCATAATGACGCATAACCATTTGTGAATCAAGTCTTCTTGAGAAATCAAGAGCAACTCCAATTACAATCAAAATAGCTGTTGCACCAAATGATGTAGATCCAAATTTTTCAGTTTGTTGTAAAATTACAGGTATTACAGCTAATATTGCAGCAAATATACCACCTATAATAGATATTTTTGCAATTACTGTACTAAAGTACTTTTCAGTATCTTTACCAGGTCTTACACCTACTACTATACCTGATGATTTATTTAAATTTTCAGCCATTTCTTCTGGCTTTAATGTAACTTCATTATAGAACCAAGTAAAGAATACTGTAAGTATTGCATAAAGTACTGGATACATCCAAGTTCCTTTATTTAATACACTGTATTTACTTGTTGTTAACCATTCTAATACCCCATTATTAGGGAAGAATTGAGCTAACGCTTCACAAAATGTCATTACAGACATAGCAAATATTATTGCTATTACTGCTGCACTAATTATACTTAATGGTATATGAGTTGTTTGAGCCTTTGAAACTCTATTTCCAACTGCTTTACCAGCATATTGTACAGGTATTCTTCTTTCAGCTAAACTGAAATATACAGCTAATGCGATTAATACTACTATTCCAACTATAAATAATGCTAATTCAACTGCATTTAATGTTCCAGCCTTTACCGATTGATATAAAGCATATACTGATTTAGGAATTCTAGAAATAATATTAACAAAAATTAATATTGATGTTCCATTTCCAAATCCTTTTGTTGTAATTTGATCTCCTAACCATATACAGAATGTAGATCCAACAATAAGTGATAGCACTATTACAACATATTCGAATTTTGTAATTCCTGAAGTACCACCGTAATTAGATAATGTTGTAAGTACTCCAATTGCAAGAATTACTGCTATACCAATTGCAACATAACGAGTTGCATTTTGAATTTTATTTCTGCCTTCTTGACCTTCTTTTTGCAATTGTTCTAAAGCAGGAATTGCAATAGTTAATAATTGCATTATGATTGAGGCATTAATATAAGGCATAACACCTAATGCTAATATACTAAAATCACTAAATGCTCCACCTGAAATCAAATCATAAAATCCCATCAAAGAACTTTGATCTGTTAATTGTTTAAGAAAGTCAGAACTAACACCAGGACAAGGAACATGAATTCCCATCCTGAATATTGCTACTAATACTATAGTCCATATGAACTTTTTTCTCATTTCTGGAACTTTCCAGGCATTACGTAGGGTTGATAGCATTATTAAATCACCTCAACTTTTCCTCCAGCTGCTTCTATCTTTTCTTTTGCAGATTTAGATAGCTTACAGCCTTTTATTGTTAGGCTCTTTTCTAATGTTCCATTTCCTAATATCTTAACTCCATCTTTTATTTTGCTTATTACTCTTGTTTCTAGTAATAATTCTGGAGTAACTTCTGTTCCATTTTCAAATCTATTTAATCTATCAACATTAATACTGATGATTTCTTTTGCAAATATGTTAGTGAATCCTCTCTTAGGAAGTCTTCTGTATAATGGCATTTGACCACCTTCGAATCCTGGTCTAACTCCACCACCTGATCTAGCGTTTTGTCCTTTTTCACCTTTACCAGCGTTTCTTCCTAAACCTGAACCAGTACCTCTACCAACTCTCTTAGGAGCTTTCTTGCTACCAGCTGCTGGTTTTAATTCATGAAGTTTCATACTAAGCACACCTCCTCTTAACTATATTTCTTCTACCTTCAATAAGTAGTCTATTTTCTTTATCATACCATTGATTTGAGGAGTTCCCTCATGTTCTACTGTTTTACCTATCTTCTTAAGTCCTAAGGCATTTGCAGTAGCAATATGGTCTTTCTTTCTACCTATTAAGCTCTTTACTAATGTAATTCTTAACTTAGCCATCGCAATATACCTCCTAACCTAATATTTCCTCAACAGTTTTTCCTCTTAATTTAGCTATTTGTTCAGCTGTTCTTAAGTTAGCTAATCCATTAATAGTTGCATTAACCATGTTTCTTGGATTGTTTGAACCTAATGATTTAGCTCTTACGTCTTTAATTCCTGCTAATTCTAATACAGATCTAGCTGGACCTCCAGCGATAACTCCTGTACCTTCTTTAGCTGGCATTATAAGAACTTTTCCAGTTCCAAATTCGCCATATATTTCATGAGGAATAGTAGTTCCTACTTGAGCTACTTCTACCATGTTCTTCTTAGCATCTTCAATTCCTTTTTTAATTGCAACAGGAATTTCGATAGATTTTCCCATTCCAACGCCTACATGTCCGTTTTCATCTCCAACAACTACTAGTGCGCTGAATCTAAAGTTTCTACCACCTTTAACAACCTTAGTTACTCTGTTTATAAAAACAACTTTTTCCTTAAGGTCACCTAATGTATTAGGATCGATTCTCATGTATTTCCCTCCTTATTTTTAGAATTTTAATCCTGCTTCTCTTGCTGCTTCAGCTAATTGTTGTACTCTTCCGTGATATACATATCCACCTCTATCAAATACAACTTCTGAAATTCCGTTTTCTAAAGCTTTTTTAGCTATTAATTCACCAACAGCTTTAGCACCTTCTTTGTTTCCACCGTTTGCTGAAAAACCTTTTTCTAAACTAGATGCAGAAACTAATGTTTTTGAATTTATATCATCTATTACTTGTGCATAGATATTCTTTTCACTTCTATATACTGAAAGTCTTGGTCTTTCAGGAGTACCGAAAACTTTCTTACGAACTCTAAGGTGACGTCTAACTCTTTTAGCGTTTTTGTCTGCCTTCTTGAACATAGATCTCACTCCTTCCTAATTATTTCTTACCAGTCTTACCTTCTTTACGTCTGATAACTTCATTTTCGTATTTAATTCCTTTACCCTTATATGGTTCAGGTTTTCTCCAACGTCTTATATCAGCTGCTTGAGCTCCAACTAATTGCTTATCGATTCCCTTGATAACAACCTTAGTAGCTGCAGGAGTTTCGAAAGTAATTCCTTCCATTGGTTCTACTTCTACTGGATGTGAGAATCCAAGATTCATTACAAGTTTCTTTCCTTGTAATTGTGCTCTATAACCAACACCAACTAAATCTAAAGTTTTTTGGTAACCTTCTGAAACTCCGATTATCATATTGTTTATAAGAGCTCTAGTTAATCCATGAAGAGCTCTGTGCTCTTTCACGTCGCTTGGTCTTGTAACAACTACATGGTTGTCTTCAACCGCAATTCTCATGTCTTTGTGCATAGCTTTTACTAATTGACCCTTAGCGCCTTTTACTGTAACAACGTTGTCTGGTGTTACACTAACAGTTACGCCAGCAGGTATAGCTATTGGTAATCTACCTACTCTTGACATTGTCGCACCTCCTGATTAATTATCGTACATTATATTTTAACTAAAACTTTTTATTCTACCAAACGTAGCAGATAACTTCTCCGCCTAGTCCTAATTTTCTAGCTTCTCTATCAACCATTATTCCTTTTGAAGTTGATATTATAGCTACTCCTAAACCATTAAGAACTTTAGGAATTTCTTCCTTCTTACAATAAACTCTTAATCCTGGTTTAGATATTCTCTTGATTCCAGTGATTACCTTTTCCTTGTTAGCACCATATTTAAGAGATATTCTTAACATTGGAACTATTCCATCACTATATTCATCAATTTCTTTAATATATCCTTCTTGTAATAATATATTTGTAATTTCCTTCTTAACATTTGAAGAAGGTACTTCAACTACTTCATGTTTAACAGCATTTGCGTTTCTTATACGTGTTAGCAAATCTGCTATTGGATCTGTCATAACCATTTTTAATGTGCCTCCTTTCGATAACTTGTATTACCAGCTTGCCTTCTTGCATCCTGGAATTTCTCCCTTATAAGCAAGTTCTCTAAAGCAAATACGGCAGATACCATATTTCTTTAATACTGAATGTGGTCTACCACATATTCTACATCTAGTATAAGCTCTTGTGCTATACTTAGGTGTTTTACTCCATTTTTCAATAATTGCCTTACGTGCCATCGTGTTCCCTCCTTATTATTGAGCGAATGGCATTCCAAGGAATCTTAATAATTCTCTTGCTTCTTCGTCAGTCTTAGCGCTTGTAACGAAGATGATATCCATTCCTCTTACTTTATCAACTTTATCGTATTCAATTTCTGGGAATATTAATTGTTCTTTAATACCTAGTGAATAGTTTCCTCTACCATCAAATGATTTATCAGAAACTCCTCTGAAATCTCTAACTCTTGGTAATGCTATTGATACTAACTTATCAGCAAATTCATACATTTTTTCGCTTCTTAATGTTACTTTACATCCTAGAGCCATGTTTTCTCTTATTTTAAAGTTCGCAACTGACTTCTTTGCTCTTGTTAATATAGGTTTTTGACCTGCTATTAAAGTCAAATCAGCAACTGCAGATTCTAATACTTTTTGATTTTCTCTAGCTTCACCAACACCCATGTTGATTACTATTTTTTCTAATTTAGGAACTTCCATTATGTTTTTATAACCGAACTTTTCCATCATAGCTGATACTATTTCATTATCATACTTTTCTTTTAGTCTTGCCATTGTTTACGAGTACCTCCTTTCAGATTCTATTAGAATGTTTCTCCGCACTTTTTACATACTCTAACTTTTGAACCATCTTCTAATATCTTATTGCTAACTCTTGTAGCAGATTTACATTTTTTGCAGTATAACATAACCTTTGAGCTGTATATTGCACCTTCTTTTTCGATTATTGCACTTTCAGCTTGGTTTCTGTTAGCCTTTTGATGTTTTTTAACTATATTAACTCCTGAAACAATTACTTTGCCTGTTTTAGGATATACTTTTAAAACTTCTCCAGTTTTACCTTTATCTTTACCTGAAACAACTATAACATTGTCATTCTTTTTTACGTGCACTTTCAAATTAGACACCTCCTCTATTATAGAACTTCTGGTGCTAATGATAATATTTTATTAAACTCTTTATCTCTTAGCTCCCTAGCAACAGGTCCGAATATACGAGTTCCTCTTGGTTGCTTATCATCTTTTATTATAACTGCTGCATTTTCATCAAATTTGATATAAGAACCGTCAGCTCTTCTTAATCCTCTCTTTGATCTTACTATAACAGCCTTAACAACTTCACCTTTTTTAACAACTCCGCCTGGTGTTGCACTTTTAACGCTTGCTACTATTACGTCTCCGATGTTTCCAAACTTTCTTTTAGAACCACCAAGAACTCTTATACACATTATTTCTTTTGCTCCTGAGTTATCTCCAACCTTAAGAACAGTTTGTTGTTGTATCATTGAATACCCTCCTTTCAGTTTAACGCGTATTATTTAGCTTTTTCAACTATTTCAACAAGTCTCCATCTCTTATCTTTAGATATTGGCTTAGTTTCCATTATTAATACTCTATCGTTTATTTGAGCTTCATTATTTTCGTCATGAGCTTTAAACTTAGTTGTTCTATTTACAGTTTTACCGTAAAGCGGATGTCTTACCTTAGTTTCAACAGCAACTACGATAGTCTTATCCATTTTATTAGAAACAACTCTTCCGATTCTCTTCTTTCTTAATCCTCTTTCCATTTAAGGCCTACCTCCTTTTCGAATTACTGTTGAACCCTTATCTCTTCTTCTCTTAAGATGGTTTTGATTTGGGCTATAGATTTCTTAACTTCTCTTATTCTCATAGGATTATCTAATTGTCCGGTAGCTAATTGAAATCTTAAATTGAATAATTCAGCTTTAAGATCTGTTAACTGTACGTTTAAGTTTTGAGAATCTTTTCTATCTATTTCTTTTAGTTCTCTAGCCTTCATTATTCTTCACCACCCATTTCCTCAAAATCTTTTCTAGTAACGAACTTAGTCTTTACTGGAAGTTTATGTGATGCAAGTCTCATAGCTTCTCTAGCTACTTCTTCACCTACACCTGATAATTCAAATAAAACTCTACCTGGTTTAACTACTGCTACCCAGTATTCAACTGCTCCTTTACCTTTACCCATTCTAGTTTCAGCAGGAGTTGCAGTAACTGGCTTATCTGGGAAAATCTTTATCCAAAGTTTTCCTCCTCTTTTAATATATCTATTTATTGCAATTCTGGAAGCTTCTATTTGGTTGCTTGTAATCCAACCACAAGTTGTAGCTTGAATTCCATAATCACCGTATGCTAGAAAATTACCTCTATGTGCCTTACCTTTCATTCTACCACGTTGAGTCTTACGATGCTTAACTCTCTTAGGCATTAACATAATTTATTCCTCCTTTCTTATGCTTCAGCTTCTTCCTTTTCTACTTTCTTAGTTGGAAGAACTTCGCCATTGTATACCCATACTTTTACTCCGATTTTTCCATAAGTTGTATCGGCTTCTGCAAATCCATAGTCGATATCAGCTCTTAATGTTTGAAGTGGTATAGTTCCTTCATGATATTGTTCTGTTCTAGCCATTTCAGCGCCACCTAATCTACCTGAGCAAGAAGTTTTAACTCCCTTAACTCCACGCTTCATAGCTCTTTGAATAGTTTGTTTCATAGCTCTTCTGAATGAAACTCTCTTTTCTAATTGTGCAGCAATGTTTTCTGCCATTAATTGTGCATCTGATTCTGCATTTTTTACTTCAACAATGTTTATTAAAACATTCTTTTCTGTAACTATCTTTGAAACCTTAGCTTTTAAAGCTTCAATTCCTGCTCCACCTTTTCCTATAACTACTCCTGGTTTTGCAGTATATATATTTAATTTAACTCTTTTAGCTGCTCTTTCAATTTCTATCTTAGAAATTCCAGCTGCAAATAGTTCTTTTTTAACAAACTTTCTTATCTTGTTATCTTCTACTAAATTGTTAGCAAAATCTGCTTTGTTAGCATACCATTTTGCATTCCAATCCTTAATAACGCCAACTCTAAGTCCATGAGGATTTACTTTTTGACCCACTATTCTTTCCCTCCTTCTTTTAAGCTCTTTCTTTAACAACTACTGTTATATGACTAGTCTTTTTGTTTATTCTAAATGCTTTACCATGATCCATTGGTCTGTATCTCTTTAATGTTGGACCTTGACCAACATATGCTTCTGATACATATAATCTGTCAGAATCAAGTGCATTATTATTTTCTGCATTAGCAACTGCTGATTTTAATACATTAAGTATTTCATCTGCTGCTACTCTTGGAGAATATTCTAATATAGCAAAAGCTTCATTTACGCTCTTTCCTCTTATTAAATCAAGAACAGCTCCTACTTTTATTGGAGACATTCTAACGTATTTAGCTATAGCTCTAGCTTCCATGTATGTTCCTCCTTTCCGGCTCTACTTTCTATTTTTTACCCTTCTTATCTGTATCTACATGGCCTTTGAAAGTTCTAGTTAATACGAACTCACCAAGCTTGTGTCCAACCATATCTTCAGATATGTATACAGGAACGTGCTTTCTACCATCATGAACAGCAATAGTGTGACCTATCATTTGTGGGAAAATTGTTGAACTTCTTGACCAAGTTTTAACAACTTTCTTTTCTCCACTTGCATTCATTTCTTCTATTTTCTTAAATAATCCAGCATGGACAAAAGGTCCTTTTTTAGTTGATCTACTCACTGATATATGCCTCCCTTCATCAACTTGCAATATTTGAGACATGAAGAGAAAAATATTTTCTCTTCATACTACTTAGATTTTCTTGACTTAACGATAAATCTGTCTGAATACTTCTTATTCTTTCTTGTCTTGTATCCAAGAGCTGGTTTACCCCATGGAGTAACTGGACTTGGTCTACCGACTGGAGATTTACCTTCACCACCACCATGAGGGTGATCGTTAGGGTTCATAACAGAACCTCTTACTGTTGGTCTCCATCCTAAATGTCTCTTTCTACCTGCTTTACCTAAGTTAATGATATCGTTAGTTGGATTAGATAAAGTTCCTACTGTAGCTCTACATTCTATTCTAACATATCTCATTTCACCTGATGGTAATCTTAAAGTAGCATAATTTCCTTCTTTAGCCATTAATTGAGCTGAGCCACCTGCTGCTCTAACTAATTGACCACCTTTACCTACTTGTAATTCTATGTTGTGCACTAATGTACCAACTGGAATATTCTTAAGTGGTAAAGCGTTACCTGGTTTAATATCTGCATCTGCACCAGATACAACTACATCGCCAACTTTTAATCCTTGAGGAGCTAATATATATCTCTTATCTCCATCTTTGTATGAAATTAAAGCAATGTATGCTGTTCTATTTGGATCATATTCTATAGAAGCAACTTTTCCTTCTATACCATCCTTATTTCTCTTAAAATCAATTAATCTGTACTTTCTCTTAGCACCACCACCATGGTGTCTTACAGTTATTTTACCCTGTGCATTTCTACCACCAGTTTTCTTTAAAGATACTAAAAGAGACTTCTCTGGAGTACTTGTAGTAACTTCATCAAATGATTGAACTGTCATTTGTCTTCTAGATGGAGTAGTAGGGTTAAACTTTTTAACTGCCATTGTATTCCCTCCTTTTTTAGCTTATCTGGTTTGATAACCAATAAATCACTTTAATTAGCCTTGTAATCCTTCAAAGAATTCAATACTATTACTGTCTTCAGTAAGTGTAACTATAGCTTTTTTATAGTCAGCACGTTTTCCAACGTGAACACCCATTCTCTTTGTTTTACCAATTGAATTAATTGTTTGAACGCTTTGTACCTTAACTCCAAACACTTCTTCAACTGCTCTCTTTATTTGAGATTTGTTTGAATTAACATGAACTATAAAAGTGTACTTATTTTCAGCCATAGCTGCCATTGTTTTTTCTGTAATAACAGGTTTTCTAATTATATCATGGCTACATAAATTCATTATGCGTACACCTCCTCAATTTTTGATACAGCATCCTTAGTAACGATAACTTTAGCAAACTTTAATAAATCATATACATTTATATTGTTTACTGGCATTACTTCAACACCTTCGATGTTTCTTGCTGATTTATATACTTTTTCATCTGACTCTGCAGTTATAATTAATGTTTTCTTAGCTTCAAAAGCTTTTAACATTTCAACTACTTGTTTAGTCTTGATTGTTTCAAAATCTAAATTATCAACTACTAACATTTCTCCATCTTGAACCTTGCTAGTTAATGCTGATTTCATAGCAACAACTTTCATGCTCTTTGGAATTGACATTCTGTAGTCTCTTGGCTTTGGTGCGAATACAACTCCACCTTTGATCCATTGAGGTGCTCTTATAGAACCTTGTCTAGCTCTACCTGTACCTTTTTGTCTCCAAGGCTTGATTCCGCCTCCTCTTACTTCAGATCTTGTCTTAGCTGATTGAGTTCCTTGTCTCTTATTTGCAAGTAACGCAACAACTACTTGATGCATTGCATATTGATTAACCTCTACTGCAAATACTTCATCATTTAATTGGATATCTCCAACTTGTTTTCCTTCTTTGTTAAATAATCCTACTTTAGGCATTCTATATTCCTCCTTTCCCTAAGAAATTAAGCTTTAACTGTATTTCTTATTACTACTTTAGCTTTATTTGGACCTGGGATACCACCCTTTATAAGTATTAAGTTCTTTTCAGGTATAACTTTTACTACTTCTAAGTTTAATACTGTTGTATTAACTGCTCCCATGTGACCTGGCATATGTTTATTCTTAAAAGTTCTTGATGGATCTGATGAAGCTCCCATTGAACCAGGTGCTCTCTTGAACTTAGAACCGTGTGTCATAGGTCCTCTTTGAGCATTCCATCTCTTAATAACACCTTGGAATCCCTTACCTTTAGAAACTCCAGATACATCAACTTTGTCTCCAACTTCAAATATATCAGCCTTTATTTCTTGACCCACTTCATATCCAGTTGTATCTTCTAATCTGAATTCTTTAACAGTTCTTCTTAAAGATACTCCTGCTTTAACAAATTGACCCTTTGCTGGCTTGTTAAGTAATTTTTCTCTTACTTCTCCAAAACCAACTTGAATAGCGTCATATCCATTCTTTTCTGTAGTTAATTTTTGAATTACTACACATGGACCTGCTTCTACTACTGTTACTGGTATAACTTTACCGTTTTGGTCAAATATTTGAGTCATTCCAATTTTCTTACCTATTATAGCTTTTTTCATTTTCACTACACCTCCCAAACTAATAGCGGATTGTTAAACAATCATAATAGTTCATGCTTAAATAATTAAAATTATAGTTTGATTTCGATATCTACTCCAGCTGGTAGATTTAATCTCATTAATGCATCAACTGTCTTAGGTGATGGATTAACGATATCGATAAGTCTCTTATGAGTTCTTATTTCGAATTGTTCTCTAGAGTCTTTGTACTTATGAACTGCTCTTAATATTGTAACTACGTCTTTTTCAGTTGGTAATGGTACTGGACCAGCTACCTTAGCTCCTGTTGATTTAGCAGTTTCTACGATTTTTTCAGCTGATTGATCTAATATTGAATGATCAAATGCTTTTAATCTGATTCTAATTTTTTGTTTTGCCATCTAATTTCCCTCCTTTTCATGTACGCTTTACTTCGAACGCACAACAGTATTCTTCATAAACTGTTCCTGGTGTTTCGTACTCACTCTACACCAGAAGAAGTACTGTCGTCGGATTCTAGATCCAGACATACTCATCAAGAATTCCCCGGAAGTCCGGCAACCTCTTGATTCATCGTTGTTTTGACCTGCAACTATTACATTATACTATTTTTATATAGTTTTTTCAAGTTTTTTATCAAAAACTACAATTAATAATATTTAGCTGCCGATATCTACTATACTATATTTTTTTTCATCTTGCAATGGTTTATTATAACAAAAAAATAAGAGCAAGGCGACGTCTTACCTTACTCTTATTATTATTTAATAGTTTCGAATTATTCTATTATGCTAGTAACAACTCCTGAACCTACTGTTCTACCACCTTCTCTGATAGCGAATCTTAATCCTTCATCCATTGCTACTTGTGTTATTAATTCAACTGTCATATCGATGTGATCTCCTGGCATTACCATTTCCATTCCTTCTGGTAATTTGATTGATCCTGTAACATCTGTTGTTCTGAAATAGAATTGTGGTCTATATCCATCAAAGAATGGTGTATGTCTTCCACCTTCTTCTTTCTTTAGTACGTATACTTGACCTACAAATTTCTTGTGTGGATGTACTGATCCTGGTTGTGATAATACTTGACCTCTTTCGATGTCTGTTCTTTGGATACCTCTTAATAATGCTCCTATATTATCTCCAGCTTGTGCTTCATCTAGTAACTTTCTGAACATTTCGATTCCTGTTACTACTGTCTTTCCTTTTTCTTCTTTTAATCCTACGATTTCTACTTCGTCTCCAACGTGTAATACTCCGCTTTCAACTCTTCCTGTTGCAACTGTTCCTCTACCAGTGATTGTAAATACATCTTCTACTGGCATTAAGAATGCTTTGTCTGTTGCTCTTTCTGGTGTTGGAATGTAGCTATCTACTGCATCCATTAAGTCTAATATACATTTTGTCTTTTCTGGATCTGTTGGGTTTTCTAATGCTTGTAATGCTGATCCTGTTATTACTGGAACGTCATCTCCTGGGAAGTTGTATTCATTTAATAATTCTCTTACTTCCATTTCAACTAATTCTAATAATTCTGGATCGTCTACCATATCTGCTTTGTTTAAGAATACTACGATATAGTCAACTCCAACTCTTGATGCTAGTAAGATGTGTTCTCTTGTTTGTGGCATTGGACCATCTGCTGCTGATACAACTAAGATTGCTCCATCCATTTGTGCTGCTCCTGTTATCATGTTCTTTACGTAGTCAGCATGTCCTGGACAGTCAACGTGCGCATAGTGTCTCTTGTCTGTTTCATATTCAACGTGTGCTGTGTTGATTGTGATTCCTCTTTCTTTTTCTTCTGGTGCTTTATCGATTGATGCATAATCAAATGCTTCTGCATATCCTCTGTTTGCTAATACTGTTGTAATAGCTGCTGTTAATGTTGTCTTACCATGGTCAACGTGACCGATTGTTCCGATATTTACGTGTGGTTTAGTTCTTTCGAATTTTGCCTTTGACATTGTTTTTATTCCTCCTTAAAACACTAAATGTTTATTTATTTAAATTATTTTCTATTTCCAGCGATTTCTTCTTGAATTTTCTTAGGAACTTCTTCATAGTGGTCAAATACCATTGAGTATGTTCCTCTACCTTGAGTCTTAGATCTTAATGCTGTAGCATATCCGAACATTTCAGCTAATGGTACAAATGCTCTTATTATTTGAGCACCATTTACAGATTCCATTCCTTCCATTCTACCTCTTCTTGCATTAACATCACCAATAACATCTCCCATGTATTCTTCTGGAACTGTTATTTCAACTTTTTCCATTGGTTCTAATAATACTGGATCAGCTTTTGCCATTGCATTCTTGAATGCCATAGATCCTGCAATCTTAAATGCCATTTCTGATGAGTCAACTTCATGATATGAACCATGTACTAACTTAACTTTGAAGTTTATAACATTATATCCAGCAACTGTACCTGTTAAGGCAGCTTCTTGAATACCTGCATCGATAGCTGGAATGTATTCTTTTGGAATAGCTCCTCCTACGATTGCATTTTCAAAAGTATATTCTCCGTCAGTTGGTTCCATTTCAATAACTGCATGACCGTATTGACCTTTACCACCTGATTGCTTAGCATATTTAGCTTCAGCTTTAACTGGTTTTCTGATAGTTTCTTTGTATGCAACTTGTGGTGCACCAACATTACATTCAACCTTGAATTCTCTTTGTAATCTATCTACGATGATATCTAAGTGTAACTCACCCATACCAGCTATGATAGTTTGACCTGTTTCTTGGTTAGTATATGTCTTAAATGTTGGATCTTCTTCAGCTAACTTAGCTAAAGCAATTCCCATTTTTTCTTGACCAGCTTTAGTTTTTGGTTCAATAGCAACTGAAATAACTGGTTCTGGGAATTCCATTTTTTCAAGAATTATTGGAGCATCTTCTGAACATAAAGTATCACCAGTTATAGTATTCTTTAATCCTATAATTGCTCCTAATTCACCTGCTTCTAATGATTCAACTTCTTCTCTGTGATTAGCATGCATCTTAACAAGTCTTCCGATTCTTTCTTTCTTACCCTTTGTAGAGTTAAGAACATAAGAACCACTTTGCATTACACCTGAATAAATTCTAGTAAATGCTAATCTTCCAACGAATGGATCAGTAGCGATCTTAAATGCTAATGCAGCTAATGGTTCTTTATCATCAGCTTTTCTTTCTTCTTCTTCTTCTCCATCTAATGATACCCCTTTAACTGGTGGTATATCTAATGGTGATGGTAAATAATCAACAACTCCATCGATCATTTCTTGAACACCTTTGTTTTTGTATGATGAACCACAAATACAAGGATATATTTCATTTGCAATAGTTGCTTTTCTTAATGCAGTCTTGATTTCTTCTTCAGTGATTTCTTCACCTTCTAGATACTTCATCATTAATTCTTCATCAGTTTCAGCTATTGCTTCTAACATTATACCTCTATATTCTTCAGCTTGATCTGCTAAGTCAGCAGGTATTTCTTCTATTCTGATATCTTTTCCTAAATCATCATAGAAAACGTTAGCTTTCATTGTAATTAAATCAACCATTCCTTTGAATGTGTCTTCATTACCTATTGGAATTTGAATTGCTACTGCATTAGATCCTAATCTATCTCTTACAGTGTTTACACATCTGAAGAAATCAGCACCTGTAGCATCCATTTTATTTACATATATCATTCTTGGAACACCGTATTTGTCCGCTTGTCTCCATACAGTTTCAGTTTGAGGTTCAACACCACTCTTAGCATCTAGAACAGTAACAGCTCCATCTAGAACTCTTAATGATCTTTCAACTTCTACTGTGAAGTCTACGTGTCCTGGAGTGTCAATGATATTTAATTCATGACCTTTCCATTCACATGCAGTAGCAGCAGATGTAATAGTGATACCTCTTTCTTTTTCTTGTTCCATCCAGTCCATTTGAGATTCACCTGTGTGAGTTTCTCCTATTTTATGTGTTTTACCAGCATAAAATAATATACGTTCAGTTGTTGTTGTTTTACCAGCATCAATGTGCGCCATTATTCCGAAATTACGGAACTTTTCTAATGGGTACTTTCTTGCCATTATTTTTCCTCCTCTCAACTATGTTATTAGTGAATTTGACAAAACTGTTTTGGCATGAATACCAAAACAGTTTTTTTATTAGTATCTGTAGTGAGCAAATGCTTTGTTTGCGTCTGCCATCTTGTGAGTATCTTCTCTCTTCTTAACAGCAGCACCAGTGTTATTAGATGCATCTAATAATTCACCAGCTAATCTTTCGCACATAAGCTTTTCTCCTCTTTTTCTAGCAGCTGCTAGTATCCATCTGATACCAAGAGTCTGTCTTCTTTCAGCTCTTACTTCTATTGGAACTTGATAAGTAGCTCCACCTATTCTTCTAGCTTTTACTTCTAATAAAGGCATTACGTTATTCATTGCTTCTTCAAAAACTTCTAACGCATCTTTATCAGATTTTTGTGCTATAATTTCAAATGCATCGTAGCATATTTTTTGTGCTACTCCTTTTTTACCGTCTTCCATTATGTTGTTTATTAACTTTGCAACAACCTTTGAGTTGTACATTGGATCTGGTAAAACATCTCTCTTTGCTATATGTCCTTTTCTTGGCACTTTTCTTCCCTCCTTAACATGATAATTTAAGTTCATCGGTACTCGGTAGTCTTTCATACCGCAAAGTGCTAACTCCTTCATCTATATAAACTTAATTAAAGTATAAATCTATGTAAATGCGAAGATAAGCACTACATGGTCAAAACCTATTATTTCTTAGGTCTCTTAGCACCATACTTTGATCTTCCTTGCATTCTGTTAGCTACTCCAGCGCAGTCTAATGCACCTCTTACGATATGGTATCTAACACCAGGAAGGTCCTTAACTCTTCCACCTCTTATAAGAACAACGCTATGTTCTTGTAAGTTGTGACCTACACCACCAATATAGGCAGTAACTTCAAATCCATTAGTAAGTCTTACTCTGGCAACTTTTCTAAGAGCTGAGTTAGGCTTCTTTGGTGTACTAGTTTTAACTACAGTACATACACCTCTCTTTTGTGGACACTCTTTAAGTGCTGGTGCAGTTGAAGTATTAGCAGTAACTTTTCTTCCTTTTCTAACTAATTGGCTTATAGTTGGCATTCTTTCACCTCCTGAAATTATTTATCTTTTATTAAAGATACCTGTTTAATGTGTAATCTATATAAAAATCATAAAGGCAAAGTATCTAACTTTGCCTCATGAATTCATGTAGACAATTTACATACTTGCAACTAAAAATCACACAATTCGTATTGTATCATTTTAGTATGTTCATGTCAATAAAATTCCATTCATTATTCAATAATATCTAAATTATCATCTTCTATAGAACTCTCATCTACATTTAATGTTATTCCTCTATATCTTGTCATACCAGTACCAGCAGGTATAAGTTTACCAATAATTACATTTTCTTTTAATCCTATTAATGGATCAACCTTACCTTTTATTGCTGCTTCAGTAAGTACTCTTGTTGTTTCTTGGAATGAAGCTGCTGATAAGAAACTATCTGTCGCAAGTGCTGCTTTAGTAATTCCTAATAACGCTTGCTCTCCTTGAGCTTCTTCTCCACCAAATTCTCTTACTTTTTCATTTGCTTCTTCAAAATCAAATATATCTATAGTAGTACCTGGTAATAAATCTGTATCTCCAGAATCAGTTACTTTTATCTTTCTAGTCATTTGTCTTACAACTACTTCTAGATGTTTATCATTTATATCAACACCTTGTAATCTATAAACTTTTTGAACTTCAGATAATAAATATTTTCTAGCGCCTTCAATTCCTTTGATATTAACTATATCATGTGGATTTACAGATCCTTCTGTTATTTCATCACCAGCTTCTATAACATCATCATTTGAAACTTTTAATCTAGAACCAAATGGTATATCATAACTCTTTTCTTCTCCATCTGGTGAGATTACATGTACTGTTCTCTTTTTCTTAGTTTCTTCTACATTTACAGTTCCTGCTATTTCACTTACTATAGCTAATCCCTTTGGTTTTCTTGCTTCAAATAATTCTTCAACTCTAGGAAGACCTTGAGTGATATCTGCTCCAGCAACACCACCTGTATGGAATGTTCTCATTGTAAGCTGTGTACCAGGTTCTCCGATAGATTGTGCAGCTATTATTCCAACAGCTTCACCAATATTTATTTTCTTAGCTGTTGCCATATTCATACCATAACATTTAGCACAAACTCCTGTTTTACATCTACATGTAAATACAGATCTAATCTTTACAGCCTTTATTCCTGTCTTAGCAATTTTTTCAGCTAATGCAGCATCAACATAAGTATCATTTTCTACAACAACTTCGTTTGTATTCGGATCTATAACATCTTCAGCTAAATATCTACCTGTTAATCTTTCTTCTAATCCTTCAATTACTTCATTACCTTCTTTTATTTCAGTAACTACCATACCTTTTGTTGCACCACAATCTTCTTCTCTAACTATAACATCTTGAGATACATCAACTAGTCTTCTTGTTAAGTATCCTGAATCGGCTGTCTTTAATGCTGTATCGGCATTACCTTTTCTAGCACCATGTGTAGATAAGAAATACTCTAATACATCTAGACCCTCTTTAAATGATGCTCTGATTGGTAATTCAAGTATCTTACCTGAAGGACTTGCCATAAGTCCTCTCATACCAGCTAATTGCTTAATTTGAGACTTAGAACCTCTGGCTCCTGAATCAGCCATCATGAATATCGGATTAAATTTATCCATACTATCCATAAGTGCATCCGCAACATCTTCTGTTGTCTTAGTCCACTTTTCTATAACTCTTTGATATCTTTCATCGTCAGATATAAATCCTCTTTTATACATCTTCTCTATCTTTTCAACTGTATCATCAGCATCTTTTAACAAATCATATTTTGCTTGAGGAACTATCATATCTGATGAAGAAACTGTTATAGCTCCTATAGTTGAATAATGATATCCAGTTGCTTTAATTTTATCTAGCATTATAGATGTATCTGCTGGGCCATGTTTCGCATAACATTTATCAACAATTTTTCCTAATGTCTTTTTAGTTACTAGGAAATCTACTTCTAGCTTAAATGTGTTTTCAGGATTAGTTCTATCTACAAATCCTAAATCTTGTGGAATAGATTCATTAAATATAATCTTACCAATTGTTGTCTTGATAATACCTGATTTAATTTCTCCATCTACTTCTTTAAACATTTTTACATTTATGCCTGCATGTATTGAAATGACTTTATTTTCATAAGCCATTATAGCTTCTTCTTTTGATGAGAAATATTTACCTTCGCCTTTATCTCCTTCTTTATCCATTGTTAAATAATATGATCCTAAAATCATATCTTGAGTAGGAACACAAACTGGTTTACCATCTGATGGTTTTAATATGTTAGTTGCAGCAAGCATTAAGAATCTTGCTTCAGCTTGTGCTTCAACAGATAAAGGAACGTGAACCGCCATTTGGTCACCATCGAAGTCCGCATTGTATGCAGTACATACAAGAGGGTGTAATTTTATTGCTCTACCTTCTACTAAAACAGGTTGGAATGCTTGAATTCCTAATCTGTGAAGTGTAGGAGCACGGTTTAATAATACAGGATGATCTTGAATTACTTGCTCTAAAACATCCCATACCTGAGGCATTACTCTTTCTACCATTCTCTTAGCACTCTTAATATTGTGTGCTACACCATCTTCTACTAATTTTTTCATTACAAATGGCTTAAATAATTCCAAAGCCATTTCCTTAGGTAAGCCACATTGATACATTCTTAATTCAGGTCCAACAACTATAACCGATCTACCTGAATAGTCAACTCTCTTACCTAGTAAGTTTTGTCTAAATCTTCCTTGCTTACCTTTAAGCATATCTGATAGAGATTTTAGTGGTCTATTTCCAGGACCAGTTACCGCTCTACCTCTTCTACCATTATCAATAAGTGCATCTACTGCTTCTTGAAGCATTCTCTTTTCATTTCTTACAATGATATCTGGTGCACCTAAATCTAATAATTTCTTTAATCTGTTATTTCTATTAATTACTCTTCTATATAAGTCATTTAAATCAGACGTAGCGAATCTACCACCATCTAATTGAACCATAGGTCTTAAATCTGGTGGAATAACAGGAATAACATTTATAATCATCCATTGCGGATCATTATTTGATTTTTTGAATGATTCTACAACTTCTAATCTTCTAATTATTCTTACTCTCTTTTGTCCAGTGCTTTGCTTTAATTCTTCTTTTAACTCTTTAGATTGTGTATCTAAATCAATTTCACTTAAAAGTTTTTGAATAGCTTCAGCACCCATTCCAGCTTCAAAACTATCTTCACCGTATTTATCAACAGCTTCTCTATATTCTTTTTCATTTAGCAGTTGTTTCTTTAATAGTGTTGTTTCCTTAGGGTCAATAACTACATATGAAGCAAAATATAATATCTTCTCTAAAGCTCTTGGAGACATATCTAGTATTAATCCCATTCTAGATGGAATTCCTTTAAAATACCATATATGAGATACAGGGGCAGCAAGTTCTATATGCCCCATTCTCTCTCTTCTTACTTTAGATTTTGTTACTTCTACACCACATCGATCGCAGACAATACCTTTATATCTTACTCTCTTATATTTACCACAGTGACATTCCCAATCTTTCATAGGTCCGAATATTCTCTCACAGAATAATCCGTCTCTTTCAGGTTTTAATGTTCTATAGTTAATTGTTTCAGGCTTTTTAACTTCACCCCTTGACCATTGTCTTACTTGTTCTGGAGACGCAAGGCCAATTTGCATAGCATCAAAATTATTTAACTCAAACAAGGGTGTATCCTCCCTTCAAAATTAATGTTCGTCATTGAAATCATCTAAATCTATATCATTATCTAATGCAGGAACTTCAAATTCTTCATCAGCTTCAAAATCTGAATCCTCTTCTGAATCTGTGTAGCTATCTTCAGCATCTTCTTGATTTGATGTATTATCTACCACATAATCTTCTGAGCCTTCGATATTAACATCTAGACTTGCTGCATCATCTTCTACAAATTCCTTTAGTTGTACTTCTTCATTATTTTCATTTAATACTCTAACATCTAAGCATAATGCTTGAAGTTCTTTTATCAGAACCTTAAATGATTCTGGAACTCCTGGTTCAGGGATATTTTCTCCCTTAACTATAGCTTCATATGTCTTTACTCTACCAACAACATCATCAGATTTTACTGTTAATATTTCTTGTAATGTATGTGCAGCACCATATGCTTCTAATGCCCAAACTTCCATTTCTCCAAATCTTTGACCACCAAATTGTGCTTTACCACCTAATGGTTGTTGTGTAACTAATGAATATGGACCTGTAGATCTTGCATGTATTTTATCATCAACTAAGTGAGCTAGTTTTAAGATATACATTATTCCTACAGTTACTTCATTATCAAAAGGTTCTCCTGTTCTTCCATCATATAAAACAGTTTTACCATTTGCATTATATCCAGCTTTAACTAAGCATTCTTCTATATCTTTTTGAGTAGCTCCATCAAATACAGGAGTAGCTATATGCCATCCTAATTGACTTGCTGCCCATCCCAAATGTACTTCAAGTACTTGCCCTATATTCATACGAGAAGGTACGCCTAGAGGGTTTAAACATATTTGAAGTGGTCTTCCATCTGGTAAAAATGGCATATCTTCTTCTGGTAATACTCTAGAAATAACACCTTTATTACCATGACGTCCAGCCATCTTATCTCCTACAGATATTTTTCTCTTTTGAGCAATGTAACATCTAACTAGTTCATTTACTCCTGGATTTAAATCATCACCGTTTTCTCTTGTAAATACTTTTATATCTACAATAATTCCAGCTTCTCCATGAGGAACTCTTAATGATGTGTCTCTTACTTCTCTTGCTTTTTCTCCGAAGATTGCTCTTAATAATCTTTCTTCAGCTGTTAATTCAGTTTCTCCCTTTGGAGTAACCTTACCAACTAATATATCTCCAGATCTTACTTCAGCACCTATTCTAATTATTCCTCTATCATCAATATCTTTTAATGTATCTTCACCTACATTTGGAATATCTCTAGTTATTTCTTCTGGTCCAAGCTTAGTGTCTCTTGCTTCACATTCATATTCTTCTATATGAATAGATGTAAAGACATCTTCTCTTACTAACTCTTCAGAAATCAACATCGCATCTTCGTAATTATAACCTTCCCAAGTTATAAAGCCCATTCTTATGTTTTTACCTAAAGAAACTTCTCCTAAATCTGTTGATTGGCCATCAGCAAGTACTTGATTCTTAAATACTATCTCACCCTTATCAACAATAGGTCTTTGATTTATACATGTTCCTGCGTTACTTCTCTTAAACTTAAGAAGTTTATATACATCAGTTCCACCATCAGAATCTCTCTTAACTCTAATTTCATTACCACTTACATAAGTAACCACTCCTGAATTTCTAGCTTTAGGTAAAACTCCTGAATCAACAGCAGCCTTATGTTCAATTCCTGTTCCAACTATTGGAGCTTGAGTTTTTAATAATGGAACAGCTTGACGTTGCATGTTAGATCCCATAAGTGCTCTAGAAGCATCATCATTTTCTAGGAAAGGTATCATTGCAGTTGCAACAGATACTATTTGTCTAGCTGATACGTCCATCAAATCAACATCTTCTACAGGGACAACTAAAGTTTCATCTTGATATCTTACAGTAGCTTTTTTATCTAAGAAATATCCATTTTCATCTAAAGGTTCCTTAGCTTGTGCAACTAGATATTGATCTTCTTCATCTGCTGTAAAATATCTTATTTCATCTGTCACTCTCTTATTAGCTTTATCCACTATTCTATATGGAGTTTCTATAAATCCATATTCATTAACTCTTGCAAATGTAGCTAAAGAGTTAATTAATCCTATATTAGGTCCTTCTGGAGTTTCTATAGGACACATTCTACCATAATGTGAATGGTGAACATCTCTAACTTCGAAACCTGCTCTTTCTCTTGAAAGACCTCCAGGTCCTAATGCAGATAATCTTCTCTTATGAGTCAATTCTGATAATGGATTAATTTGGTCCATAAATTGTGATAATTGTGAACTTCCAAAGAATTCTTTTATAGCAGCTGCAACTGGTCTAATGTTAATTAACATCTGAGGAGTTATAGCTTCTTGGTCTTGAATAGTCATTCTTTCCTTAACTACTCTTTCCATTCTTGAAAGTCCTATTCTAAATTGATTTTGTAATAATTCACCAACTGATCTTAATCTTCTATTACCTAAATGATCTATATCATCTACATATCCAATATCATATGGTAATCCAAGTTCATAACTAATAGTTGCAAAAATATCATCTTTAATTATGTGCTTAGGAATTAATTTAGTGATATTGTTCTTAATTTCAGCTTTTATAGAATCTTCATCTGAATAATTGTCTAAAATTTCTTTTAATACTGGATAATAAACAGCTTCTTTGATATTTAAATCAGATATATCAAATGGAACTTGTTTAGATAAGTCTACAAAATGATTACCTATTACTCTTACAACTTTATCGTCAACTAACACGTCAACTTTGTTGATACCAGCATTTTGAATTGCTTCTGCAGTTGCTCTGTCAATCTTGTTGCCTTGTTCAACCATAATTTCACCAGTAGATGGATTAACAACATCTTCTGCTGCTATTTGGTTTATAAGTCTTAAGTTAATAGCTAATTTCTTATTGAATTTATATCTTCCTACTCTTGATAAGTCATATCTCTTTGCATCAAAGAATAATGTATCAATTAATGAAATAGCACTATCAACTGTAGGTGGTTCGCCTGGTCTTAATCTCTTATAAACTTCTAAAAGTGCTTCTTCTCTTGTCTTAGTGTTATCTTTTTCGATAGACGCTCTAAATCTTTCATCATCACCAAAATAGTCTAGTAACTCTTGATCAGTTCCAAAGCCCATAGCTCTAGCTAATATAGTTATAGGAAGCTTTCTTGTCTTGTCGATTCTAACATAAATTATGTCATTTGAATCTGTTTCATACTCTAACCATGCACCTCTATTAGGTATTACAGTAGAAGAGAATAATTTCTTTCCACTCTTATCACGATTATAGCTATAATATACTCCTGGAGATCTAACTAACTGGCTTACGATAACTCTTTCAGCACCATTAATAACAAATGTACCTTGTTCTGTCATTAATGGGAAATCGCCCATAAACACTTCTTGTTCTTTTATTTCTCCTGTTTCATTATTTTGAAGTCTTACAGAAACTTTTAAAGGTGCTGCATATGTAGCATCTCTTTCTTTGCATTCCTCAACTTCGTATTTAATATTTTCCATATCAAGCTTGTAGTCTACAAACTCTAGTACTAGATTACCAGTGAAATTTGTAATTGGGTTAATATCATCGAAAACTTCGTGAAGACCCTCTCTTAAAAACCACTTATACGAATCTAATTGTACCTCGATTAAGTTAGGTATCTCCGAAGTATCCGGAACTGTACCAAAACTCATTCTTGTTCTTTTTCCAACTTGGATAGGATGTACCATGAATTTTCACCCCTTGTATAAACTAAAATAACCAAAAACGTACTTCCTCTAAGGACTTTTACCTTAGGCTCAGTTGCTTTCGGAGAACATCATCTTTTTAGTATAACCACTTTTTTAATAGTTATACATATTTTTTCACATACATATACTATTCCACAATGAACAGTACATTTACTAATACTATCACAAGAAATATTCAATGTCAACATTTTTATGCCTTATTATAAAAAAAATAGCAACATATTTTTTTCACTAAGCACTAACATCTTATATCAAAAACACAATCTATACAATAGAAACAAAAGAGGTATTTCCTCAAAGGAAAATACCTCTTATTTTATTAATTCAAATTCGAATTATTTAAGTTCAACTGATGCTCCAGCTTCTTCTAACTTAGCTTTCATTTCTTCAGCTTGTTCTTTAGCTACAGCTTCTTTAACAGTCTTAGGAGCTCCGTCAACTATTTCTTTAGCTTCTTTTAATCCTAATCCAGTTATTTCTCTTACAGCTTTTATTACTTTGATCTTGTTGTCTCCAGCGCTAGCTAATACAACATCAAATTCGCTCTTTTCAGCAGCAGCTCCACCAGCAACTGCTCCAGCTCCAGCAACTGCTACAGGAGCAGCAGCACTTACTCCGAATTCTTCTTCGCAAGCTTTTACTAATTCATTTAATTCTAAAACGCTCATTTCTTTTATAGCATTGATTATATCTTCTCTTGTCATTTTATTGGCACCTCCAAAAATATTTCAATAATTTAATTATTCAGCTAATTCAGCTTCTTTCTTTTCTTTTATTGCATTTAATAAGTATGCAAGATTTGATAATGGACTCTTGATACTTCCAAGAAGTTTTGCAATAAGTACTTCTTTTGATGGTATTGATGCAAGTTGTTCGATCTTTTCTTTATCGTAAACTTCTCCTTCAACAATACCTGCTTTTAATTCTAATTTCTTGTGATCTTTTGCAAAATCATTTAAAATTCTAGCTGGTGCAGTTGCATCTTCATATCCAAATGCAATTGACACTGGTCCTTCTAGGAATTCAGTTATTCCTTCCATTCCTAATTCTTTAGCAGCAATTGTTACTAAAGTATTCTTGTATACTTTGTATTCAACGCCAGCTTCTCTTAAGTTCTTTCTTAAAGTTGTATCTTCTTCAACTGTAAGACCTTGATAATTAGAAAGGATTACTGATTGTGCTTTTTGTAACTTTTCTTTTATCTCAGCTACCTTAGCTTCTTTAATAGTTCTGTTCTTATTCATTACAGAGTTTCACCTCCTCATAATTTTGCTATTTATGCATTTTAAAAGGTCCTCCGTAGACATAGGAAGACCTCAATAATTCTATCTGGTTCCTAAATAGGTTGTATACGTTACGCCTAAGCACCTATCGTCTACGGATTATTTTCTTTTTAACAACACAAAATATTATATCACTTATATCTCTTTAAGTCAATATTAATCTAAAACTTTTGTTGGGTTGATTCTAGCTCCAGGTCCCATTGTACTTGATATACTTACTGACTTAATGTATTGACCCTTAGCAGCAGCTGGTTTAGCTTTTACTAATGCGTCCATTAATGTGTGGAAGTTTTCTTTTAATTTTTCAACTCCAAATGATTTCTTTCCGATTTGGCAGTGAACTATAGCAGTCTTATCAACTCTATATTCAACTTTACCAGCTTTGATTTCAGAAATAGCTTTTGCTACATCAAATGTAACTGTTCCTGATTTTGGGTTTGGCATTAATCCCTTAGGTCCTAAAACTCTACCGATTCTACCAACTACACCCATCATATCTGGAGTAGCAACTACTACATCATAGTCAAACCAGTTTTCGCTTTGGATCTTTTGAACTAATTCTTCAGCTCCTACAAAATCAGCTCCTGCTGCTTCTGCTTCTTTTGCCTTATCTCCCTTTGCAAATACTAAAACTTTAACTGTTTTTCCTGTACCGTTAGGTAATACAACAGCACCTCTAACTTGTTGGTCAGCGTGTCTTGGATCTACACCTAATCTTACATGTAATTCGATTGTTTCATCGAAATTAGCTTTCGCAGTCTTTATAGATAAATCTATAGCTTCTTCTGGATTGTATAAAGTGTTTTTATCTATTAACTTTGCGCTTTCAATATATTTCTTTCCCATTAATAAGCCTCCTTCGTGGTTTTAGCGGTTAATACCTCCCACAATATTTAATGATTACTCTTCGATAGTTACTCCCATACTTCTAGCTGTACCTTCAATCATGCTCATAGCTGTTTCTATAGTAGCAGCATTTAAGTCTGGCATCTTTGTTTCTGCAATCTTTCTAACTTGATCTTTAGTTAATTTACCAACCTTTGTTCTGTTTGGTACTCCTGAACCACTTTCTAATCCTAATTCTTTCTTGATTAGAACAGCAGCTGGAGGAGTCTTTAATATAAAGCTAAATGATCTGTCTTGATATACTGTAATTACTACTGGTATTATTAATCCAGCTTGATTTGCAGTCTTAGCATTAAACTCCTTACAGAATCCCATTATATTAACTCCATGTTGTCCTAATGCTGGTCCAACTGGTGGTGCTGGTGTTGCCTTTCCTGCAGCAAGTTGAAGTTTGATTATTCCAGTTACTTTCTTTGCCATTTGTAAATTCCTCCTATACTGTGGTATTTACGGACACTTTATGTCCTCCCACTTAATTAAAAATCAGTTTATATAAACTAAACTAACTTCTCAATTTGATTAAAATCAAGTTCGGCTAATGTTTCTCTACCGAACATATCAACTGATGCTTTAATTTTGTGTTTTTCAAGATTAATTTCTTGTATTAAAGCAACAAATTCTCTTAATGGTCCTGATATTACTTTTACGCTCTCTCCAACTTCTAAATCGATATCTTCAGGTATTTCAATAATCCCCATAGATTCAGCTTCTTCATCAGATAGAGGAACTGGCTTTGATCCAGGACCTACGAAGCCTGTTACTCCTCTGGTATTTCTTATAATATACCATGATTCGTCTGACATAAACATTTTTACCAATACGTATCCAGGAAATTTCTTCTTAGTAACAACTTTTTGTTTCCCGTCTTTTTCTTCAATTACTTCTTCCATAGGTACTTGTATATCAAGTACTAAGTCTTGTAAATTTCTATTTTCAACGCTTTTTTCAATAGTTGCTTTTACCTTGTTTTCATAACCTGAATATGTATGCACTACATACCATCTCGCTCTTTCACTCATAACTATTTTAGTGAATTAATCACTTAAACCTCCTTTTATTTAAGATTTAGGATTACTTCAAAGAGGTTTTGAAAGATAAAGTCTAAGCCACCAACTAATATTAGGTATATACCCGCAACTACAGCTAGTGCTACTAATGCTTTTTTGGCTTCAATTTTAGTAGGCCAAGTTATTTTTTTTACTTCTGCCTTAACCCCTCCAAAAAATTTTAATATGCCATTTTTCTTTGACTTATTATTCTTTTTTCCTGTCATTATTTCACATCCTTATATCCATATCAAGTATGTGTCATTTCTCAAATGCAATTTTTATTATTTTGTTTCTCTGTGAAGAGTATGCTTTTTACAGAACTTGCAATACTTTTGCATTTCAATTCTGTCTGGGTTGTTTTTCTTGTTCTTTAATGTGTTGTAGTTTCTTTGCTTGCACTCAGTACATGCTAGAGTTATCTTTACTCTCACGGTCTGCACCTCCAGTTAATTAGTATTTATTTTAAGAGAGAATTCTCTTATACTCCGTTCCTATTATGAGTTACTCAACTACACTATCACAAAAGTAAGCTTTTGTCAATATTGAGTCTCTATAAAGGACTAGGTAATTCATACCCAGTCCCACATAATAATCAGAATATTCTTAGTTAAAACTATTCTATTATACTAGTAACAACTCCTGAACCTACTGTTCTACCACCTTCTCTGATAGCGAATCTTAATCCTTCATCCATTGCTACTTGTGTTATTAATTCAACTGTCATATCGATGTGATCTCCTGGCATTACCATTTCCATTCCTTCTGGTAATTTGATTGATCCTGTAACATCTGTTGTTCTGAAATAGAATTGTGGTCTATATCCATCAAAGAATGGTGTATGTCTTCCACCTTCTTCTTTCTTTAGTACGTATACTTGACCTACAAATTTCTTGTGTGGATGTACTGATCCTGGTTGTGATAATACTTGACCTCTTTCGATGTCTGTTCTTTGGATACCTCTTAATAATGCTCCTATATTATCTCCAGCTTGTGCTTCATCTAGTAACTTTCTGAACATTTCGATTCCTGTTACTACTGTCTTTCCTTTTTCTTCTTTTAATCCTACGATTTCTACTTCGTCTCCAACGTGTAATACTCCGCTTTCAACTCTTCCTGTTGCAACTGTTCCTCTACCAGTGATTGTAAATACATCTTCTACTGGCATTAAGAATGCTTTGTCTGTTGCTCTTTCTGGTGTTGGAATGTAGCTATCTACTGCATCCATTAAGTCTAATATACATTTTGTCTTTTCTGGATCTGTTGGGTTTTCTAATGCTTGTAATGCTGATCCTGTTATTACTGGAACGTCATCTCCTGGGAAGTTGTATTCATTTAATAATTCTCTTACTTCCATTTCAACTAATTCTAATAATTCTGGATCGTCTACCATATCTGCTTTGTTTAAGAATACTACGATATAGTCAACTCCAACTCTTGATGCTAGTAAGATGTGTTCTCTTGTTTGTGGCATTGGACCATCTGCTGCTGATACAACTAAGATTGCTCCATCCATTTGTGCTGCTCCTGTTATCATGTTCTTTACGTAGTCAGCATGTCCTGGACAGTCAACGTGCGCATAGTGTCTCTTGTCTGTTTCATATTCAACGTGTGCTGTGTTGATTGTGATTCCTCTTTCTTTTTCTTCTGGTGCTTTATCGATTGATGCATAATCAAATGCTTCTGCATATCCTCTGTTTGCTAATACTGTTGTAATAGCTGCTGTTAATGTTGTCTTACCATGGTCAACGTGACCGATTGTTCCGATATTTACGTGTGGTTTAGTTCTTTCGAATTTTGCCTTTGACATTGTTTTTATTCCTCCTTAAACTTTAATAAACTTAGCCTAGCGTTTTATGTTTTTTTTATATATTGGAGCTCATGATCGGGCTTGAACCGACGACCTCCGCCTTACCAAGGCGACGCTCTGCCTGCTGAGCTACATGAGCACTGACGCACTCAACGTATTTTCAATATACCAATTATAAAGTTTACTATCAATTAATTTATTTGTCAATAGATAAGATAATCATTTTAAATTTAAGCATTTTTCTAGTTTTCTTTTAACTCTCTGCAATGCATTATCTATTGATTTAGCATGCCTATCTAAATCACATGCTATCTCTTGATAAGACTTTCCATCCAAATATGATGTCAAGACTTCTAACTCTAAATCTGATAAAACTTTTCCAATCTCTTGTTGAATATGTTCCATCTGCTCAGCACTAATAAATAGCTCCTCTGGATCTGTTATCTTAAGCCCAGATAAAACATCTAATAACGTTCTCTCCGACTCCTCTTCGTATATAGGTTTGTTTAAAGAAACATACGTGTTAAGCGGAATATGCTTTTGCCTAGTTGCTGTTTTTATCGCAGTTATTATCTGTCTAGTAACACATATCTCAGCAAATGCTCTAAAGGATGTAAGCTTCTCAGGATTAAAATCTCTAATCGCTTTATATAGCCCAATCATTCCTTCTTGATATATGTCCTCTTTATCTGCACCTATTAAAAAATATGACTTAGCTTTCGACTTCACAAAATTCTCATATTTAGATATAATGCACTCTTGAGCTTTTTCATTACCGTCTTTTGCCATAGCAACAATTTCTTCATCTGATTTTTCTTGAAACTCAGGATAAAGTTCTGCCTTACATTCCTTGCTACACACTTCTCCCCCTCCAAACCATACCTTAATACCACTAAAATTATACTCTAATGCCTGGATTTAAGTCAATTATTTTAAATCACTTCTTCGAATTTCCTCTAATTTCTTCAAAATATCCAAATCAATATTATCTTGTAAATGATTCTTCGGTATAACATGGTTATTCTCCATCTTCATAATATTTTTTTGAACTTTTTTTACTTCATTATGAAATTCTATAGAAGATATTCTTACTGCCCCTCTCTGAAACACTGTTTGTTGTTCTAAAAGATCTGATGTAACTACATATATCTCATATCTTCTTCCTAAATTGTTAACTTCCTTCTCTATATAACTATCAGCTGTTTCTCCATCTTTAGTATAAATTATAGTTATATCTTGATTTACGTCCTCTCTAGCTTCTAGATTTCCTGGAACTTTATAGCCATCAAAAACTAATATTATTCTACATTCAATATAAGATGCATAATTATGTAGCATATCAACTAACTTTTGTCTTGCTCCTTGAAAACTATATTCCTTCTCCATTTTTAGTTCTTTCCAACTATGTAGTACATTATACCCATCAACAAAAATTATCTTCATAAGTTCTGCCTCTTTTATTTTAATCTATTCTTAAGTACTTCATACATCATTATACCACCTGCAACAGATGCATTTAAGGAATTTATCTTTCCAACCATAGGAATTTTAACTATCTTATCGCATTTTTTTAATGTTAAATTAGATATTCCCTTTCCTTCATTTCCTATTACTAAAGCACATCCACCCGAAAAGTCAACTTCGTAGCTATATTCTGTTCCATCTATATCTGCTGCATATATCCATACTCCTTCTTTTTTCAATTCTTCTATTGTTTGATTTATATTGGTAACTTTAGCTACTTTAACATACTCTATAGCTCCAACAGAAGATTTAAAAACAGTTGACGTAATAGATACATTTCTTCTCTTTGGAATTATTATTCCATGAACTCCACATAATTCAGCAGTTCTTATTATTGAGCCTAAATTATGTGGATCCTCTATTTCATCTAATATAACTATAAATGGACTCTCACCTTTATCTCTAGCTGTTTGTAATATATCTTCAACTTCATAATATTTATATGGTGTCACTTTTGCTATTACTCCTTGATGAACAACTCCACCACATAATGAATCTAATTTCTTCTTATCTACTTCTTTTATAACAACCTTTTTTTCTTTAGCTAATTTTATTATCACATTTATAGATCCTTCTTTATGACCATTAGCAATATATAAACACTCAATGGTTCTGTCACTTTTTAAAGTTTCCATAACTGCATTTCTTCCAATTACAATGTCTTCTCTCTCTTCAAATTCTTTTTTATGCTGTTGCTTCATAAGCTTTTCTCCTATTCTCTACTTTTTATACTCTCATTTAAAACAAATAACAATCTATCTTTTTCTCCTGCAAGATATAGATAACCAATTAACGCCTCAAATCCTGTTGCAATTCTATAATCCCTTACATCGGCATTTTTAGGTACTGTAGCAGATTTTGCATTTCTTCCTCTCTTAAATATATATGCTTCCTCTTCTGTTAGTTTATCTTCTATCCTATGCATTATATCTGATTGTCCCTTTGCTTTAACATAATTAATGGCTTTTTTATGTATTTTATTTGCAGAAAGACCACTATCTAAGGATAAGACATAATTTCTTATTGCTATTTCGTATACAGCATCTCCTATTAATGCCAATTGAAGTGGATTTAATTGTTTAGCCTCTTCTTTTGAATATTCTTTAATTCTAAAATCCTCTAACATTATTTTTTGTTGCTTAAATATTTTATAACATATTGTTCTAGCATTATCTATAATAAAATTTTAGCAACAACGCCTCCCTTCTTTTTTTTATTATATACAACAACTCTCATTTAAAAGAAAGGCTACAATACCTTGCAGCCTCTTAGTTTTATTATTTTATTTTCTTTCCAAATGCCATCTAACACCTTGAGGTGTATCTTCTAATATTATTCCTCTAGCCTTTAAATCATCTCTTATCTTATCAGCCATAGCAAAATCTTTATTTTTTCTTGCTTCTTGACGTTTATTAATAAGTTCTTCTATCTCATCCTCTAGACTAACTTTTGTAGATTCTTGTAACATTCCTAATGGTTTACCTAATTCTCTTATAAAATCTAACACTTTTTGAATTAATTCTTTTGAAGAATCTATATTAATATTAGTATTAGCACTCTTTGTTAATTCAAATAATACTGTAATTGCATCTGCTGTATTAAAATCATCATCCATCTTTTGAATATATTTTTGTCTATATTCATCTAATGAATCATAATATCTATTTTCTTCTTCTGTCATCTTTTCATTCTTAACTTCATCTAATAAATTTTCTAAATTATTTATAGAATTATAAAGTCTATCAACAGATGCCTTTGCTGAATCTAATAATTCTTTACTAAAATTAATTTGAATTCTATAATGCGCTGACAACATAAAGAATCTAATTACATCTGCACTGTATTCTTTTAATACATCTCTTGCTGTTGCAAAATTATTTAATGACTTAGACATCTTTTGATTATTAACATTTATATATGCTGAATGCATCCAATATTTAGCAAAAGGCTTTCCTGTTAGTGCTTCACTCTGAGCAATTTCATTCTCATGATGTGGAAATGCTAAATCCATACCACCTGCATGTATGTCTATTGATTCTCCAAGAAGTTTTTTTGCCATGCATGAACATTCTATATGCCATCCTGGTCTTCCCATTCCCCAAGGACTTTCCCATGCTGGTTCTCCAGGTTTTTGAGCCTTCCATATAGCAAAATCCATAGGATCTTGTTTCTTTTCATCTAGATTTACCCTATTACTAGCTCCGGCTTGAAGTTCTTCTAAATTCTGTCCTGATAATTTACCATATCCTTTAAATTTCTTTGTACTAAAGTACACATCTCCCGCTGATTCATAAGCGTATCCTTTATCTATAAGTTCGCTTACAAATTCTATTATATCTTGTATATATTCTGTTGCTCTTGGATTAACAGTAGCTCTTTCTATATTTAATCCATCTGCATCTTTATAATATTCTGCTATATACTTATCTCCAACTTCTTTTACTGATATATTCTCTTCATTAGCTCTTTTTATCATCTTATCATCTATATCAGTAAAGTTCTGAACAAATCTAACTTCATAGCCTCTATATTCTAGGTATCTTCTTACAGTATCAAATACTATAAATGTTCTACCATTACCTATATGAAAGAAATTATATACAGTTGGACCACAAACATACATCTTGACTTTTCCATCTTCTAATGGCTTAAATTCTTCTTTTTGTTTGGTCATTGTGTTATATATTTTCATATACTCAGCCTCCATAAAATTATTTTATTTTTATATTGTTCTTTTCAAATTCTGCCTTAACTCTTGAAACTACATCTTCTATCGAAATAACTTCATTTTCTCCGCCATCTCTAAGTTTAAATTCAACTTGATTATCAACTATCTTCTTACCTACAGTAATTCTCATAGGTATTCCCATAATCTCTGAATCTTTAAACTTAACTCCTGCTCTTTCATTTCTATCATCCATTATAACTTCTACACCTAAAGATTTTAATTCATTATAAATATCTTCAGCTATCTTCATTTGATTTTCATCTTTTATGTTAACTGGAATTACTGATACATGATATGGCGCAACTGATAATGGCCATATAATTCCATTTTCATCATTGTGTTGTTCTATTATAGATGCTAATGTTCTAGTTACACCTATTCCATAACATCCCATTAAGAAAGGTTTTTCTTTTCCATTTTCATCTGCAAATGTTGCTTTCATTGGTTCTGAGTACTTTGTTCCTAGCTTAAATATATGTCCTACTTCAGTTCCTCTTGAAATAGTTATTTTCTCTCCACAATTAGGACAAGCTTCTCCTTCTGTAACATTTCTAAAATCTCCAACTTTACCTTCGAAGTCTCTTCCATAATTAACATTGACTAAATGATATCCTGTCTCATTTGCTCCAACTACAAAGTTATACATATTGCAAACTTCTTCATCTACTAATAATTCGTCTACCTTTATTCCTATAGGTCCTGCAAATCCTATTTTGGCAGAAGTCGCATTGAATACTTCTTCAGCAGATGCCATATCAAAATTAATAGCACCACCTATAGCATTAGTTACTTTTACTTCATTAACTTCTCTGTCTCCTCTAACCATTACTGCTATAATCTTGCCATCAACATTAAATAATAGTGTTTTAGCAAATTTTTTCTTAGTTGTATTAAAGAATTTTTCCAAATCTTCTATTGTCTTTACATTTGGTGTTTCTATCTTCTCTAAATCTTTTAATTCTTCCTTTTCTGCCTTTTCAGCAACTGCTGGTGCCTTCTCTATATTAGCTGCGTAATCACAATGTGTACAAAATACTACATCATCTTCTCCTACTTCAGACTTAACCATGAATTCTGCTGAGTTAGCACCACCTATAGCACCAGAATCTGCTGCAACACATTTAGCATCTAATCCACATCTATTAAATATCTTAACATATGCATCATGCATAGTATTATATGATAAATCTAGTCCTTCTTGATCCTTATCAAAACTATAAGCATCCTTCATAACGAATTCTCTACTTCTCATTACTCCGAATCTAGGTCTTCTCTCATCTCTATATTTTGTTTGAATCTGATATAAGTTAATTGGAAGTTGCTTGTAAGATTTTATTTCATTTCTAGCAATATCTGTGAATACTTCTTCATGAGTAGGTCCTAAACAAAAATCTCTATTATTTCTATCATGAAGTCTGAACATCTCAGCTCCATATACATCCCATCTACCTGATTCTTGCCACAATTCAGCTGGTAATAATGCTGAAGCTAAAAATTCTTGAGCACCTGCATTGTTCATTTCTTCTCTTATTATATTTTCTACATTCTTAAGAGCTTTTAAACCCATAGGCATATAGTTGTATATCCCAGAAGCCATTTTTCTCATTAATCCAGCTCTTAGCATTAACTTATGACTACTTATTTCTGCTTCCGCTGGAACTTCTCTTAGTGTTAAGTTTAGCATTTTTGACATTTTCATAATTTATTACTCCTCCAATAACTTGAATTTTAAAATATATCTAAACAACAAAACCATAGATACTTAAAAAGTTTTATATCTTACTTAAACGTTAAAAAATCGCCCTAATTATGCATTAGGGCGAATATTAAACGCGGTACCACCTAAATTTTGTTCTCTTATCAATGATAACGGTATTAAACCGATTCTTGCTCCAAAGCTGGTTCAAAATCTATTGAAAATCTCACAGCCTAAAGGATCTTCTCTCTGAAAAGTCGATTTCTACTATTCTTCTTCATCGCAAATTTTGTTTAAAATTTATTATTTATTATAACTTTTTTATGAATATACTGTCAATATCATTGACATAAATATTCTGCTAATATTAGGTCTTCTGGTGTAGTAATCTTTATATTCTTATAATCACCTTCGTATAAATACACAGGATAATTATTACTTTCAACAACCATAGTATCATCTGTAACTTTTGTCCCTTTAACTTTTATATTTTCATGACACTTCATTATGATATCATACTTGAATACTTGAGGTGTCTGTATTGCTACAAGATTTGATCTATCTGGTGTTTCTTTTGAAAAATTATCTTTTTTCTTTATTTTTATTGTATCCTTTGGCATTACCCCTGGTGCTGCTGCACCATATGTAGTTGCATATTTTATACCATCTTCTATAATTTTTTCACTTACAAAAGGTCTAGCCCCATCATGTATAAGTACTATTCCATTCTTTTTTAATCCTTTAAGTCCATTATAAACTGAAGCTTGACGTTCATTTCCACCTGCTACTATTTTATCTACATTTAAACTGTATTTATTAATAATATTTTCAACACAATACTCTATTTCATCTTCTGGAACAACCAATACTATTTCATCTATATATGGACAATCTATAAATGTTTTTAAAGTATAATATAAGATTGGTTTTCCTTTTAATAATATATACTGCTTGCTTATATTTGCTTGCATTCTTTTTCCTCTTCCACCTGCAAGAATTATTGCCGAATTACTCATATTATCTACTCCTTAACTTTAATAGGTTTACCAAAAATCATTCTTCCAGCTGATTTTTGAAGCACTGAAGTTACCACAACTTCTATTGCCTTACCAATATATTTTCTTCCTTCTTCAACAACTATCATTGTTCCATCATCTAAATAAGCTATCCCTTGATTATTTCCTTTTCCTACTCTAACTAATTCCACCACCATAGATTCGCCTGGTATAAGAATAGGTTTTATAGCATTTGATAAATCATTTATATTTAGCACAGGAACTCCCTGAACCTCTGCAACCTTATTTAAATTATAATCATTTGTTATAACTTTTCCTTTAAGCATCTTAGCTAATTTTAATAATTTGCTATCTACTTCATCTATTTCTTTAATTTCACCATTCCACACTTCAACTTCTATTGATAATTCTTTCTGTATCTTATTTAATATATCAAGACCTCTTCTACCTCTTGCTCTCTTTAAATCATCTGATGAATCGGATATATGCCTTAATTCATCTAATACAAACTCAGGAATAACTAATGGTCCTTCTATAAAACCTGTTTTACATATATCAAATATTCTGCCATCAACTATAACAGATGTATCTAATACTTTAGGAACTCCTTTAACAATACCCTTATTTTTTTTATCTTTTGTCTGAGAATTTTTTCTTATATTTACTATAAAACTAGTTAAGTCATTCTTTTTCTTTGCCATTAACTCAGCTCCAATTATAGCTGAAATTATATTAATAATTATAAGTAGTAACTTTCCTACTGTACTATGAAACACAAGTAATGGTCTTGTAATTAATGTTGTTATCATCAAAAATATTATTGCTCCAAATGATCCATATACAATTTCATTTATATTTTTTCTTTGAATACGCCTAACTACAAACTCTATAAATCTATTAACTCTTTTATATACTATTGGTGTTAATATATAAAAAATAAAACCAAATAAAATTATTACTGCTATTATAAATAAAACTCTATATATTGTATGCTCCCAAAAAAATATCTTTTCTAATCTATCAATCTTTAATATAAATTCAGCTGTACTATAACCTAGTAACATACCTACAATAGTAAATAAATTTTTTAATATCTTTTTCAACTTTGTCCCTCCTAATAGGAAACATATCTTAGTTAATTTTATATATTATAACACATTAAGTATTCACTTTTCTCCTTCATGTAATTCATTATAGGAATATTTTTTAGTTTTGCCCATTAATTTAATAAGTTCCCCATTGACAATCTTTTTACTAAAAACTTATAATTAAATTAAAGTTGTTATTCAAAATTTTAAAAGGAGTTGATATCCATGAAAGATATAATCTTTGATGAATTCCAGAACTTTGTAAACGATTCCTTATTGAGGCATAGAAGTATTATTGATTTAATAACCAAATATTCAGAATCTAGTGCTAGAGTTAATCGTGCAATTGCAAAGTCAGTTACTAACTGCGGTTGTATTTCTATAAAAGCTTCTAAACAACTTATTCCTAATGACGATTCTCTATCTATTAACTTAAGTTCTCATACAGAAGGCTGTCTTTGTGAGAATTGTCGTGAGATCATTGAACGTGAAATTGGTAACAACCTATTTTATCTTACAGCATTATGTAATAACTTAGATATTAATCTATATGATGTATTACTTAAAGAAACAGATAAAATCTCTACACTTGGGAAATTCACTTTTAGATAAAATATTATAGGGGCATTATCTGCCCCTATGCTTTTCTTTTCGTTTCTGTTGTTTTAATTCGAATTGGCGTTGCTTTTCTAATTCTCGTTGTTGCTTACTAATTGATTTTCTTATAAGCTTATTTTCTTCTCGTTGCAATTGCAATGCTTGTTGCGATTTTGTTCCAACGCCTGAATAAACAGTCTGCTTTCTGGCTTCTCTCTGTATTCGTTTCGGATTTGTTGCTTTCTTCTTTAACATTAGTTCAACAGATGGACTGAATTATAATTCATTTTAATTATAATTCCTTTTTCAAAGACACTTGTTCCTTTATTCTTCTTATTCCATTTTGTATAGCTGTAGCTCTTGCTTCTCCTATACCTTCGACTCTATCTAAATCTTCAATAGTAGCTTTTACTATCTCATTAAAATTCTTAAAATGTTTTATAACATTCTCAACTACACTTGCAGGTATCCTAGGGACTTTACTTAACAATCTATAACCTCTAGGTACTACAAAAGAATCAGCTAATGATTCTCCACCAACATATCCCATTTCTTTTGATATTGTTTCTAGATCTAATAATTCATTTGATGATAATTTTTGAATTGATTGATATACCTTTTCATAATCTTCAGGATTATTTAAATAATCCTTTATAAGTAATATTCCGTCTCTTTCTATATGTCTTACTAATTCATTTAATTGCATAGAAATAAGTCTACCTTCATTACCAAGTTCTAATATGTAAATATTAATCTCTTCTACAATTCTCATAGCCATCTCGGTTCTTTGTATAGCTGTTGCAACATCAAATAAAGTTGCAGATTGTTGAAATTCTAGCAAATCTAAAGCATTGATAACTCTATCTAAAACAGCTACATATTTTTCTAGAGTTTGAACTGCTTGGTTTGCTCTAGCTAGAATCTTACTACTCTCTCTTAAAACATATTTTATATCACCTTTATATACAGTAATCATATTTCTACGTTGAGATATTGCAATTATTATGTTCCCCGTCTGCTTAGCAACTCTATGTGCAGTTCTATGTCTTGTTCCTGTTTCAAATGTTGTAACGGATGAATTAGGTATTAATTGAGTATTTGCACACACTATTTTCTTTAAATCACTACTAATTATTATAGCCCCATCCATCTTGGCTAACTCATATATATAAGAAGGTGTATAATCTGCATTTATCATAAAACCACCATCTGCTATATTCATTATCTCATCACTATCGCCTAAAACAATAAGCCCTCCAGTTTTAGCTTTAAGAATATTCTCTAACCCTTCTCTTAAAGCCGTTCCTGGACATAGTAACTTTAAAATTTTTTTGATTTCTACATCTTTTTTTAATCTCATACTCCAACCCACCTCACAACATCTCCATATTATAATATATTATACTACTTTTTTAATAATAAAAATATTATTAAATTAAAAACTTTCTTTATGAGTACACGTTTCTTATTACTTCATTTAAAGTTTTACAAGAACATATTTCTATCATGTTACTAATATTATTACTTGAACTTATAGAATCCTTTGCAACATATACTTTTTTAAATCCCATTCTTGCTAACTCTTTTATTCTACTCTCCATAGATGGTACCTTTTTAAGCTCACCTGTAAGTCCAACATCTGCTATAAATGCAGTAGTTGGATCTATTCCTATTTGATTCACAGACGATACTATACACATTATTACTGCTAAATTTATAGCTTGTTCTCTTATCTTAATTCCACCTGTTGTTTTTATAATTACATTTTTGTCATATAAATTAATTCCGCCTCTTTGCTCTAATATAGATATTAGAGTATTTAACTTATCTTTACCTAATGTTTCACCTATTCTAGTCGGGTATGGTGTAAAACTTTTCGATACTAAACTCTCTATTTCTGTAATAATAGCCCTAGTTCCTTCTTTCACTACTGTAAGTGCACTTCCTGATACAATTTCTCCTTCTTCTCTCTTGGTCATAAAAAATTCCGAAGGATTATCTATAGATATCATTCCCTTCTCAGTCATCATGAAAAAACCATTTTCTATTCCACCAAATCTATTTTTTGAACTTACTATCACTCTCAATTCCTCATCTGCATCATCCTCTATTATAAGAACAGTGTCAACTAAATGCTCTAATGCTCTAAGACCCGCAAGTTCATCTGCCTTAGTCATTTGTCCTACAATAATAACTGCTCTAGGCCTCTTTTCATTTTTAGCTACTGCCAATAATTCATTTGCACATTCCATAGTTTGTGTTGGGGATCCTGCTCTAGAGGGCATAGCTTTCTCCATAGTAAAGGTCTGAATACTATCTATTATTATCAAATCAGGATCTACTTGGTCTACAGATGCTAGTACTTGGTCTAAACTAGTTTCCTGCATAACCCAAATATTTTCATGTATTCTAGGAAGTATCCTGTCCGCTCTATTTTTAATCTGACTGTCACTTTCTTCTCCAGAAGCGTATATTACCTTATGTCCACTTTCAGCAATGTTCTCTGCAATTTGAAGCAACAATGTAGATTTTCCCGCTCCAGGTCTTGCTGTAATTATAGATATTGAATCTTTAACTATTCCTCCACCCATAACTCTATCAAATTCCTTTATGTTAGTAACTATTCTATCACTTTTATTACTAACTATATCTGCTAATTTTTTTATAGGTTTTGATACCACTGCTGTTGACTTTTTATATGTAGTTTGCGTAGGATTAACAATATCTTCTTCAAACGTATTCCAATTTCCACAATCAGGACACTTGCCTAACCACTTTATAGATTCATAACCACATTCCTTACATATATATATTCTTTTAACTTTCGCCATTACTATTCTATCCTTTACATTTATTATTATTATTTATTATCGCACATACTTGATTATTTATTCAATCTTCATGAATATTTAAATGAATTTTAGTGAAAACTATTATAACAAGGAGTGATTTTATGATAAATTATAATAACATTCAATCTGCTAATATCAAAGGTGAAAATATACTTAAGAATGATGTTTATATTTCTTTTCCACCTTACACATCGCCTAATAATATTAATAATTTTATACTTAATTCCAATTTATCAGATACACATATCATTAAATAATAAGGAGTGATTTATTATGGTAACAATTTACACAACAGATTCATGTCCTTGGTGTGTTAAAACTAAAGAATATCTTAAATCAAAAAATATTACATATCAAGAATTCAATGTTGCTGAAGATATGGAAGCTAGAGAAGCAATGGTATCAAAGTCTAAACAAATGGGTGTTCCTGTTTTAGATATAAATGATACTATCATTATAGGATTTGATCGAGAAGCCATTGATAAAGCATTAGAAGAAAAAAATTAAACTAGAAGTCAATTATAAATCAGAACCCCAAAACAAGTCTTGGAGTTCTGATTTTGTAATATAATTATTTTAAGTTTAATACAGTAACCTTACTTCTAGTCATAGATATCATAGATTCTCTTATTCCTTGAGTACCTATTCCAGATGCTTTTATCCCCAAGAATGGGAAATTATCAGGTCCTCTTTCAGTTTTATTATTAATCTGTACTGTTCCAACTTCTAATCTATCTGCTATATAAAAAGCCTTATCTATATCTGAAGTAAATATAGAACCTTGTAATCCATATTTAGATGCATTAGATACATCTATAGCTTCATCTATATCTTTTACTCTTATAACAGGTAATATCGGTCCAAATGGTTCTTCCCATGCTAACCTCATATCCAATGTTACCTTATCAAATAATGTAGGATATATTAATTTATCTTTTCTATTTCCTCCAGTTATCAATACCGCCCCTCTTGACTGAGAATCCTTAATTAACTCTTCTATAAAATCAGCAGATTTATCATCTATCAATGGTACAATATCTACCTGCTCTTGTAGTGGATTTCCACATTTCAATTCTTCTATTTTGCATTTTAACTTGTTAACTAATTCATCTGCAATTTTATCTTGAACTAACACTCTCTTTATGGCAGTGCATCTCTGCCCAGAATAAGAAAATGCACCTGAAACAATCTGGTTTGATGCTTCTTCTAAATCGCAATCATCTAATACTATAGCTGCATCTTTTCCTCCTAGTTCCATAAGTAATGGTGTCATTTTAGTTATTTCAGATATTCTAGTTCCAATTTCAGTACTTCCAGTAAAATTAATCATAGCAATACCTTTATGAGTTACCGAATAGTCTCCTATCTCGCTTCCCCTTCCAGTTATAGAATTCAAAACTCCTACTGGTAATCCTGCCTCTACAAATATATTAACAAGATTAATTCCTGAAATTGCTCCTTGTGTAGCTGGTTTAAATACTACAGTATTGCCTGCCATAATAGCAGGTACTATCTTCGAAGCTGCCAAATTAATAGGATAATTAAAAGGCGATATTGCTAATATTACTCCTAGTGGCTCTCTATTTACCAAAGCCTTTTTCCCTTTATTATATCCAGGAAATGAATCTCCAGGTATGTACTCTCCTAATATATTAGCAGCAGCATTAGCAGTATACCTAATTAAATCAACCGTCCTAAGTACTTCTGATACCGCACTTTTTTTATCTTTAGATACCTCCCTTATAAGTAAATCTACAAATAAGTCTTTCTCCCTAGCAAGTATATCAGCTGCTTTTAGCATTATGTCTCTTCTTTCAGATATAGTGGTATATCTCCAACTCTTCTGTGCTAAAGAGGCAGCTCTAATAGCTCTATCTATATCTTCAGTTTTCATAGCACTTACTCTGCCTATAAGAGAATTATCTATTGGAGATACTATATCTATATATTGATTATCCTGTGATTCTATCCATTCTCCTCCTACATAATTATTATAAATACCGTTTTCAAAAAATACCTTAAGCATAGTGAATCATTACTGAAAATAACAATAATATTGTTTTATATATTTACCATCATTCCAGTAACTCCCTCCTTTCTTATTATAAGAAATATCTCTCTAGATACAAAACAGCTATTACACCATCTGCCACCGCCGTTGTAATTTGTCTAAATTCTTTAGCTCTAACATCCCCTATTGCATAAACACCAGGTATGTTAGTCTGCATATTATCATCTGTAATAATATATCCTTCTTTGTTTAGCTCTAAATATTTTTTTACAAACTGTGTTTTAGGTTCAGTTCCTATACAACCAAACACAGCATTTAACTCTATTTCTCTAGTTTCTTCTGTAATAGTATTCCTTATTACAGCCTTCTCAACGAAATTATCACCTACTACATCTATAAGATCGTAATTGTAAAGCACCTCTATCTTAGAATCATTTTCCACTTCTTCTATTAATGATTTTTCACCATTAAAATAGTCATGTCTTCTAATCATATATACTTTTTCTGCAAATCTAGTTAAAAATAAAGCTTCTTCTAAGGCAGAATTTCCCCCACCAACTACTGCTACTATTTTATCTGAATACAAAGCGCCATCACATACTGCGCAATAATGTATACCTTTTCCTTCATACTTATCACTGCTTGCTACAGGTAGTTTCTTAGGACTTGCCCCTGTGGCTATAATAACAGCTCTAGCATGATATATATAGTTATAAGTTTGTATTACATTATTACCTTCTTCTATAGATATATCCTTAATAACATCAAATTCATCTATATTAGCTCCTAATTCTATTGCTTGTTCATGAAATAATGCTGATAACTTATCGCCCTCTATCTTCTTAAATCCTGGATAATTCTCTATAGTATAACTGTTTCGTACTTGCCCACCTAATAACCCATCTTCTATTAATACAAAATCCATGTTGGCCCTTGCTGCATAAATAGCAGCTGTTAACCCTGCAGGTCCTCCACCAATTATAACCAAATCTATGTTTTTATCTATAGCCATACCAAATACCACCTTATCTAATATTTTATTTATTCAAGCACAAAAGTGGCTTCTTCAATATTATTACCTTTAGCACAAAAAAATATGCGCAGACGCTTATATAATATCTATAATTGTCCACGCATATTTCTTTATTTATTTATTTCTTCAAATTCAATTCCATCATTATTAGCAGATGCTACTACTGAATCTCCAATCTTTACATTTCCTAATAATAACTCTTCACTTAATTTATCTTCTAATTCTTTGGTTATAGTTCTCCTTAATGGACGTGCGCCATATTTAAGATCAATACCTTTATCTAATAAGAATTCTTTACACTTATCATTGAATTCAATATCTATTTGATTTTCTTTTAATCTTTCTCTAAGAGAATCTAACATTAAATCAACTATTTTAATCATATTTTCTTTAGTTAATTCATGGAATACAATTGTTTCATCTATTCTATTTAAGAATTCAGGTTTAAATCTTTCCTTTAATTCTTGCATTATATTTTCTCTCATTCTCTCATAGCTATCATCATTATCTTCATTAACATTAAAGCCCATAGATTTTTGTTTTTTTATCATATGTGCTCCTACATTAGAAGTCATAATAATTATTGTATTCTTAAAGTTAACTAATTTTCCTTTTCCATCTGTCAATCTACCATCTTCCATAATCTGAAGAAGAATATTAAACACATCTGGATGTGCTTTTTCTACTTCGTCTAACAAAACAACTGAATAAGGTTTTCTTCTAACTGCTTCTGTTAACTGTCCACCTTCCTCGTACCCTACATATCCTGGAGGTGCACCTATTAATTTAGATACACTATATTTCTCCATATACTCTGACATATCTATTCTTATTATGCTATTTTCATCTAGAAACATAGCTTCTGCTAATGCCTTACATAGCTCTGTTTTTCCAACTCCTGTTGGGCCTAAAAATATAAAACTTCCTATAGGTCTTCTAGGATCTCTAATACCCACTCTAGCTCTTCTAACTGCTCTTGAAACAGCTGTTATTGCATCTTCTTGTCCTATTACCCTCTTATGCAAAATTTCTTCTAATTTTAATAGTTTATCACTTTCTTTTTCTGTTAATTTATCCACTGGAACCTTAGTCCACATAGAGACAACTTGAGCTATATTCTCCGGTCCAACTTCTAATGATTGCCCTAAATTAGCATTACTCCATTGAAGTTTCATATTATCTAATTTATCTTTAAGTTCCTTTTCTCTATCTCTAAGTCTAGCTGCCTTCTCAAAATCTTGAAGTCCTATTGCTTCTTCTTTTTCTTTATTCATATGTTCCATTTCATTTTGTAATTCTTTTAAATCAGGCGGAGTAACTGAACTTTGAATTCTTATCTTGGCTGCTGCTTCATCTATTAAATCAATAGCTTTATCAGGCATAAATCTATCTGTTATATACCTATCTGACATATCAACTGCTGCTCTAAGTGCTTCATCAGTAATCTTAACCTTATGATGTGCTTCATATTTATCTCTTAAACCTTTTAACATCTCATAAGTTTCCTCTTTAGATGGTTCTCCCACCATTATAGGTTGGAATCTTCTCTCTAATGCAGAATCCTTTTCTATATGTTTCCTGTATTCATCTATTGTAGTTGCTCCTATACATTGAATTTCTCCTCTTGCAAGTGCTGGTTTAAGTATATTAGATGCATCTATTGCTCCTTCTGCACCACCTGCACCAATTATAGTATGAATTTCATCTATGAACACAATTATATCAGGGTTACCTTTTATCTCTTCCATAACCTTCTTCAATCTATCTTCAAATTCACCTCTATACTTTGCTCCTGCAACCATAGAACTTATATCTAGACATACAAGTCTTTTATCCTGCAACATTTCAGGGACGTTACCTTCTGCTATTCTCTGAGCTAATCCTTCTACTACAGCTGTCTTACCTACACCAGGTTCACCAATAAGACACGGATTATTTTTTATTCTTCTACATAAAATTTCGAGAACTCTTTCATTTTCTTCTCTTCTACCTATAACAGGATCTAATCCACCTTCTAATGCTAATTGAGTTAAATCTCTACTGAACTTATTAAGCACTGGAGTATTAGTTTCTTTAATAGCATCATTCACACGGTCTTCTTCTTTCAATTGATCATCTTCTTTGCCAGATAAGAACATAAATAATTCTTTTTTTAGTTCCTTAAAGTCTAATCCCAATCTTGTTAATATAGTATAAGCAACCCCATCATCTTCTTTTACTAATGCTAATAAAAGATGTTCTGGACTTACATAATTATGATTTAATTTCTTTGCTTCTATAAAACTTTCATCAAATAATCTTTTTGTCCTTGGAGTAAGTAACAATTCCCCTTTAGGCATTATTACATCTCCTCTTCCAAGACATTCTTCTATCATTTCACGTATATTATCATATTCTATACCATACTTACTTAAAAGTTCTTTTGCATAACCATTTTCATCAATTATACCTAATAATATATGTTCAGTTCCTATATATCCATGCTTAAATTCTTGTGACTCTTTTTGTGCAGCTAGAATTACCGCTTGTGCTCTTTCAGTAAATCTTCCATATGGCATATAAAAACACCTCCTTATTTTACCCTAACAAAATTCTTGTCAAATTAGCTCTCTCTATGTCCTTTTCTTCTTCATTTAGACTTCTTCCTAATTTATTTTCTATTGATATGTCTGTTGTTTGTTCAATAACTTGGTTTAATATATTAACATCTATATTTAATATACCTAGTCCTATACCTAGTCTTATATCAGATGTCAATTTTAATAACTCATTTCTATCTATCATACGTGCATTTTTTAATATTCCTATAGCTCTGAACACTCTATCTTCTATTTTATATTTGTTATTAGTATATAATTGCATTCTATATCTAGTTTCTTCGTTAACTATATATTCTACTGCTTTTGTCATATACTCGAGTATATCTTCTTCTGTAACACCTATAGATAACTTATTTTTCAAAACATACATATCTCCAATATTCTCATCTTGTGAAATTGGTTCTAAACATGTATTAAAGTCTTGAAGTTTTTTCTTGCATAGAGCTATCTTTTTTTCAGAAACTAATGATGGTAAATGTAAAATAACTCTAACTGTCAATCCTGTTCCTATATTATCAAAAGTTGCTGTTAAATATCCAAAATCTTCATCAAACGCATATGGAACTACCTTTTCTACAACATCATCTATTCCATCAACTATTTTATATTCCTCTTCAAGATTAAGCCCATTAACTGTGCTTTTTATACCAATGTGATTTTTACCATTTAGCATAATTACCGCAGAATCATTATAAAAGAAAGCACTCTTATCTCTTCTAGCTAATAGTTCTTTAGATATGATATTTTTATCAACAAACTCTTTAACATAATTATATTCATGTTCCCAAGAATTTATTTTAGAAAATTTCTCTTCTCCAAATTCTGATATAATAACAGCTGATAAATTCTTAGCGTTAACTTGTGCTAAATCAGCTTTCATTTTATCAGTAAAGCAAAGATTTTTTATATTTCTATCTAGTTCTACACTACTATTTATAATAATGCTACTATTCAAGCTTACCATAATTCTCCTCCTTAATCTCTGCTTCTTCTAGCTCTAATATTTGATCTCTTATTATTGCTGCTTTTTCATATTCTTCTTGTTCAATATAGCTCTTAAGCTTAGCCTTTAACTCAATAATTTTCTTCTTTTCAGTAAATTTATCTTTAACTCCACTAGGGATTTTACCTATATGGACACTATATTGTTTTTGTTTTTGAAGATATTTTTTTATCTCTTCTCTAAAACTATCATAACATTCTAAGCAACCAACTGTACCTGTTGATTTAAATTTAGATAAAGTTGTGCCACATTTTTTACATACTACATCTATTTTATCTATATTATTAGGTTTAGCTTTATCATCTAACATTCCCATAAAGCTTCCTATTATGCTCTCTATTGATGGTTCTTTTTTATTGTCAAGGTTAATTGCTTCTAAAGGATTTTTAGATAATTCCTTTGCACATTCTTCACATATCCATGAATCAGATTTATTACCATTAACCATTTTTACAACATGAATACTTGCCTCATTTTTATGACATCTTTGGCATAACATAGTAATCCCCCCTTTTAAATCAATACTTGCATAACCATTGCTTTTAAAACTTCTGCACGAACTCTATTTCTATTCTCAATATTGCCAAGAGTTCTATCGTTAATTGCAGCTTTCATAATCTCTGATTCTCTATTAGTTATAAGTTTTGTATCTAATAGATTCTCTATCATGGCCATAGCATTATGATATGTTATAGAGTCTCCTATAGCATCATAAATGACTTTATTTCTAATATTATCGTCATTGTATGTTATTTGTTTAATTAAAATATGGCCACCTCCACCTCTTCTGCTTTCAATTATATATCCTCTTTCATGTGTAAATCTTGTTGTCAATACATAATTAATCTGAGATGGTGCACATCTAAACTGATCTGCTAATTCATTACGTTGAATAAGTGCTTGTGAATCACCATTCTCATTAATCATATCCTTTATAAAGCTTTCTATTATATCTGAAAGTCTTGCCATAATTTCACCTTCTTATACATTTGTTTTTGACTTACTTTGACTTTGATTGTATCAATACTACCTCTTTATATTATACAATCTATCACTACCTAATATCAACAATAATTTAATCATTCTAACAAAACTTTAATATTTATAATATAACTTATTCATTTTATTACTATATCTCTTCTAATCAGCATATATACTTATAACATTTCTATATGTTTTTATACTTTCCTAGACGTTAAAGAAAAAAGACCGCTTCTGCGATCTTTAATTCAAATAACTATTCTTGTGTTGGAGCTCCTACTGGACAAGCACTAGCACAGCTTCCACAGTCTATACAAGCATCAGCAGCAATTTCGTATTGAGTATCTCCTTGAGAAATTGCTCCTACTGGACATTCTGCAGCACAAGCACCACAGCTTACACATGAATCACCTATAACGTATGCCATGTATATACACCTCCTAAAATTATGATATTTACATCATCTTTATTTTATCACGTTTATGCCTTATTGCAAATGAATTTTATTAGAATTTTTTACTCTATAGGAAATTATATAAAATTAAAATTTGAGCATAAGTATATTAAACGTAGTATTTATGTATTACCTATAGGATAAAAAAACAGTGCTATAATAGAACCCAAAAACAAGTTTTGGAACCTATCATAATGATTTAAAAAAATCAATGGCTCTATAAAGTCGCCTTGGCGATTTTATATTTATAAATTATATTACCATATAACCTTCGCCCTCAATTTTATCTATAATTGTATCTATATCCAAAAAATTCTCGTTATACATTATATACGCTTCTTGTTTTTCGATTGATATTTCACAAGCAATTACACCTTCTATCATAGATATAATTTTTTGTATATTAGCAACATCTTTATTAGTTTTTATCGGATGTATTTTTAATGTATTCTCCATAAAATTTACCTCTATTTTTCATTAATAAGATTCTTTATAAGTTTTTTATCTTCTTCAGATTCTATTTCTAATTTTATTGATTTCTCATCTACAGAATCTTCATAACTGCCCTTTATCAATTCAATATTTTCTATCTTATATTCTTCTATTACGTCTTCATCTCCTCTTTTAACTTTAACTTTTACTGATTCTTTTACTACATTATTAGAAACAACCTCACCTTTTCCATCTTCTGTTTTAACTATTGATCCAATCTTAGGTAGATTTCTACGTATTTCTTCATAAGTACTCTGTTCATAATTCAAGCAACACATCAATCTTCCGCATATACCTGATATCTTAGTAGGATTTAGTGAAAGGTTCTGTTCCTTAGCCATTTTAATTGATACTGACATAAAGTCTCCTAAAAATGCTGAACAACACATAGTTCTTCCACAAGGTCCTAATCCACCTATCATCTTTGCTTCATCTCTTACACCTATTTGTCTCAATTCTATTCTTGTTTTAAATACAGTTGCTAAATCCTTAACTAATTCTCTAAAATCAACTCTTCCATCTGCTGTAAAATAAAATATAACTTTATTATTATCAAAAGTATATTCTACATCTATTAATTTCATTTCTAACTTATGATCTTGGATCTTTTTAAAGCATATATTCAAAGCATCTGCTTCTTTTTCTTTATTTTCTTTATGTCTTTTTATATCTTCTTTTGTTGCTATTCTTATTACGCTCTTAAGTGGTGCAATTACTTCTTCTTCCTTAACTTCTTTTATTCCTATTACACATTCACCGAATTCAATTCCTCTTGCTGTCTCAACTATAACAAAGTCTCCCTTTTCTATTTTCAAATCATTAGGACTAAAGTAATAAATTTTACCTACACTCTTAAACCTAATTCCTACTATATTTATCATTATTTAATCCTCCAAAAATCCTATAAGCATTGTACTAATAACCATTGAATAACTAACATTACTTAATAAATTTGTTCTAGCTTTATTTATTGTTTCTAACATAGAATTTAACTTATTGTATGAATATAAATTTGCTAATTCACATATATCATTATATTTATCTGCATTAATTACTTTATTTTTATCTTGCAACTCTCTACATAGCATAATATCTCTAATAAATAATGCTATTGTGTTTATTACTTCCTGCTTTTCAGACTTATACTTTTCTAATTTTAACTCATATTGTAATAATTCATTTCCATTGCCTATATCCTTCAATAATGAAACTATAATATTTCTAAGATTTCTTAAATTTTCATCTTTTAATATTCTTATTGCTCTTCCTGGAACACCTTCACTAAAAGACAAAGCAACTAACATATCATCTTCCTGTATATCTTTAAATCTTTTTATAAATTTTATCATATCTTCTTTTTTTAATGAAGTTAATTTGTATATCTGACTTCTAGACTTTATGGTATCTAACATAAGTTCTAAACTTTCCGTCAATATTATTATAAAAACTCCTCTAGGTGGTTCTTCAATAGTTTTTAATAATGCATTTTGTGCTTGCACTGTTAATTTGTCACCATTATGTATTATAATAACTTTTCTATTACCTTCTACTGGTTTCTTATTAATCTCTTCTATAACTTCTCTTACTTCATCTACTCCAAAAGAAGCTTTTTTAGGTCTATAATTTACAATATCTATATAATCTCTATTATCTTTTTTTCCTAAAATATTAAGTGCAAAGATCTTCGCTAATATGCTTTTACCAATACCATCAGGTCCTACAACTAGATGAGCATGTGAAAGATTATCTGCTCTTACTCTTTTGATAAAATTGTTTATTATATCTTGAAATCCAATAAATTCTTCCACACTTCTGCACTCCATATCTATATTCTTATAAATTTATCAACATCTATTACAAAAACAGTTGCTCCACCTACTTTTATATTGGTAGGATATTGCACGTACACTCCTGTATCACCATTGAATGTTGCTGATGTTGGTGGCATAACCAATTCATCACGTTTTTTACATATACTCTTGATTATATTAATAACATCTTCAACTTTCTCATCATCAACACCTATTAATAAGGTCGTATTTCCAGCTTTTAAGAAACCACCTGTAGTTGATAATTTTGTAACCCCGTATTTCTTCTCTGTTAATTCATCTATTAAATCATATGCATCTTCATCTTGCACAACTGCAATAATCATCTTCATAAATAAATCACCTCTATACCAAATTATATAATTATATTTTAACACAAACATAAAATAGTATATATAATATTATTTATAATTATTGAGTATCTCTTCTTTTACTTCTCTAATACACGAATTTAATTGATTATTAAAAAATATATTTTGTATATTCGCTTCTAATAAATTGTGTTTACTAAAATCTCTATTATCTGCAAGAAATCTTCTACATAATTCCTCATAATTAGGTTTATCCTGTTTTCTTTCCCTATCTAAAGCTCTCTCTAACCTAATACCATCTTCTACTTCTATATATATAGGTATAACTTTATCTTCGCCAAAATAATTCTTGATATTTAGATATGCATCTAAAGTTACAATAATCAAATAATTATTATTATCTATATCTATATTTCCATCATCAATTGTAGAATAATACCATATTCCATTTATAGTATTATATTGCCTTTCTTCAACTATCTTACCTTCTTCTCTATATCTATTAAGAATATCTTCATCTATAAAATGATATTCAATCCCTTCTGTTTCATACGCTCTTTTGGGTCTTGTTGTATATAAAACTATTGGTTTTAATTGCAAATCTAAATCTTTAATAATCTCTTTAAAAATTGTATCCTTACCTGAGCTACTTTTGCCCATTAAACAAAATATTTTTCCCAAAAAACCACTCCTAATATTTCTCTATCTCAATTTATTGTAATGGATTATTTAATTTATAACAACGTTTCTTTATATATTAATTTATTTTATATAAATATTTTTATATAAATATGTAAAAACTAATAGTAAATTATATATGGAGGATTATGCAATGAAACAAGAGATGACATCATATTTATCAACAATTCAGAGTGAAATACGCTCTTTATGTGAATATCTATATAATAACCCTGAAGAAAGTTATAAAGAGAAAAATAGTTCTAACTACATTTGTAATTTATTACAGAATCATAATTTCATCATTAATACTGATTATATGAATATACCTAATTCATTTATAGCACAAAAAGGTAATGGCCACCCCAAAATATGTTATTTATGTGAATATGATAGTGTACAGAACTATGGTCATATAACAGGTCATAATGCCCTAACTTCTATATCTGTATCTGCCTCTATAGCATTAGGGCTAACAGTAGAGAAACTTCAAAAAGGTAGTGTTATACTTATTGGCTGTCCAGGTGAATACCTTGGTGGAACTAAAAACATATTAGTTAAACAAAATGCATTTGAAGATATAGATGTAGTTATGGAATGTCATCCATATATATCAACGCATTCAAGTGGAACTTCACAATCTATATCTGCATTAAAAATTATATACAAAAGCAATCATGGATTAGCATTTTTAAATGAACATACTTTTACTTCATTAGATGCATTGCAGCTGACACTAAACATTTTAAATTCAATTTCTAAAAGTTTTTCTCACGATGTTACTATTAATTATGTAATTACTAAAGGTGGAACTTCTCCATCTATCATTCCCGAAGAATGCGAAGCACAAGTATATATACGTTCTAGCTCAAGTATAATAACAACTTATATTGAAGATAAGGTTAGAAATATAACTTCATATGTACAATCCCTTACAGGAGTTAATAGTGACATATATTTATATGAGCCACCTAGTGAAGAGCTAATAACCAACAAAACATTAGATAGATTGTTCTGTCATAACTTAAAAGAAACTGGAATAATTGATATCAATTCACCAATAAATATTAATTCTGGACTTAGTATAGGAATTGTTAGCAAGGTTGTACCTTGTATTCACCCATATATTCAAATATCCAGTAATTCAGAAACAGAATATGGAACAACAGACTTTGCAAAATGTACATTAACTGATTATGCATATAAACAAATTGAAAAAAGTGCATTAGCTTTAGCATTTACAGGATATGATATAATTCAAAAAGATTCATTACTTAACGAAATACGTACCGAATTTTACTGCAAATAACTATTGCCCTTTAGACTTTTATATTTCTTCTATAAATAGTATAATAATAATTGTTTAATAGAATTATACAGCATTACTTACTAGCCTTGTTGAATATATATTATAAAAATATTTATTCAATAGGCTATTTTAATGAATTCTATTACCAACGCATAATAACACATTATGAAACTTTTATAGAAAAATATTTATAATAAAGGAGGGTTAAAGTTACAACAAAACACTTAAGTTTTTAGTAACATATATTCTTATGATTCAAATATATAAAACTTTTGATGAACCCAATAGAACTCTTGAGCTACTTGATCATATGGAAAAAGATAGTTGGATAAATATAGTTGCACCTTCAGATGAAGAACTTCTTCTAGTATCTAAAAAAACCAATATTCCAATTGAATTTTTAAGAGCTCCATTAGATGATGAAGAAACTTCACGTATTGATATAGAAGATAATAATATTATTGTAATTGTGGATATCCCATTTACAGAAATGGAAGATAACTCTTTAACTTATGATACATACCCTCTTGCAATAATACATACTGACGATCATATAGTTACAGTCTGTCTAAAGAACAGTAAAATATTAACTGACTTTGTTTCTGGTAAAATAAAATCATTCTTTACATTTAAAAAATCTAGATTTATTTTACAAATATTAAATAGAATATCTACTTATTATTTATTGTATCTTCGTCAAATTGACAAAAAGAGTTTAATGATTGAAAAAAGACTTCATAGATCAATGAAAAATAGAGAATTGATTCAACTACACTCTCTTGAAAAGTCATTAGTATACTTTTCTACTTCCTTAAAAGCAAATGAAGCAACATTAGAAAAAATGTTAAAACTAAGCATAATGCAGAAATATGAAGATGATAAAGATGTTCTTGAAGATGTAATAATAGAAAATAAACAAGCAATCGAAATGACTGAAATATATAGTAATATATTATCAAGTACAATGGATTTCTTTGCATCAGTTATTTCAAATAACCTTAATATTGTAATGAAAATTCTAGCTTCATTAACAGTTTTAATGTCTATTCCAACCATTATTTCAGGAATATATGGTATGAATATTCCACTACCTATGGGTGAAAATTTCGCAGATAATCCTTGGCCATTTTTTATTGTAATTATTTTAACATTTGGTATATGTGGAATTGTTGCAATATGTTTATACAAAAAAGGTATGTTTAAATAAAAATCTTATATAATAATTATTGAAGGTATTTTTAATACCTTCTTTTTTATTCTATAGAGAGGAACAAAGTGAATGATTTCACTCTTTTAAGTGCATTAAGTAACTTTGTGTCAGTCATGCCAAAGGTTCTAAAAGCAAAATAATTTCCTATTAACTATTTTTTTAGGGGGTATCTAGATGTCACAAAAAAATTTACCAACTAACTCTTATACTTTAGGAATTGTTGCTCCTGCTTCTTATGAATCGCCAAAATTAGTATATAATAAGTTAAAAAATATTAGATCATTAGGATTTAATATAAAAATCAGCAAGAATTTATTTAAAAAATCAAGCATTTTTGCTGGTACAGCTAAAGAACGAGCTAAAGATATCTTAGATATGTTTACAGATGAATCAATTGATGGAATACTATGCTTAAGAGGTGGTTATGGGTCCGTTCATACATTACCTTACTTAGACAAAAATATAATTCTCAATAATCCTAAATTTTTCTGTGGCTATAGTGATATAACTGTTTTACTAAACTACTTTGCTTCTATAGGATTAATTTCATTTCATGGTCCAATGTTAACTTCTAACTTTAATGACAAATCTACTATAACATCTTTTAAAAATATTATTTACTCAAATAATTCAACTATTGAATACTCCTTAAATAAATATAAAACCATCTCTTATATAAATATAAGATCTTTTTCAGGTAAATTAATAGGTGGCAATTTAACTATGATATGTTCAATCATTGGCACTCCATATGAAATTAAGAATGATTCTGAATTTATACTATTTTTAGAAGAAGTAAATGAAGCACCCTATTGCCTTCATAGATTATTATCACAATTAATATTATCTAATTTTATAAATGAAAATTGCAAAGGAATAATAATAGGCTATTTATCTAATGTTCAACCTTATACATTGTCAATCGATAAACAATTACTTGAATCAATTATTATTGAATTACTTGAACCATTAAATATTCCTTTACTAATAGGTTTTCCTTCTGGTCATAATTATCCTAATCTTACACTACCTATAGGCTGTAATGCTACTTTTGACTCACTAACCCAAAAATTAATATTTGAATTAAAAAGAAAAAGCTAGTGAATAAATCACTAGCTTTTTAATGGAGGCGCCACCCAGATTCGAACTGGGGATCAAGGTTTTGCAGACCACTGCCTTACCACTTGGCTATAGCGCCATATATGGTGGCTTGAACTGGAATCGAACCAGTGACACGAGGATTTTCAGTCCTCTGCTCTACCGACTGAGCTATCAAGCCATCTAACCTAGCAACGTCCTACTCTCCCACACAGTCTCCCATGCAGTACCATCGGCGCTATAGAGCTTAACTGTCCTGTTCGGAATGGGAAGGAGTGTTTCCTCTATGCCATCATCACTAGATATTTTCAAAACTCAAATATTATACTAATATAATATTCTCTTGAAAGAATTTTGTTCTTTCAAAATTGCACATAGTATATAATTAATATCCTTTTTTATTGGTCAAGCCCTCGACCTATTAGTATCAGTCAGCTAAATATGTTACCACACTTACACCTCTGACCTATCAACCTTGTGTTCTTCAAGGGGTCTTACTAGCTTATGCTATGGGAAATCTCATCTTGAGGTGGGCTTCACGCTTAGATGCTTTCAGCGTTTATCCCGTCCCGACTTAGCTACCCAGCTGTGCTCCTGGCGGAACAACTGGTACACCAGAGGTCAG
>NZ_JAHLQH010000029.1 GCF_018918325.1 Clostridium sp. MSJ-8 | reverse complement strand
AATAATAAATTATTCTATGATATTATGATTTTCTACAAAATTGTATATCACTAAAATCAAATAAAAATGTGATTATTTCTAAGAAGAAATTAAGAATACACAAAATTATTTACAGGCTCAATATTTTTTTGCAAGTGAAATTACAGTAGGTTCTGTAAACATTTCGTTTCTATTTCCCTGACCAAGAGGTGCATATGCCATAGGTGTTACATTTTTTTTGCCCATCCAAGTACGTTCTGTGTTACGTTGACAATATAGATTTGTTTCAATTTGATTTATTGCTGGTGTAATTTTGTTATAAGCAATAAGATCAAGTAACTGATCAGGTTCAAAATTTGAAACACCAATTGATTTTATTATTCCATTTGCATGAAGTTTTTCTAGAGTTCTCCATGCAGAATAATAATTTGCAAAAGGCCAATGTAACAGCATTAAATCAATATAATCAGTTTGTAGGTTCTTTAGAGATTGCATAACTGAAAATTCTGCATTTTCGTATGATTTAAAATTAACCTTTGAAATAAGAAATAAATCATTCCTATCAATACCTGATTTGATTATGCCATTACCTACTTCTTTTTCATTTCCATAAGCTTCTGCAGTGTCAATTATTCGGTAACCTGCTTTTATTGCAGAAGATACAGAATTAACGCATGATTCTCCTAATAGTGTAAAAGTACCAAAGCCAATAAGTGGCATTTCAATACCATTATTTAGTTTTAAATATTCCATAATAATTCCTCCATATCAGTATATTGAACAATTTTAATGTTCATGCTATTATGATTTTAATAAATTTGAGTATCACATTATCAGGATATATTAGTAGGAGCGATACCGGATGATACCAATCCTAGTAAGTGGACAAAAGATACAAGGCCAGATAAACATAAAAGATAAAAATATTCAAATTATTGAAATAGATGAAATGTAAGGGGAAATAAATATGAAGGTATTAAATACAGATAGAATATATTTGAGAAATTTCTGCAAAGAAGATATAAATGATATGCATGAATTTTGTAGTCAATCAGAAATTGAGATGGTTGGATGGAGTGCACATAAAAATATTGAAGAGACTGAAAAGGTTTTAGAACAATGGAGTTTAAATAAAAACATTTATGGGATTATTTTTAAAGATACAAATAAATTAATAGGCTATATTGCAATTCATGAAGATTCAGAAGAAGGGCGTTCTGATACTAAAGAATTAGGTTTTGCGTTAAATAAAAAATATCATAGGCTTGGAATTATGAGTGAAGTAATACTAGAAGTTTTAAAATATTTATTTTCTAAGGATGTTGTATATGTGTGGGCATGTTGTTTTCAAAATAATATAGCATCTAAAAAGTTAATTGAGAAAATGGGATTTGAATTTATACAAGAGGGTGTTTTTTATTCAGATAGTTTTGAAAAAGAGATTCCGTCATACGAATATAGAATGTCAAAAGATAAATTTGAGATAAAATATTAGTAGATGTATCTACTAATATAGGAGGGTTTAGAGAACATTTAGATAATCTTATTTGCAGCAATATGAGTTTGTTTAATTCAAAAAAAGTTTATGTAATTATGACTAAAAATACATTTTCAGCAGGAGTAGTTGCAGTAGATACCTTGACTAGTAAATGTAATGCTGTAATGGTTGGAGAAGAAACTGGAGGTTCTACAGAGATGTTTGGAGTGGCAGAAAAGCAATCTTCAATTCTACCTATTATATATGCAAGTGGATGTGAAAAAATAGACGTTTTAAATAAGGCTAATAGAAATTCAACTAGCAACTTGCAAGGAGTTATTCCAGACATAGCTGTAGAATATTCAATTAATGATGTAGAGAATGGAATTAATCCGTATTATCAAGCTATTATTAATAATTAGGAGGCGATATTTATGAAAATTATATTATTTATTATATTTATGGTAGCATTAAGCATACTTGCAAGTAAGTCATTATATGATATGCCTAATCCAGGAAGAAGGCTTTATGATAGACTATATAATGATAAAGAAAATAAAGATGAAGATAAATATTAGACTAATTGTATAATGAAATTGAACTTAAAAAAACCAATAGTGATTGTGTGTCATTAACATCTTTATATTTTAGGTCTTTAATTTAATTGATTGATTTTCTTTTTACACCAAATAGATAGTTAACAACAGGTATTCTAATGATAATTTCAATAGTAAGAAAAGTCATAATATATGTGCCAACAGTAGAAACAATAAAAATCAGAAAATTACTTGAAGTAAATTTACAAATATAATATTGAAAAATAATAACCCAAATAAAATGAAATATATAAAATGCAAATGAACGAGAATTAAGATATCTCATAATCTTGTTATTGTGATTGAAATATGATTTGCCAAGTCCAAGCATCGTCAATATTCCAAACCAACAAGTGAGGTGCATTGCAATTGTATTAATTATTGCATTTGCCGAATCACTCCATATAAACATATATGTATCAAGAATATCGAAAATCATCATGAATAAAAAATTAATCCATCGTATTTTGACAACCAAAGTCATAACATCCTCTTTAGAGAATACATAATATCCTAGAAGAAAAAGTGCAAAGTATGATCCGATACTCTTTCCACCAATGTTAAGAACAGGAGTTAAAACTATAGGAAAAACACCTAATCCATAAACCCCCAATAACTGCTGTTTTATAGATAGCTTACCAGATGATAAATTATCACCTTGTGATAGTTTCGGTATAAATTTTTTCTGTAAAGAAATGAAACCAAGACTCAAAAGCGAAATTATGAATAAATATAGTAAAAACCATAGATGAGCAGGAGAAAATCCCCCATCGTATCCTGTTAAAGTCGTAAACTTTGTAAAGAATATTTTATAATGATCCAAAAAGCTACCATTATAGCCAGTATAGAATTTATCTGCGTAATAAGTCATAATTGGTACTACTGTTAAAACTCCTGTAGCTAGAGGCAAAGCTAATTTATTAAACCTCTCCTTTATGACTTGGCTAGTAATTCTCTTCCTTAATGAATAAAACAAACTAATTCCAGCAAGAATAAATAACAAAGACATATACCAAGGTGATATAAAGGTGACTAAAGAACTCAAAATCTTATTATTAGAAAACCATATATAATTACCCTCTCCCCAGCAATTCCATGCCATAGAAACATGAAATGGTACTAGCAATAGAATAAATGTACATCGAATATTATCTATGTAATTCTTTCTGGTTGAAACTTTTTTCTTATTTATTTCTACTGTTGATTCCATTACTATACCTCCTATGAGATTTGTATGCGAGTTGTTTTATGCTAATAAAATTAAACTGTTCTTTAAAAATGCTGCAAGTTCAGATTAGTAAATGCATTTCCTTCATATTTATTATAAATATTACTATTAACAACAGATAGTCCTTCTACTAGGTTTGCTTCTATTATACCATCAAAACATTTAACGTCAAAAACCTGATAAGGATAAAAAATTGATATTTCATACTGATTTAGGATCTCAATATACAAGTAATGATTTAAAAGAACTTTGTAAAAAATTTAATATTATACAATCATTTAGAAAAAAGGTTGTCCATATGATAATGCTTGTATAGAATCTTTCCATTCATCAATAAAGTATTGAAAAAATGATTTTAATATTTTTATTGAAATATTTATATTACAATTATTCCCTAATTTAATCAAACTTGCCCTAAATTCTATACTGTTAATTAATTTTTTATTCTTGTTATTTTAGATACATCTGCATAAGGAGTGTTTATATTTGTTGTAATTTTTCCATCTTTTATTTTACTACTATCAGAATGGTATTAGATATTAATCAACTGAAAAGATAAGTAATCAAAAAAGATTAATTCAATAATTTCAATACTGTCAATAAATGATAATTTTATGGATTTATATACTATTTGTTTTAAAATCATACTTTAAAGTCAATAATTAATGAAAATAATTTTCATTAATTATTGACTTTGTTTGTTAAGAGGAATATACTATCAATGTAAATGATAATGAATATCGATTTTCAAAGGAGTTGATTGTTATGCCTTTAACAATGGCCAAAGTTGGTGAAGTAAACACTATAAAAAAAGTCGGCGGTTTAGATGAAACTAGAAGATTTTTAGAAAATTTGGGCTTTGTATCTGGATCGGAAGTAGTTGTTATTTCTACTAATGGGGGAAATATTATAGTAAGTATTAAAGATTCTAGAGTGGCTTTAAATATGGACATGGCAAAAAAAATAATGATATAAAGGAGAAGTAAAAAATGACATTACGAGAAGTAAATGTAGGCGATGAAGTTACTGTTGTAAAAATAAATGGTAGTGGAGCATTAAAACGTAGAATTATGGATATGGGGATTACTAAAGGAAGCAAAATTTATGTAAGAAAAGTTGCCCCTTTAGGTGATCCAGTCGAAGTAACTATAAGAGGATACGAATTATCTATAAGAAAGCAAGATGCTGAAATTATTGAAGTAAAATAGTAATAGAATAAAGAAATGAGGGAGTAAATTGTCAGTGAAAATAGCGTTAGTAGGTAACCCTAACTGTGGTAAGACTACATTATTTAATTCATTAACAGGTTCTAGTCAGTATGTAGGTAACTGGCCAGGTGTTACAGTAGAAAAGAAGGAAGGTAAATTAAAAGGTCATAAAGATGTAATTATTACAGACCTTCCTGGTATATATTCTTTATCACCATATACACTAGAAGAAGTTGTAAGCCGTGAGTACTTATTAAATGAAAAAGTAGATGCAATTATTAATCTAGTAGATGCAACTAATATAGAAAGAAACTTATACTTAACTACTCAAGTGATGGAACTTGGAATTCCAGTTGTTATGGCTCTTAATATGATGGACTTAGTTGAAAAGAAAGGCGATAGCATAGATGTAAAGAAACTAAGCGAATCATTAGGAGTTACAATAGTTCCTATATCAGCACTTAAATCAAAGGGAATAGATGAACTTATTAGTGAAGCTGTTAAAAAAGCTAATTCTAATAGTAAAGTTGAAGTTAAACAAATATTCTCTAATAATTTGGAGAATGTTATATCTGGAATAGAAGGAACATTACCTAGTACAGTTCAAGATTTTCAAAAACGTTTCTATAGCATAAAGCTTTTTGAAAGAGATGAAAAAATAATTGAAAAATTAAAGATATCTAAAAATCAACAAGATGATTTAGAAACAATAATTAAAGGATACGAAAGCTCAGAAGATGATGATAGTGAAAGTATTATAATCAATGAAAGATATGAATATATAGCAAAAGCTATAGATAGTGCAATAAGTAAAAAGAAAGAAAAAGAATCTGTATCAGATAAAATTGATAAGGTTGTAACTAATAGAGTATTGGCACTTCCTATCTTTGCAGTGATAATGATAATCGTTTATTACATTTCTGTAACTTCGCTTGGATCAATAGTTACAGATTGGACTAATGATACTTTATTTGGCGATACTATTCAACCAGCTGTTACAACATTCTTAGAACATGTACATGCTAGTGATTGGTTAATTGGATTAATAGTTGATGGTGCAATTGGTGGTGTTGGTGCAGTTCTTGGATTTGTACCTCAGATGTTAATATTATTCTTCTTCTTATCTATATTAGAAGATTGTGGATATATGGCAAGAGTTGCATTTATTATGGATAGATTATTTAGAAAATTTGGTTTGTCAGGTAAATCATTCATCCCAATGCTTATAGGTTCAGGTTGTGGTGTTCCAGGAGTAATGGCATCTAAAACAATTGAAAATGAGAATGATAGAAGAATGACTATTATGACTACAACATTTATTCCATGTGGAGCTAAACTTCCAGTAATAGCTCTTATAGGTGGTGCAATGTTTAGTGATTTTAAATGGATGGCTCCTTGTATGTATTTTGTAGGTGTTATTGCAGTAATTGTTTCAGGTATAATTCTTAAGAAGACTAAGAGATTTGCTGGAGATCCAGCACCATTTGTTATGGAACTTCCAGATTATCATATACCAGCAGCAAAAGGTGTTTTAATTCATATGTGGGAAAGAGGAAAATCTTTCATTAAGAAAGCTGGTACTGTTATATTTATAGCTTGTGCATTAATTTGGTTCTTATCAAGCTTTGGATTTGATCATGGATTTGGTATGGTAGATGAATCTAAGAGTTTACTTGCTAACATTGGTAATGTTGTTGCTCCAATATTTAAACCATTAGGATTTGGTAACTGGAAAGCAACTGTTGCTACTGTATCAGGACTTGTAGCAAAAGAAAATGTTGTAGGTACATTTGGAGTATTACTTGGACTTGGCGCTGATGCAGCAGAAAATGATCCGGGATTATTAAAGGCAATTGCAGAATTATTCCCATATGGTGCAGCAGCAATGTCATTCTTAATATTTAACCTTTTATGTGCACCATGTTTTGCAGCAATTGGAGCTATTAAGAGAGAAATGTCAAACACTAAGTGGACATTCTTTGCAATAGGATATCAAACAGTATTAGCATATTGTACAGCTTTAGTAGTAAACCAAATAGGTGGATTAGTAACAGGAGCTCTATCATTTGGAGTAGGAACAGTAGTTGCAATAATTATTATAATTGCATTCTTATACTTACTATTTAGAAAAGGTTACAAGGCAGAAGCGTAATGTAAAAAAAGGAGTGATTGCATTATGGAATGGTTAATTAATAACATTGCGAATATAGTAATTTCTCTAATTTTATTAATAATATTTATATGTATAATTAGATATATCATAAAAACCAATAAAAAAGGTGGCTGTATAGGCTGCGATGGAGATTGTAATAAGCATAGTTGTCATAATAACAATGGTATTAAGTTACAGAAATAAAAGGGGGAAGGCACGTGGCAGATATAAATAGCATAGAATATGAAAAAGAACAAATATTACAAGAGTTTAGAGATCGCGGAATGCGAATAACAAACCAAAGAAAAATTTTATTAGATGTTATATTGAATAATCAATTTACTTGTATAAAAGAGATATATTTTATGGCAAGTAAGAAGGATAAATCTTTAGGACTAGCAACTGTTTATAGAATGGTTAATCTTCTAGAAGAGCTAGGAATAATAGATTCCAATAAAATAAAATTTGCATAGAAATATGTGAAAGAAGATGACCCCTATGTTATATGTTATTATAATTATAATGTTTGCTATAATCTTTGGGATTAAAAGATATTGTAAGAGATATATGTGATTGATGTAAGAAGTTTCAGTATTTTAATAAATATTGAAACTTCTTTATTTTGTATTTTAGTTTCCAATAAGGTAGTATATAATTATAGCATTAACTTATACAAAATAAGGAGATTAATATGAAAGCGAAATGTTATTGTTGTAATGAAGAATTAACAGAAAGAAATATAAAAAAACATATGAAATATTCTTGTACGGTTAGAATAAATGGGATTTTATCAGCATCAGAAGAAGAAAGAGAGAATTTTAAGAATAAATTTATTTTGGCTATAAAAGATAAAAATAAACCAGGAGTGTATTGCTTATATGTTTCTATAGATGCCAATTTGAAATTAAAGGATTTAGATAGAGTTCTTAGGGATGTATGGTTTAATGATGAAACGAAAGAAAGTTTTTTTACCATAGATAGAAAAATATATAAATGCGGTAATGATATGGAGTATGTATTAGAAGATATGCTCTATGTAGATGATAAGTTTACATATACATATGATACTGAAGAAAAAACTAAAGTTTCCATAGAAGTAGCAGATTATAGGGGAGAGCTTCCAACTTCTGCTCAGGTGGAGATTATAGGTAGAAATGAAAATGAAGTATCACCTAGAGATGGAGTATTAGGTTATAAGGGCAATAGAGAATCAGAGAATAAATATCTTCCAGGCAACAAAACTCATTTTGAGGTAGAAACTATAGAAGATGATGTTGTTACAGATGAATATATACAAGATCTAATAGATGAAACTGTTGGCTTTATGTCTGATGCAGTATTGAGTGAGTTTACAAAGGGAAAAAATTCTAAGGATATACGAGTTTTAATAGAACAGTATCCTAAGAAACAAATATTACAGTTTGTAAATGAACTTGGTGGAACAATTGATAGGCGTCTTAAAAAGCCAGAAATTGTAGAAGAATTCATAAGTCAATATTCTGAATTGGTTAAAGGATTTATAGAAGAATTAGAAGAGAGTAAGTTCAAGTTTTTACTTAATATTAAGAATAATAATGGAATATATACTCTTGATGATATATTAGAAGAAGGTAAAAATATATTTAATAGCAATATGGCTATGATTGCATATGGTGTACTTTTCCCTACAATAATAAATGATGAACCAGCACTTATTATGCCTAGTGCTGTTATAGAGTTAATAGATAACATAAATAATTTTAATCTAAGAAAGAAAATAAAAGAAAATAAAAAAATAATACAATTAGTTAATGGAATGGCTATATCATATGGAAGGATTTCTTTCTCAGATATTGTAATGCTTCTTAATAGATATAATATAGATATAACAGAAGATAAGTTGTTTAGGTTATTAGATATTGATATTAGTTTCTTAGGTGATAATTTTGATATCAGAAAGCAAAAGAGTAAATATTATCTTGAATATCAATTCTTTTTAGAAGATAATGATATGCTTGATAAACTTAGTAAATTTAAAGAAGATTTCTGTTATATTGATGAAGAAGAATTAATTGCCCTTGGAAAAGGTATAGATATGTCTGAAAATGGTCAGAGATTTATAGATGATTTTTCATATATGTTTGTACTTGAAGAAGAAGATGCTTTTATGAAGAATTTATATATGATGCTTGTAGATATACAATATAGGGATAAGGAAGACGTTATATCAGATATAATAGAAGGCATAGACGCTGATTTATCTAGGGTAGAAGAAGATAATGTAAGGGAATTGTTTGATAAATTCTTATCTGGCATTAGGTTATGGAAACTGAAGGGAAGAACTTATGAAGAGTATATAAATAATAGTGAAGAGAAGAAGCCTGAAACAAAATCTAAAATTATAAAATTATTCCAATAAGTGATATGTCTTAATGAGAAAAAGTGAGACACATTAACAATTGATATACATTGACAATTGATAATAATTATCATAATATAAATATGTAAGGATTATTTATATTTCAAGGAGGATGTTATTAATATGAAAATAGTATATTGGTCAGGAACAGGCAACACAGAAAAGTGTGCTGAAATAATAGCAAAAGGTATCACAGAAGCTGGAAAAGAAGCTGAAGTAGTTAATGTTTCAGCTGCAAGTGATGATATATTTGACAATGAAGATGTAGTAATATTAGGTTGCCCAGCTATGGGAGATGAAGTATTAGAAGAATGTGAATTTGATCCATTTGTTGAAGCTATATCTACTAAAATAGCTGGCAAAAAAGTAGCTCTATTCGGTTCTTATGGATGGGGAGATGGAAAATGGATGAGAGACTGGGAAGAAAGAATGACTGATTATGGATGTACAGTTCCATTAGAATGTGTAATGACAAATGGTACTCCAGATGATGATGATAGTGAACTTATAGAATATGGTAAGCAAATAGCTGCTCTATAGGTGAAATGATATGTGTTTAGAGTTTTATAGAATCATAAATGCTCTACCAGAAAGAGAGTTTATGGAAAAGCTTATTATATATAATATATCCCCGGTTATTGCTGGAGTTAAGCCTGCATCTACAATTACGTTTAATAAGAACGAATTTAATACTTATGAGGGTTTTGTTAAATATGGTGATGAAATTATAAAAAATCTGTCGCTTGATTATATTGTGCTTAGAGTGACAGAAGACATAATTGTTACATTAATATATAATGATGAAAATTTATTAATGCAGCTTAGTGAAGTGGAAACTAAAAATTTCTTAGTGAAGCTTGGATATGATGAGAAGCTGTCTGTAAATAGCTATCTAAATACATTAAAAATAAGATATAATAAATATCATTGCCCTCATGAAATCGGCTTGTTTTTGGGCATTCCCTTTAGGGATGTTGATGATTTTATTAATTGCTCTGAAAAAAAGTGTCTATTGTGTGGTTATTGGAAAGTATTCAATAATGAAGAAAGAGCAAGAAAGCTGTTTAAATTATACGACGATATAAAATTAAAAACTCAAACTAGCATATTAAATGGATATAATAAGAAAACAATAATAATGTGTATAAAAGCTTTAGTAGCTTAGTATACTTGCCAAAAGAAAATGTGACGTGTCTGCATAAAAACTTTTACCTCCTAGAGTTTAAGTTAAATTGCAGATACGTCTTTTTGTTCTATAAGAAATTAAATTTATTAATTAAGCTAATGCTATTATGTTTTAAATTTAACCTAAATATTTGAAATAGGATTATATCATTGTTATACTATATATATAAACATGTAAAAAGGTATTAATAAAGTAAGAAACTTAGGGGGATTTTTTTATGAGAAATATATTATTTGTTGCATCAGAATGCTATCCATTTATTAAAACAGGAGGTTTAGCTGATGTTGTTGGTGCGTTACCTAAATCATTAGATAAAGATAAATATGATGTAAGAGTTATTATTCCTAACTATAAATGTATTCCTTGGGAATATCGTCAACATTTTCAGTATGTTCATCATTTCTATATGGATTTAGGTCATAAGTATACTCATGTTCATGTTGGAATAATGACTTATGTACATGAAGGTATAACTTATTATTTTATTGATAATGAAGAATATTTTAGTGGCGATAAGCCTTATGGAGATTTAAGATGGGATATAGAGAAATTCTGTTTCTTCAGTAAGGCAGCTTTGGCTATATTACCAGTTATTAACTTTAAACCTGATATTATTCATTGCCATGATTGGCAAGCAGCATTAGTGCCTGTATATTTGAGAACATTATATAGATATAATGAATTTTTCTATGGTACTAAGGTTATATTAACTATTCATAATCTAAAATTCCAAGGAGTATGGGATATAAAGACATTTAGATATTTAACAGGGCTTCCAGATGAAGTTTTTTATTTGGGAAAAATGGAATATAAGAGAGAGGCTAATATGTTAAAAGGTGGAATAGTTTATTGTGACTATTTAACTACAGTTAGTCATACTTATGCTGGAGAGATTCAGAATGATTATTATGGTGAAGGTCTTGATGGAGTTATACGTGACTATAATAACAAGTTATGTGGTATAGTTAATGGAATAGATTATAATGTTTATAATCCAGAAGGAGATATTCAGATATTTAAGAATTATAATAAGGATGATTTCAAGAAGAACAAGAGTGTTAATAAGACAGAATTACAGAAACAATTAGGTCTTCCAGTAGATGAGAATAAGATGATGATAGGTCTTATATCTAGATTAACAGATCAGAAGGGATTAGATCTTATAAATTGGGTTATGGGAGGAATTCCTGATGATAATGTTCAGTTTGTAATAGTAGGAACTGGAGACGAAAGATATGAGAATATGTTCAAGAAATATGCTTGGGATTATAGAGATAGGGTATCAGCTAACATATATTATTCAGATAATTTAGCACATAAGTTATATGCAGCAGCAGATGCTATGCTTGTTCCATCTAAATTTGAACCATGTGGATTAACTCAGCTTATTGCATTACGTTATGGTACAGTTCCTATAGTTCGTGAAACAGGTGGATTAAAAGATACTATAATTCCATACAATGAATATGAAAATTCAGGAACAGGATTTACATTTAGCAATTATAATGCAGACGAGATGCTTAGAACAATTAATTATGCTAAACATGAGTATTTTGTTAATAGAGATAAATGGGATGATATGGTTAAGAGAGATTTAGAAGAAGATTTCTCATGGGAAGTTCAAGCTAAGGAATATCAAGATTTATACGAAAAAGTAATTAATAATTGGTATTAATATATAAACGAAAGAGAGAGAAAAGATATGGATTTTGCAATTATTTCAGGACCTATTATAGGAGGTATTATAGGATATTGTACTAACTATATAGCGGTAAAGATGTTATTTAAACCTTATAACCCTATAAAAATAGGAAAGTATACATTACCATTTACACCAGGAATTATTCCTAAAGGGAAGGATAGAGTGGCAAAAGCATTAGGAAATATGGTTGCTGATACACTACTTACAGAAGAAGACATAATTAATACTCTATTAAATGAAGATATAATAAAGACAATTCAAGATGGAGTTATTACTTATGTTTATAGACACGATAATACTGAAATAAAGGTTTCTAATATATTAGAGAAATTCATAGAAGAAGATAAGTTAGATGATATAAGAGAGAAAGTAATTAGTTTTTTAACTACTAAGGTAGTTAATGTGTTAGAAAACGAAGATATAGGAAATATCATTGCTACAGAAGGAAGTAAAACTATAAAAGAAAAGCTTCCTGCTGCCTTATCTTTGTTTGTAAATGATAAAATGATAAGTTCAATAGCTACTTCATTAGGAGATGGAGTAAATGAGTTTATAAAGAATAATGGAGAAGATTATGTATTTCCTGTGATATGTAAGGAATATAGTAAATTTGAAAATGGCACAATAAAAGAGTTTTTAGATATAATTGATATAGATGAGGATAGACTAAGAAAAATTATTAAAGACATATATATAAGATTTGTTAGAGAAAAAGCAGGACTTATATTAAAGAAATTAAATATATCATCTATAATAGAAGAAAAGATAAAAGAAATGAATATGAGAGAACTAGAAGAACTTGTGTTATCTGTTATGAAGAAGGAGTTAAATGCTGTAGTTAACTTAGGTGCACTAATAGGGTTTATAATAGGAATATTAAATATTTTCATTTAAGATAAAATGATATTTAGACAAATAAGTATCCATAACTAGGGAGGCAATTGGAGATGGACAATAAAACAATGATTCAATATTTTGAATGGTATCTTCCATGTGATAAATCACTATGGAGAAAGGTAAAAGCTGATGCAAAGCATTTAAGTGATATAGGAATAACATCTGTATGGCTACCACCTGCTACTAAAGGAGCAAGTGGTGTTACAGATGTTGGATATTCAGTTTATGACTTATTTGACTTAGGTGAATTCAGTCAAAAAGGATCTGTTGAAACTAAATATGGTTCAAAGGATGAATATATAGCTGCTATTAGTTCACTTCAAGATAATAATATAGATGTCTTGGCTGATATAGTTTTAAATCACAGAACTGGTGCTGATGAGATAGAGAAGACATATGCAGTAAAAGATGATAATAATGATAGAACCAAAACAATTGGAGATATGAGAAAAGTAGAAGTATGGACTAAATTTGATTTCTGGGGACGTAATGGTAAATATTCTAATTTCAGATGGAACTGGACACACTTTCATGGAACTGATTATGATGTACTACACAGAGAAGGTGGTATATTTAGATTTATAGGCAAGAAGTGGGATGAAGAAGTAGATGATGAATTGGGAAATTATGATTATCTACTAGGTGCTGATGTAGACTTTAGTGATGAAGAAGTTCTTGAAGAATTAGATAGATTTGGAGAATGGTATATAGAAACTACTAATATTAATGGTTTTAGATTAGATGCAGTTAAGCATATAAAATTTCAATTTTTTAAAGATTGGCTTACTAAGTTACGTAAAAAAACAGGCAAGGAATTATTTGCTGTTGGAGAATATTGGAGCAATGATTTAAATAAACTTAATCATTATATAGATGTTACTGGTAAGACAATGTCATTATTTGATGTTCCACTTCATTTTAATTTCCATAGAATATCTACTAGTGATGTAGATTATGATATAAGCACTATATTGGATAATACATTAGTAGAAAGCAATCCTAAATATGCAGTTACATTTGTAGATAATCATGATAGCCAATATGGACAATCATTAGAAAGTTGGGTTAGAGATTGGTTTAAGCCAATGGCTTATGCAATTATATTACTTAGAGAAAAGGGATATCCATGTGTGTTCTATGGTGATTTATATGGAGTTGAATGCCAGAATATAAAACCAGTTGAACATATAGAAGAATTAATATCATTAAGAAAAAAATATGCTTATGGAAAAGAAAAATTATATTTTGATGATAAAGATGTAGTTGGCTTTGTAAGAGAAGGAGATAAAGAACATGACAATTCTGGATTAGTTACAATTATGACCAATTGGTATGAAGACGGTGAAAAGAAGATGTATGTTGGTAAGGAAAATGGTGGACAAGTATACTACGATGCTCTTGGTAATATAGAAGATGAAGTGATAATAGATAAAAATGGATATGGTGTATTTAAGGTGAAAGGCAAGTCAGTTTCTGTGTATATAAAAAAGTGATAATTTTCTAGTGGAAGATTTGAAGGTATTGGATTAGTTTTTTGGATTTTGAATTTATTAATTGGTGTATATTTTTTAGTATAAAATAACTAAAAAATAATAGGTATAAAGGAGATAATATGGGAGTAAGGTGGAATTTCCCTAGGAGCAAAAAAAATGAGATATTAAGCTATAGAAGTTTGCCTAAAAAAGCTCCATATATGGGTTACTATAAGATTTTGGCTAAGGAAGTATTAACTAATTCTTTATTAGCATGTTATAATGAAAAATTTCCAGTAAAAGTAGAATTTAAGTCCTTTAAGATTAATCCAAAGGATATACCTGGTTATTCTGCTTATAAAACAGTTGTAGAGTTATGTATGGAATATTGTGATGAGGATTTTGACATCTTAGGACGTGAACATTATAAAAAGATATTAAATTTACTTAATGAGCCTTATATAGATAGCCTTAGAATAAGCAATTATAATACTATTTCTATGCAAAACAATAAAAATAATATTGCAATTAGTTGGAGAGAATTTTTAGCTAAAAATGGAATCAAATATAAAAATTCATTGCCTAATATAAATAGTATATTTTTAGATTTATCGGATTTTAATACTATATTTATAAGCACAAAAAATAAATGTGGATATGAGTATAGTGAAGGAATTGCTTCGTTTACTACTTACAAGATGGGGGATTTTATAACAAAAGGCATAGGATATTATAGTAATGAAGATATGCCAAAGTTAGCAACTACTAATTTAGATGTTAGTTTTAGTAGAAAAGAAGCTGGAACAGATTATTATATATTAGCATATAATAAGGATTATGATTATAAAAGAGATATTGTTAACATAATTATTGAAGAGTTTGAAGAAAAGATAAAATCTAAATTATTATCTGTAAGTATTGATGATGTAGATATAGATTATACTGAAATTAGTAGAATAAAGAATACTACTAATGAACTTCTAGATAATAAATTAGATATTATACTAGATAAGAATAAAGATATAATAGCTAAAATAGACAATATAAATCAAAAAAGAGGTGCAGACATAGAAGAAGGAATTATTGAAAGAGAAATTACTCTTTTGGATTATTTTAAATATAAAATGCGAGATGGATTTAAACACTTAAATGAAGACCATCAAAAAGTATATCAAATGATCATTGATAATATAGAAGAGGTACATAAATATAGAACTTCTGATGGCTTTAGTCATGTAATAGGAGTAAGTGCAACAACTATAGACCTTATATTGTTAAAAGTGGGGATAGGAAGTTATAATAGATTTTATAATTATATAATACAAATAATTAGAATAGATTTAAAACAAGGTGTTAATAAAATGTAAAATACGGAAAAAGATATTGAAAAGTGTCGAAAAGTGATGTATTATAATATCATACAAAAGATGAAATACTAATTTACAGATGAAGTCCTATATAAAATACCTTCGGACAATCTCATAAAAATACCAATGATTTTTAATATCAGAAAATGTGGCTCTATTATTGAATTACAATGATAGGGTCACATTTTTTTACTCTAGTAGGAAATTAGATAACTCTATGTTATAATTTTTATGAAAAGAAAAGTAGGTGTGATTAATAGTGTTTGATAAAAATTCGACTTATTATGATCTTGTAAATAATACAAGCTTTATATATGCAAATGTTGATACATATAGTAGGGAGAAAATTAATAAATACAAAATTATATATAAGCATAAAAAATTAATATCACTAGGACACAAATTTAATAAAAAAGATGATACTAGTGTAATAGATGGATTAAATAGTGTGTTAAATAATATTAATTTAGGAATAAAGGTTTGCTATGAGTTATATGATGGTGTTAAATTATATTATTTTCCATCACAAAAGAAAGGACCATATGCCTTGATTTGTCCTGGTGGTGGATTTTCAAAGATAGCTACCGTTTGGGAAGGTTTCCCTATAGCTAATGAACTTCAGCAAAAAGGTATAACATCTTTTGTTCTTCAATATAGAATAAAGGACAAAGGAAAGTTTGATAATGTAGTTGAAGATGTTGCATCAGCTATAAGGTATATTGAGGATAATTTAGATATATTTAATGTAGAAAAAAATTATTCATTATGGGGATATTCGGCAGGTGGATATCTTGCAGGTATATTTGCAACTGAGAATTTTGGATATAAAAAATTTAACTTGCAGAAACCAACAGCAGTTATATTATCATATCCTGTAGTATCTATGAATAGATATGTTCATGCAGAAAGTAGATATAATCTTTTCCCTAATAATGTTGAAGCTTCAATATTTTCCTTAGAAGAAAATATTGATAGTAATTATCCTAAAACATTTTTATGGCATTGTAGAAAAGATAAACTTGTTGATTATCATAATAGCATTATGTTACAAGAAGCATTGAATAAAAAATCAATAGATAATGAAGTATATATATATGATGAAGGAATGCATGGTTTAGGTCTTGCAAAGGGATATGAAGCAGAAGAATATTTGGAAAATGCTATTAAATTTATACGTAGAAGATAATAAAATATGACTATATTTATAGAGTGAAAAATTTAATTATACTATAAATATGTTAAATATTAATTATTTTTAATAAAATATGCATATATTATGTAAATGTTTTATGGTATAATATGTTCATAATTTATATAGTAAACAGGAGGTAGATTATGGATAGATTAATAATTTTACTTTCAACTCAAATAATTGGAGTTATTTTAGTGAGTGGTTTTGATAAGAAACTACATTTATCTAGTATTTTAGATAAATTTTATAATTTTAGTGATAGATTTAAACCAGGTGTAACTGTTCTTCTTAATATAGCTGTTGTAGTTGTAGTAGGAATTATATACATATTTTTTGATATAAATTCTATAACGTTTAATTTAGTAATTGGGCTTTTCAATGGATATTGTATAGGTGCATATAATGTATATTGTCATAAGCGTAATTTAAGTTCAGTAGGAAAAACAGAGATTAAACAAACAAATTAAATTGCCAATACAGAGGAATGAATTATAGACAGGTGATCTTATAGCTAGACTACCTGCTATTTTTTTATAGGAAATTATGTGGAATTTGAAAATTATAATTTATAGAGAAGTGTTAGATTGACATTTTTTTATTTTTATTAACATACTTGTAAAATTAAGTTTAAATAATTTTGTTATTATAGACACATAGAGAGATAAATGGTAAATAAGGAGATGTTTGTTATGACAAGTACATTAATAAAAAATAAAAGTAATGTATATAGTAAGTTGTGGATGTTAGGAATTTTAAATTGCACAGACATTATTTTTACTTACATATTAATAAATGGTGATGTGTGCTATGAAGCAAATAATATAATGAATAATATTTTAAGCAGTTCATATAATTGCTTTGCTTTAAAGATAGCACTTCCAACTTTATTATTACTTTATTTAGGTAATAGATTCAAGGAAGCTAGTGAAAAGCAAATAAACATAAGTAATAAAATAATGAATGTAGTTGTAGCTTTATATTTGCTTATTAATATAAGTCATTGTATGTGTAGTATCTTTTTATTATAATAGATAAAATATTTGTAGTGTTAAAAAATGTTTATCTAAGGTTAAATAAAGGTTAAAAATATGGATTATTCCTTTTAAAATGATAGAATTGAGTTAAATAGATTTACTTAAGAATATTTAGGAGGAATTATGAAGAAAATACTCATTGTAGATGATGAAGAACATATATTAGAACTTTTAGATTATAATTTGAAAAAAGAAGGATATTTAACCTATACTTGTAATAATGGAATAAAAGCTATGGAAGTAATAGGAGAAGTTAAGCCAGACTTAGTGCTTTTAGATGTAATGCTTCCTGGTATGAATGGATTAGAAATATGCAAAAATATAAAGAGAACTCCTGAACTTGATCATATATCTATTATAATGATTACAGCAAAAGATGAAGAGATAGATAAAATATTAGGCTTAGAGTTAGGTGCAGATGATTATATAACTAAACCTTTTTCTGTACGAGAATTAGAAGCACGAATAAAGGCAGTCCTTAGAAGATTTTCAGAAAGAAAAGAAGAGAAAAAAATAACTAGTAAAATAATGGACTTTGGTAGGCTTAAGGTTAATGGAATACGTCGAGAGGTAATTGTAGATGATAAGGTTGTTCCTATGACTCTTAAGGAGTATGAGCTATTAGAGATATTAGTGAACAATGAAGGCAAGATATTAGAGAGAGAAGTACTTTTAGATAAAGTATGGGGATATGGTTATGAAGGGGAAACTAGAACTGTAGATGTTCATATAAGATACTTAAGAAAAAAAATAGAATTAGATGATAAAAATCCTAAGTACATTGAAACAGTAAGAGGAATAGGATACAGATTTAATTCTTATATGCAATAATGAAGGTGTGATATGGGGAAAATATTAGACGATTTATTGCTAGATATATGTGATGGAAGGTATAAGGAAAATGATAAACTTCCTTCAAGTAATGAACTTGCATGCAAGTATGGAGTATCTAGAATGAAAGTAAGAGAAGAATATAGAAGGTTAGAAGAGATGGGATATGTATATTCACTTCAAGGAAGAGGTATATATCTAGCAGAACAAAATAAAATTATAGAGCTAACTTTATCTGGGGAAAGCTTCTCTAAGAAGTTAACTAATCAAGGATATAATCTAGAAACTAAAATTATATATTGTGATAGAATTCCATATAACGAGAAGGTATATTCTAGATTGAAAGCAGGTAGAATGGATGAAATATATAAGATAGGAAGGCTTAGAATAGTAGATAATGAACCTGTAGCTATACATATATCTTATTTACCTAAGAGAATATTTCCTAATATTCATGAAGAGGCACAAAATATATATTCAATATGTGATTATTATAATCAAAAAGGAATAAAGTATACTAGTATAAAGGAAACTGTTCTTAGTATCGTTTTCCCTGAAGCAAAAGAGAGAAAATTACTTAATTGTAGAGAACTTGTGCCTCTTATAAAGCTTGAGAATGAAGTTGTAGAAGAATCAAGTGGAGATATAATAGAATATACAGAGATAATGTATCGTAGTGACAGATTTAAATATAAAATATAATATTTATTTAGAAGCATTTACTTGTATGTAAGTGCTTTTTTTCTTTATTTTATAGTATTTTCTATGTATAATGATATAGGTGAGTAGAAAATATTACTATATAAACACATATAATCTATAGGGGTTTATTATAGTGAATTAATATAAGTAAAGGATGATATGATAATGAATAAAAAGAAATTAATTAGGACTTGTAATATTCTATGCCTTATTTTCGTTTTATTTTTATCTATAAGCGGATGTAGTTTTAAGTCAGATACTAAGAACAAGATTAAGAATGATGATAAAACTTTTATTTTAGGATTTGATGCAGAATTTCCACCTTATGGGTATAAAGATGATAATGGAGATTATGTAGGATTTGATTTAGATTTAGCTCAAGAGGTATGTAATAGAAATGGATGGAAGTTAGTAAAACAACCTATTGATTGGGATTCTAAGGATATGGAGCTTAAGTCTGGATCAATAGATTGTATATGGAATGGATTTACTTACAATGGGAGAGAAGATAAATATACATGGTCAACTCCTTATGTAGATAATTCACAAGTTGTTGTTGTTAGATCAGATTCATCTATTAACAAACTTAATGATCTTCAAAATAAGATAGTAGCAGTACAAGCTGATTCATCAGCCTTAGAAGCTCTGACAGGAGATAATGCAGAAGAGAAGAATAAGGAGCTTGCAAATAGTTTTTCTACACTTCAACAAGTATCAGATTATAATAGCGCATTTATGAATCTTGAGAGTGGAGCAGTAGATGCTATATGTATGGATATAGGTGTTGCTAAATATCAAGTAAAACAAAGAGGTGATACATTCCGTATATTAGATGAACAAGTATCAACAGAACAATATGCAATAGGATTTAAATTAGGTAATACTAAGCTTAGAAATAAAGTTCAAGATACCTTATTAGATATGTTAGATGATGGGACATTTGAAAAGATAGCTAATAAATGGAACCTAGAAGATTGTATATCTCTTAATCATGACGATAAGTTTAAGGATGTTAAGGTAGTTAATAAAGAAACTAATACTAAAGCTGATACTGGATTTACATCAATAGTTAAATCATTAGGAAGTGGAATGATTAAAACAATAGGTATATTTTTCTTCACACTTTTATTCTCACTACCATTAGGATTATTATTAACATTTGTTAGAATGTCAAGATTCAAGATAGTTCAAGGAATAGGTAAGGTATATATATCTATAATGAGAGGTACACCACTTATTCTTCAATTACTTGTAGTATACTTTGGACCATATTATGTATTTGGTTTATCATTGCCATATTCATATAGATTTTATGCAGTAATAATAGGATTTTCTCTTAATTATGCAGCGTATTTTGCAGAAATATTCCGTTCAGGAATTCAGAGTATACCTTTAGGTCAGAAGGAAGCTGCTCAATTAATGGGTTATTCAAAGAGTCAAACATTTTGTAGAATCATATTACCTCAGATGATTAAGAGAGTATTACCTCCTGTAACTAATGAAGTAATAACTCTTGTTAAGGATACTTCTTTAGCATTTGCATTAGCATATACAGAGATGTTTACTCTAGCAAAACAAATTGCAGCTAAGCAGACAAGTATTATGCCATTATTTGTAGCTGGATTATTCTATTATATATTTAATTTCTTGATTGCATTTATTATGAGCAAGATTGAGAAGAAACTTGAATATTATCGTTAGGTGAGGTGAAGATAATGCGTATATTAGAAATTAATAATTTGAAGAAAAGTTTTGATGGAAGAGAAGTTATAGAGGATATAAGTATAGCAGTAGATGAAGGAGAGGTAATTTCTATAATAGGTCCATCAGGGTCTGGTAAGTCTACATTGCTTAGATGTGCTACTTTTTTAGAAAAGATGGATGGTGGTAAACTATCTTATTGTGGACAAAATGCTATTAATGAAGATGGTAGTTATGTTTCTAAGAAAGATATTAAGAAATTACAACAAAACTTTGGATTAGTATTTCAGAATTTTAATTTATTCCCACATTATTCTGTTCTAAAAAATATTATTGATGCACCTATATTGGTTCAGAAGAGGGATAAGGAAGAGGTATTAAAAGAAGCTAGAATATTACTGAAAAGATTAGGATTAGAAGATAAAGAAAATTCGTATCCATGTGAATTGTCAGGCGGACAACAACAGAGGGTTGCTATTGCTAGAGCACTTGCAATGAATCCAAAGATGTTATTCTTTGATGAACCTACATCAGCGTTAGATCCAGAAATAACTGCTGGAATACTTAAAGTTATGAGACAGCTTGCAGAGGATAAAATGACTATGGTAATAGTAACTCATGAAATAGACTTTGCAAGAGCAGTGTCGGATAGAGTTATTTTTATGGATGGGGGAAAAATTATAGAAGAAGGTAAACCTGAAGATGTAATAGATAACCCAAGTAATGAGAGAACTAAAGCATTTTTACAAAAATTAAGTTATTAAATTATTAATATACTAAAGGGGAGAATATAGAGATGTACATGATATTTTTTATTTTAATGATTATTTCATTAATTGGACTTATAACTACTAGCTTATTGAAATTAGGAACTATAGTATTAGTACTTAAGATATTAACAAGTGTTTTATTTGTAATAACTGGATTAACAAGTTATCGCTCTAATCCTAAGAATAAAGGATATTTTACATTTATATTTTTAGGTTTGATATTTAGTTTATTTGGGGATACATTTTTAGGTATTGATAGTAATGGAGGAATTGTATTTTATATAGGAGTATTAAGTTTTGCAATAGGACATATTATGTATACTATAGGATTATGTAAATGTACTAAATATAAGGTTATAGATTTCATTATATTTTTATTAATAGCAACACCTATAATATTACTTGTTGTATTAGGTGACTTTGATTTTCAAGGAATGATTTTGGTTATATGCATGTATGCAATTATAATATCTTTTATGGTATCGAAGGCAATTGCTTTGTCTAGAATATACAAAGAGAATAAAAAAGCTGTTGTACTTACAATAGTGGGTGCAATAATGTTTTTAATATCAGATATTATACTTCTAGTATTATTCTTCTACAGAGTAAAATATGATATTCTTCAGCAGCTTAATTGGATTATTTACTATCCAGGACAAGGATTGTTAGCTCTAAGTTTTGCTTATTTCTCAGATATTACTAAGTTAGGCGAGAATACACATAATGTAGAAGACTTAAAGATGTCACACTAATTAGTTTTATAAAATTAAATAAATTAAGAATGAAGGAGAAAACTCGGCTTTGCCGAGTTTTTTTTCGTATAAATAGATGAACTTAAAATCACCATAACTAAAGGATAATTAAAATAGAATTGATTTGTATAATTAACATCATTCTATTTTAATTTTAATCAAACATAGATTTTACATGAGTTAACAAAGACTTATAAGTGATTAACATGGCACCAAGATATAATGTCATTGAAAGGAGAAGATGATATGAATAGAAGAGAAAGAACAAGAATACTCATAGAATCTAAAAATAACGTTGCACAAAAGATAGCAGATGATATTAGACAAAATTATGAAATTAATATAATACAGGAACCAGAAAATGGTTTAACAATGGTTAAAGTAAGAGAAACAGCTAAGAAACAATTATTTTATTTAGGAGAAGTAATAATAATAGAAGCAAAATGCAGTATAGATGGAGTAATTGGAATAGGCATAGTAGCTAATGATGATGAAGATTTAGTTTTAAACTTGGCAATTATAGATGCTGCTTATAATAAAGAAATTAAAGAAATAGATAAGTATGACAGAATGCTTGAAGAAGAAAAAATAAATATTGATAAATATCAAGAAGAAATTAATCAAGAAATATTACAAACAAAAGTTGATTTTACAACAATGAATATATAGGGAGTAAAGATATGAATGAATTAGATTTAGTACATGATATACAGAAGGTATATAGAAAAGTGTTAGATGGAATGTCAAGACCGGGAAAAATTCAAGATTTAAGTAATGAAGAAGTTAAAGTATCACTAGATGTTGATTGTTATAGAAACACTTTCCTTGCAATGCTTATGGTATTAGACGGAGAAGTAAAATTCAATGTTTTAGATGAACATAATGGATTAAAGGAAGAGATAAAGAGTTTAACTGGGGCTAAATATTCTAATGTAGATGAAGCTGATTATATTATAGCAACAGAAGAATGCAATAACATTAACGAAGCATTAAAGAAGGCTAAGGTAGGAACATTAATAGATCCTCAAAAGTCAGCAACTTTCTTTATTGAAGTAAATAAGTTGTCTAATGATAAAGAGTATATACTTGAGGGACCTGGCATAAAGGAAAAAGAAAATTTAACTATAGATTCAAATGAAGAATTTATATATACAAGAAATGAAATAAACAAAGAATTTCCATTGGGAATAGATGTAATATTGTTTGATAAGTACGGAAAATTAGTTTGTTTACCAAGAACAACTGTAATAAATAAGGAGGCTTAATAATATATGGGTTATGTTGCTGTAAAAGGTGGAGCAAAGGCTATAGATGAATCTATAAATAGATTAAATTATGAAAGACTAAAAAATGGAACTGTATTAGCTGTAGAAGATATCTTAAATGGTATGAATGGACTTATAGATATGGTTATGTCTGAAGGAAGTTTATATTCAAGAGAGTTAGCTGCTATTGCACTAAAGCAGGCAACTGGAAATGTAGAAGAAGCTGTTTTTCTACTTCGTGCATATCGTTCAACTCTTCCTAGAAAATATTATACAAGAGCTGTTGATACAAAACATATGAATGTAGAGAGAAGAATATCAGCATCATTTAAGGACATTTTAGGAGGACAAATACTAGGTACTTCTTATGATTACACTCACAGACTTATAGATTTTTCTCTAGAAACTGAAACAAAGGAAGATGCTATGGCATTTCTTGAAGAATTTAAGAAAAATAAAGGTGAAAAGATAGAAAATGATTATAAACTTAATGATCTTCCAAAAGTTTTAAGTTATTTAAGAGCAGAAGGAATAATGCTTGATTGTGAAGAGGATAATGAAGAACCTAAAGATATCACAAAGACTAATCTTGAATTCCCTACTAAGAGAGGAGAAAGACTTCAGATTCTAACAAGGGGAGAAACTGGAGGAGTAATATCCCTTGCATATTCAGCTTTTAGAACATCTGGACTAGATGACCATCCTAATGTAGGAGAACTAAGGGTAGGAGATATTCCATTATACGTAGGAGATAATCAAGAAGATGATGATTATTATATAGGCAAAATAAAAGTTACAGAGGTAGAGAGTTTCTTCCCAACAACTATAAAAGATGATGATGGAAATGATGTAAGAAAATTAGATATTGGTTATGGATTATGTTATGGAAAGAATGAAAGCAAAGCAATAGCCATGAGTATACTAGATAATTGTCTAAATAAAAAAAATCCGAAATATCCAACTGGAAATGAAGAGTTTGTGCTTATGAGTATAGATTCGGTAGAATCTGCAGGATTTATATCTCACTTGAAGTTACCACACTATGTAACATTCCAAGCTGAATTAGATAGTATAAGAAAATTAGAAAAGGAGAAAAGAAAAAATGAAAAATAACTATAATTTCGCTTTTTTTGATGAAGGTTCAAAGAGAGAAATAAGAAGAGCTACATTAAAAGCTGTATCAATTCCAGGATATCAAGTGCCATTTGCATCAAGAGAAATGCCTATAGGAAGAGGTTGGGGAACTGGAGGACTTCAACTTACATTAAGCTTAATAGGTAAAGAAGATGTACTTAAGGTAATTGATCAGGGATCAGATGAATCTGTAAATGCAGTTAATATAAAGAAGCTTATAACTAAGACAACAAATGTTTCTGTTACTTCAGATACTAAAGAAGCTACATTAATTCAATCTAGACATAGAGTTCCAGAAGTACCATTAACAGATAAACAAATATTAGTTCTTCAAGTTCCTGTTCCAGAACCTCTTAGAATGATTGAACCAAGTGAATATGAAACTAAAAGGTTACATGCGGAAAACGAATATAGTGGTGCTTATCTTATGCTATTTGAGCAAATAATAAAGTATGGCGACATGACAACTGGTGCGGATCATCCAGTATTAGTTAATAACAGATATGTAGCCGCACCTAGTCCAATTCCCAAATTTGATAATAATAAACTAAATAATTCAGAAGCATTAATTTTATTAGGTGCAGGAAGAGAGAAGAAAATATATGCAATTCCACCTTATACACAAGTAAAATCATTAGATTTTGAGGACGTTCCATTCAAGGTAGAAGATTTTAAGGATAAGGTATGTAGATTATGCGGTAAGAGTGGCGTATATATGGATGAATTAGTTGATGAAGAAACTAATGAGGTTTATTACCAATGTAATGATACTAGTCAATGTTTATCTACATTAAATGAAGAGAGGTAGAAGAATGAGTAATTTCGAAAATGTAATACTTGAAGTTAAGAATTTAAGAAAACAATTTGGTGATGGATGTAGTCACTGCAGAGACTTAAAGCCTGGTAGCTTGATTAAGAATTATTGTCCTAAATGTGGAACTGTTTACGGATGCAGAAATGTATCATTTAAAGTTTATGAAGGAGAAATATTAGGAATAGTAGGTGAAAGTGGTTCTGGAAAATCAACAATGATGCAAAGTTTGTATTTCGATAATGACGTAACTAGTGGAGAATATTACTTAAATAATTATAAAGACGGAAAAGTTAATATATTCAATGAATCTTCTCAAATGAAAAGATATATAAGAAATAATTTATTAGGAAAGGTATATCAAAATCCTATGTTAGGGCTAAAGATGGATTTTTCATCTCTTGGTAATATTGCTGAAAAGCTAATTGCAGCAGGAGTAAGAAATGTATCATCTATACGTGAAACTGGAGAAAATTTATTAGAGCATGTAAATATCCCCCTTTATAGAATGCATGAAGCTCCAAAGAATTTCTCTGGTGGTATGCAACAAAGAGTTCAGATAGCCAAAGCTTTATCTAACAATCCCCCTATTTTGTTATTAGATGAAGTAACAACTGGCTTAGATGTTTCGGTACAAGCTAACGTATTAGACCTTATCAGAAAACTTCAGAGAGAATTAGGAATAAGTATGATAGTAGTTTCACATGATTTAGGTGTTATTAGAATGTTATGTGATAGAACACTTGTTATGTTAAATGGAGAAATTGTAGAACATGGATTAACTGACCAAATATTAGAAGATCCACAACATCCATATACTCAACAGTTGGTTCAATCATTATTATAGGAGGAAAAGATATGTATATATTAACTAATGGGAAAGTTGTTTTAGAAAATGAGATACTTGAAGGTTTTGATGTAATAGTAGAAGATGACAGAATAAAAGATATAGTAGAAAAAGGAACTTATAGTGAAGAAGGTAATGAAGTTATAGATGCTAATGGAGGCTATATAACACCAGGGTTTATAGATATTCATTCAGATTATATTGAGAATATGGCATCACCAAGACCAACTAGTATGATAGATTTTAAGTTAAGTCTTAGAGAAGCAGAGAAGGTTCTTCTTAACTGTGGAATAACAACTATGTATCATTCGCTTTCCTTCTATGGAAGAGATTTGTTTGAAGTAAAACTTATAAGACAAGGTGAAAATGTAAGAAAGCTTATGGCTGCAATTGCAGATGTTCATGATGAAAAGCACTTAATTAGAAATAGATTTCATGCAAGATTTGAAATAGATGCAGTAGATGATGTTGATTTCATAAAAGAATATATAAGAAATGGCAGAATTAACTTATTATCCTTTATGGATCATACTCCAGGACAAGGACAATATAGAGATATGGAAATCTATAGAAAGACAATGAAGGGTTATAAGGATATATCTGATGAAGAATTAGATAATATACTAGAAGAAAATTCTAAGAAAGAAAAGGTTACATTAGACATAATTAAAGATATGGCTAATATAGCTAAGGAAAATGGAATATCTGTAGCATCTCATGATGATGATAGCTTAGAGAAGATACAATTACTTAAAACAGTAGGAGCATCTATAAGTGAATTCCCTATTAATATGGAAGTTGCTAAAAGTGCAAAAGAAGAAGGAATGTTAACTACTGCAGGAGCTCCTAATATATTACTAGGTGGTTCTCATTCAGGTAATTTATCAGCAGCAGAGGCAATTAATGCAGGAGTTATTGATATATTATGTAGTGATTATTATCCAGCAGCAATTTTACATGGAATATTTATAATGCATAAGAAATATAACAAGAAATTAAGTAATATGTTTAAGCTTGCAACAATTAATCCTGCAAGAGCAGTAAAGATTGATGATGAAGTAGGATCTATTGAAAAAGGTAAAAAAGCAGATTTACTTATTATAGAAGATATAAATGATACTCCAAGTATTACTACAGTATTTGTAGATGGAAATATTACTTCAAGGGTTAACTTTAGGAGATAGTTTATATGGAAAAAGTAATTAATAAGGAAGTAAATATTCATGAAAATGTATCTGTGGTAAATTCAAGTTTTTCTGATTATGTTGAGATTGGACCTTACAGTACATTACAAAATGTAACTATGGGCAATTATTCTTATTGCGGCGAATATTGCATATTACAAAATGTCGAAATTAGAAATATGGTTAATATAGCAGCTATGGTTAGAATAGGTGCACCACAACATCCTATGAACAGACCAACATTACATCATCTTACTTATAGAAGAAAAATGTATGGCTTTGACTGTGTAGATGATGAGGAGTTCTTTCAGGCTAGACGTGATAATAAAGTTATTATAGGAAATGATGTTTGGATAGGTCATGGCGCTATTATAAGAGAAGGAATAACTATAGGGGATGGTGCAATTATAGGAAGCGGAGCAGTAGTTACCAAGGATGTAGCTGATTATGAAATAGTTGGTGGAGTTCCTGCAAAAAGAATTAGATATAGATTTTCAGAAGAAACAATTAATAAGTTAAAAAACATTAAACTATGGAATTGGAGTCATGAAAAGATAAAAAGGGATTTTAAGGATTTTTTATTAGACGCAGATGAATTTGCAGATAAATATTATAAGGAGAGTTGTCAAGATGAAGGAAATGATTAAGATAGAGAATTTAAGTAAATCTTTTACTATTCATAGCTTAAATAAGCATATAAAAGCATCAAAAAATATAAATATATCTCTTAATGAAGGAGAATTCATAGGAATTACTGGTAAAAGTGGTAGTGGTAAATCAACAATACTTAAATGTTTATACAGAACATATTTGCCAGAAGAAGGAGACATATGGTATAGATCAAAGAAGTTTGGAGATATTAATTTATCTACAGCAAGTGAGAGAGAAATAATATATCTTCGTAAATATGAAATAGGTTATGTTTCTCAGTTCCTTAATTGTATGCCAAGAACAACAGCTAGACAAATTATAGAAGAGGCACTACTTGAAATGGGTGCTGATAAGGAAAAGGCAGAAGAGGAAGCTGTAAAAATGCTTAGTCATTTTGAGTTAGATAAGGAATTATGGGATAGTTATCCTAATAATTTCTCTGGTGGAGAAAAACTTAGATTAAATATTGCTAGAGCAATGGTTAAGCATCCTAGATTGCTACTTCTTGATGAACCTACTGCAAGTTTGGACAATGCATCTAAGATAAAAGTTAGAGAACTTATAGAACAATTAAAATCAGAAGGAACAACTATGATAGGTATATTCCATGATATAGAATTCATGGAAGGATTGTGTGATAAGACTTACAATATGGAAAAGGGAGGCATTGTATGTTAGGAGATTTACACATTCATACAACTTATTCAGATGGGTCATATTCTAATGAAGAAGTAATTAAAATGGCAAAGGAAAAAGGATTAACACATATTGCAATAACTAATCATGATACAACTAGAGGACTTGGTGAGGCTATAGAGTTAGGAAAGAAGTATGGTATAAAGGTTATTCCTGGAGTAGAGATATCTGCTTATGATTATGATAGAAAGAGAAGAGTTCACATTCTAGGATATAACATATCATTAGAAGGAAAAAATATAAATAATTTGTGTAGTAAAACGTTAGTTAAGAGAAATAGTAATACTCTAAAGCAAGCAGCTATTCTAATAGAAGAAGGATATGATATATCCTTAGCTAATTTGAGTAAAGCTTGTGAGACAAGTAAGGTTCTATATAAGCAGCATATTATGGAAGAGCTTATTAACAAGCATTATTGTGATAGTATTTACTGTGAATTGTATTATAGATTATTTAAGAATAATGGTGTATGTGCAATGGATATTGAATATGTAGATGCAAAGGATGCTGTAAAGGCTATAGTAGCAGATGGAGGTATACCAGTATTAGCACACCCTGGTGAATTTGACTCTTATGACATTATTGAGAGCTTGGTTCAGTGTGGATTAAAAGGAATAGAAATAAATCATCCTAAAAATACAACTAATGATGTTAAGAAGATTAAAGAATATGCAGAAAAATTTAATCTATTTTTAACAGGAGGAACTGATTATCATGGCAAGTATGGAGATAAAGACATTGAATTAGGGGATGTACAGTCTCCAGAAGAGGCATTAAAGATATTATAACAAAAAACCAATAATACTTAACATAGATGTAAAATGGTTTTAATTTAAGGAATATATAATAATCACTGTAATAAGTAATGAAAAGCTTACGTATATGTTTAGGAGGAAAATTTAATGAAAAAAATAATTACTTTAGTTTTAAGTGCAATGATGATGGTAGGATGTGCAACAACATTTATGGGATGTGGTTCTTCAAACTCAGGATCAGACAGCAATAGTAAAAAGGATGATTTAAAGAAAATCACATTTGTATGGTATCCTAATGAATCAGGTGGAGAATATGAAGAAGCAAGAAATGAATTTATTTCACTTATAAAAGAAGCAACAGGACTTGAAGTTGAAAGTAAATTAACTACAGACTATTCAGTAGCAATTGAGAGCTTGGCAAATGGTACAGCTCAAATGGGATATTTAGGAGCACAAGGATATGTTGAAGCAAATACAAAGAATAAAGCCGTTCAACCATTATTAGTAAGTAGTGGAGAATCTGGAACATTAGATGATGCACTATATTATAGCTGGCTTGCAGTTAGAGCTGAAGATGCAAATGAATATAAAGATGGTGATAGTTATTCAATAGATAATATCCAAGGCAAAAAGATGAGCTTTGTATCAACTTCTTCTACATCAGGATTTAAAGTTCCTACATCTAACATAGTTAATTATTTCTCTACACAAGACAAGTGGAAGAACTTAACTGCTGATGATTTATTAGAAGGTGGATCAGATAAATTCTTCAGTGAAGTAGCATATGGTAACTCACATCAAGGGTCAGCAGTAAATTTACTATCTGGTAAATCAGATGTTGCAGCATTCTGTGATACAGAATTAATGCCTTATTCAGAAGTTGCAGATGGAGAGTTAAATGATATTGGAACAACATACAAGATTAAGGATGGAGCAGCAGATCCATTTACAGATATGGCTGGAAAAGAATATACAACAATTGCAGTATCACCAGTTCTTAATTCACCATTTGTATGCAATACTGATGAAGTAAGTCAAGATGTAATAGATAAAGTAATTAAATATTTTACATCTGATGAGGTATCTAATAATGAAAAGATATTTGTACCAAAAGATTCAGATAGTGTTGGTTTCTTTACAAAAAAAGGTGATGAGAAATTTATAGCAGTTAAAGATGATTGGTTCGAACCAATAAGAAAATTATCTAAATAGAAATAGGAGTGTACAATAATGGAATTGCTTCAAGTTAATAATTTATGTAAAGAATATACAGGTGGAACAAAGGCGCTTGACGATATTTCTTTCAGCGTAGATGAAAAAGAATTTGTTACAATAATAGGACCATCAGGAGCGGGAAAATCAACATTATTAAGATGCTTTAATAAATTAATTGATTATACTGATGGTGAGATAATCTTTGATAACAAAGTTATAAAAGATGTTAAGAAAAAAGACCTTAGAAAATTAAGAACTAATATAGGTATGATATTTCAACATTACAATCTAGTAGATAGATTAAGTGTTGTTGAAAATGTACTACATGGAAGACTTGGATACAAGTCTTCTATAGTAGGAGCAATGGGAATATATTCAGAGAAAGAAAAACAAGATGCTTTCAATATACTTAAGAAACTAGGACTTGAAGATCAAGCATATAAAAGATGTGATCAATTAAGTGGAGGTCAGAAACAAAGAGTTGGGATAGCTAGAGCATTAATTCAAAATCCTAAACTATTATTATGTGATGAACCTATAGCTTCATTAGACCCTAGTTCTTCTAAAGTAATTATGGATCAGATAAAGAAAATAAATAAAGAAATGAATATAACTTGTATATTGAATTTACATCAAGTAGATGTTGCTATTAATTATTCAGATAGAATAATAGGTATAAATGGAGGAAGAATAGTATTTGATGGTAAACCTTCTGAATTAACTAAGGAAAAAGTACATGAAATATATGGTTCAGATTATGGGAACCTTATAATAGATTAGGAGTGGAAATATGAAACTTAAGGCAATGCAGAAGAGAAATAGAACAATAGGATTTGTTTTTATATTATTAATAGTAGCAGTGCTTATATGTTCAAGCTTTGTAGAATTTGATTTTGCAGGAGGAATACAAGCTGTTCCCAATGCACTTAAATTCTTATTTACTCAGTTTGTCCCAGATAAAAATGCACTTGCAAAATTACCAGATATAATAAATAAACTTATAGAAACAATTCTCTTATCAATAGCAGCAACAATGACTGCAGCAATTCTATCAATTGTATTAGCTATCTTTGGTTCTAAAGTTACAAGGATAAATGGAGTATTTAGTACAATAGCAAGAACTATTGCATCTATATCTAGAAATATACCAGATTCTGTTTGGGCATTAATATTTCTATTATCATTTGGTCAGAATATATTAACAGGATATTTTGCATTATTCTTTGCATCACTTGGTATACTTACAAGATCATTTATAGAGATTATGGATGAAGCAAGTGTAAGTTCAGTAGAAGGGTTAAAATCAGTAGGAGGTTCTAGACTTCAGATTGTAACTCAGTCAGTAATACCATCTAGTTTACCAGGAATGATGAGTTGGATATTATATTTAATTGAGAATAATATTAGAAGTTCAACATTAATAGGAATACTTACAGGAACAGGAATAGGTTTTTCATTTGATGTTTATTATAAGAGTATGAACTATCAAACAGCAGGATTAGTAGTTGTATCTATAGTCGTAGCTGTAATATTAATAGAACTTACATCTAATAGAGTTAGGAGGGTAATACTATGATGGAAGTAAGTAGTGCACAGGAAGCTAGTGCTTATCTTAATCTTAATAGAAAGCTATCTTTTTCGGGAAAAATTAAGATAAAAAGTACGGATAAAGCAAGTGTATATACAAAAGCAACTATTGGAATACTAAGTTTATTAACAATAATAGGTTTTATGTCCTTTGATTATAAGGATTTAAATTTTTGGGATGCAGTAGGGAAAACATTACAAAATTTCAAAAGGATGTTCTTACATGCGGAACTTATCCATTTTGATTTTGCTACAGCATTAAATCAAATAGGAATAACAATTGCAATAGCATTTTTAACTACAGTAGTAGGAGCTTTTATAGCTTTAATATTAGCAGTATTTGCAGCTAAGAATTTAACAAATGCTAAAGTATCTAACACAATAAAGATGGTTGTAGCCTTTATAAGGGCTGTACCAACTGTATTATGGGTGTTAATATTTGCAGTAACTGTAGGGCTTGGAAGTGCTGCAGCAATACTTGGACTATCATTTCACACTGTGGGATATTTAACTAAAGTGTATTCAGAATCCTTTGAAGAAATGGATGAAGGTGTTATAGAAGCATTAAAAGCTTGTGGAGCAACTTTCTGGCAGATAGTTACTCAAGCAGTTATACCTACATCAATAAGATATATATTTGTATGGACATTCTTAAGATTCGAAATTAATTTCACTAATGCAGTTGCTATTGCAGCAGTTGCAGGAGCTGGTGGTATAGGATTTGAATTGTTCATGGCAAGTAGTTTCTATTTTACAACTACAGAAGTTGGATTTATTACAATTATGATATTTATTTGTGCTATGATTCTTGAATTTTGTTCAACAAAGGTCAAGGCTAAATTCGCAGTACAAAGATAATATAAATTAACTTTAACCTTATTATACAATATATTTAAACTCACGCATTAAAAAGGAGAAATGTTATTTATATAGCTAAACTAAGAAGTAATGCTAAAATGCAGATATTAGTTTACGTTATATTTATGATGTTTCTTTTTTTAATGTATAGAAAAATATATAATAAGCATTAAGATATATTGATAATAATAGCTATAGTCCTAGTCAGTTCAGGTAATTATAATATAGATATTGAAAATAATAAAGAACGCAGTATTAGGAAAGACAAAATCATCTGGTGGAGTAGCAATAGTAGGCAATAAAATAGTTAACAATATGTTAATAATATATAAATAACTCTTAATATATTTTAACCCCAATAAAATTTAAATTTAAAGATGTATAGCTATAATGTAGTTGTATTCGAAACAAAGGGGGATATAATTAATGAAATCAAAAAAAATAATATCAATTCTGACTGCAGCATTGATCACAGGATCTATGTTAAGTAGTTCATTGCCAAGTATAAGAGTTAATGCAGCTACCAAGGTTACACAAAATTATGGGAAGCTAGAAGGAAATCCAGATTTAAGATTCGCAGTAATAAGTGATATTCATGTGGCTCCAAATAAGACAAAGGAAAATAACAGATTAAAAAATGTATTTTCAACTATAAATGAATTAGATGAAAATATGGATGCACTTGCAATAGTAGGGGACTTAACTGACAATGGTTCAGGAACACAATATAAAACTTTTAAGAATATTGTAAGTGAAAACAAAAGCGATTCATTAAAGCTAATTGCTTCTATGGGAAATCATGAGGGTGATTCAGAAGAATTATTTACTTATGCAACAGGTAATGATCCTAAGCAAAATATTGTTATTAACGGATATCATTTTATAACATTAAGTCCACGTAGTAGTGATGAAGTATATGGGGGTAGTACTTATAAGCTTGATGAAGAATGGTTAAGACAACAATTAGAAGAAGCTACAAAGGAAGATCCAACTAAGCCTATATTTGTATTCCAACATCATGGGATAAAGGATACATGCTATGGTACAGATGATTGGTATACTGCAGATTTAAAGGATGTATTAGATGATTATCCTCAAGTAGTTGATTTTTCAGGACATTCTCATTATCCATTAAATGATCCACTTAGTATAGATCAAGAAGATTTTACAGCAATTAATACATCAACAACAAGCTACTTTGAATTGGAGTCAGGAATGAAATATGGAACAATTCCTCCAAATGCAGGAGATGCTTATCAGATGATGGTATTAGATGTAACAGGAACTCAAGTAAGAGTAAGAAAACTTGATTTACTATCTGGAAAATATATAGGAGAAGATTGGGTTTTTGATACAGCAAAAGGCAAGGAAGGATTCACATATACAGATGATAGAGCAGAGACAAGTAAACTTCCATACTTTAGTTCTGAAGCAGCAGTTAAAGCTTCAAATATAGATGAAAATGGTTGTACATTAACAATAGATCAAGCTGACATAGATGATCCAATAGGGGATAATAATGATGAGATAGTTCATTCATATAGATTTGATTTCATTAATAAAGCTACTGGAGAAATAGATAGTAGTCAAAAGATATGGTCAGAATTTTATTTCTTACCAATGAGCGATACATTAACTGAATCTTTCCAAGGATTAAAAGCAGGAACAGAATATGAAGTAAAAGTAACTGCACTTAATGCGTATGGTTTAGAGAGTACTAATACTATATCTACAACATTTACAACAGCTAAGGGTTGGGAAATTCCATCTGATGAGGAGTTAGCAAAAGTAGAACTTCCAAGTGCAGATATGTTAGATGTTGATTTTTCGGATAACGAAGGAAAAGATTCATCAGAAACAAATAATTCAATGAAGGTTGTTGGTAATCCGGTTATTTCTTATGATGATACATTACATAAGAATATAGCAACATTTGATGGATCATCAGCATATCAATATCAATTTGATGATAGTAAGTATCAGAAAATGGGAAATGATATGACTATGGCTTGTACTGTTAAGCTTGATGGCATTACTGGAGTAGAAGATGTATTCGGAAATACTCAAAGTTCTGGTATGTGTTATGAAGTTTCACCAATATCAGGTGATGCTAATCATATGAAAGTTGAATTTTGGGTTAGAGTTAGCAATAATGGTTCTAATTCATATAAGATAGTTTCAGCAGTAGTAGATAAGAATGAATATGTAAACTTGGCAGGAACATATGATGGGAATAAGTTAAAACTATATGTAAATGGAGAATTAAAAAGTAGTTTAACTGCTCCAGGAAGCATATTGTATCCAAGTGGATTAATGCAAAGATATTGTATAGGTGCAGATGTAAGTACAAGTGGAGGAATAGAATATTGCTCGAAAGCAAAAATTTCTTCAGCTAAGCTATATAGTAAGGCATTAAATAATGATGAAGTATATAAGTTATATATTAATGAATTAGTTAATAATCAAGAAGTTAACAAGGTAACTAAATTAGAAGCTAAAGATAAATATATTAAAACTAACACTCAAGAAGGCATTAACTTAGATGACATTGTATTTGAAGGAACGCTAGAAGATGGTACAAGTTCAGAATTAAAAGCATCTGAATTACAACTAACAGGAGATTCATCATGGTATACAATATCTGATGGTAAGTTAACTGTAACAGAATCAGGTCCACATATGCTACAAGTTGAAAAAGATGGAGTAACAAGTGAGTTATTAGTATTATCAAAGAATGCTGATGAAGATCAATATGTGTTATATGAAACAAACTTCGATAATGTTGCTGATGGAGAATTGCCTGCAGGTTATTCTAGACTTGAAGGTACTAATTCAAAGGTTGAAGATGGAGCATTAGTATTAGATGCAACTTCAAAAGTTCAAAGAGTATCTCTTCCTGATTATCTATATATGTTTAATAATTATGATATATCAGCAGATGTTCAGATGTTATCTGCAAATGAAAGTAGTAGATGGTGTTCTATAATGTATAGAATTCAAGATGAACCAAAATATGAATATTACCAAATGGCAGTTAGACAAAATGCAACAGCTACTAATGGCGTTGAATTTGCTCAAAGAACAACATCTAACACATGGAATGTAATGAATACACATTCATATACTGAAGCACTAAAAGGAGATACATCTTATAAATTCAATATAAAAGTATTTGGAGATAAGGTTCAGGAATACATTAATGATAAATTAATGATAGCTACTTCAAATGCAACAGAATATCAAACAGGTGGTATTGGATTCCAAACAAATGGATGTAAGGTGAAATATGATAATATAAAGGTTACTTTAAGAGAAAGTGAATTACCAAAAACTGATTCAGATAGATATGTTGATGTAAAAGAAATAAATAATAATATAAGCTTAGCACCAACTAGCGTAAGCTCAGTAAATTCATTAAGTGATATGTCAGTAGTAGATAATGAAACAGCTCCTGCTAATGTTATGGGAACAGTAAATGATAATCTTGAAATAGTATCAAGTGATAATAAAGTTCTAATGACAATAGATGAATTCATAAACAAATTAGAGAATAAGGCAATTCCAGTAATTACAGTTAATAGTACAGTAGCTGCTGAAAAATTAGCAAATTATTTCAATGAAAATAAAATAATAGATGCTACTATTATTTCTGAGAATCCAGACATTATCAATTCTATAAGAACAGCTTGTACAAGTATAAGAGGAGTATTGAAGTTTAATGATACACAAGCACTAACAAAAGATAGAATGATGGAAATTATAAAGGCTACTAATTCATGTAAAGCTAAGACTGCATTGCTAGATTCGAGCATAATAACTAATGATGCTGTTGAATATATGCAACTTAGATTGATATCTGTATGGAGTCAAGCAAATAATAATAGTAATAAAGAATTATATAATCTAATCAATTCTGGAGTAAATGGTATAGTAACATCAGATTTTGATAAATTAGTTTCTATATATAATACTTATGATAAGAATTCTATAATAAGAGAACCTATAATAGTAGGACATAGAGGCACACCATCACAAGCACCAGAAAATACAATGGAAGGATATAAGATAGCTAAAGATGATGGAGCTAAAGCACTAGAATGTGATATCTATATTACAAAAGATGATCATCTAGTAATAATGCATGATGATACTGTTGATAGAACAACAAATGGAACAGGACGTGTTGAAGATTATACTCTTGCAGAATTAAAAGCATTAAATGTTAATAAACAATATCCAGTTGAATATCCAGAAGCAAAGATACCAACACTTAGAGAATTATTTGAATTAACACAAGGAACAGATAGAGTTGTATTTGTAGAATTAAAGTCTGCTAATCCTAAGATAGTTCCAGCTCTTAAGAAATTAGTTGAAGAGATGGGTGTGGAAGAAAACACAGTAACAATCTCATTCAATAAGGATCAAATTCAAAGAATGCAAGAATTAATGCCATGGGCATCATGTGGTTTCTTAAATGGTATAGGTGTAAATGGAGCTGTAACAGAAGGATTAAACAATGTATTTATTAATACAGGAAGTCAGAACTCAACATTTAATCCATCTTATGGATGTATAAACAAAGAAATCGTAGAAGAATTAAAGCATAGAGGAATGACAGTATGGCCATGGACATATAATAATTATAGCTCATTTAAAGAAGCATTCTTAAATGGTGTATATGGATTAACTACTAATTACTCTCAATGGGCATCTAATTGGTTAAGTGATGTAACAACAGAAGAAGGCTCTTATGATGTAGCATTAGGAGAAAAAATTAATGTTAAAGGTATTGGAACTACTTATAAAGGTGAAACTAAGAATGTTGATGTAGAGGTAATACCAGTAGAAAATAATGGAGTTATATCAATAGATAAGGATAACAATATAGTAGGATTAAAAGAAGGAACAGCTTCTATAATGGTTAAGACAGTTGTTAAATTAAATGATGGAACTGATGATAACTACGTATTATATAGTACTCCAATAGATGTTACAGTAGCTCAAAAAGATATAACAGTAGATAGTATATCAACAAGTATAGAATCAAAACATGCAGTTGTAAAAGACTCTATAGAGTTAAGTACATTAGCTACAGGTGGACAGGGAGAATTACAATACAGATTTGTTGTAGCAAAAGACGGTAAGAAGGTATTTGTTCAAAATTATAGTGATAAGAATACAGCAACATGGATACCAGAAGAAGCTGGAACATATAAGATCTATTATAAGGTAAAAGATGAAAAAGGTAGATTAGTTAATAAGAGCATGACTTATGTTGTTAATTCAGAATTAAAGATATCTAGTATAATATCTGATAAAGATGGAAGAGTAGATAGTGTAGTTAATCTTGGATTAAAAGCAAAGGGTGGTTCTGGAAATAAAGATTATAGAATAGTAGTTCAAAAGGATGGTAAGAGCGTATTTACTCAAAATTATAGTGATAAGAATACAGCAGCATGGACTCCAGAAGAGTCTGGAACTTATAAAGTATACTATAAAGTCAGAGATGAAAAAGGTACTATAAAAGTAAAATCTAGTATCATGAATGTAAAAGAAGTTTTAACAATTGATTCATACAATGCTGAATTAGATGATGACACAAAGGTATTAAAGTTAAATGCTAAGGCTACTTCATCATATGATAATGTAAGATATAAGTTCGAAGTTATAAAAGATGGTAATACTCAATATTTAAGAGGATATTCATCTAAAACAGAAGCAAGAGTTAAGCTATCAGAATCTGGAACTTATACAGTTAAATACACAGCAAAGGATAGCAATGGAAATATAATATCTAGAGAAACTATTGTAGAAATAGAATAATCAAGAATAAAAAAAGACAAGGGGCTGTCGTATTAGCAGTTAAAAACTGCTAGCGACAACCCTATTTTTTTATATAAATCAATTATTCTATCTCAAAAATATATATTCTATAGTTTTGATTTATTCTTACTATAAGGTCTTTTATTTTTTTGAACTAGTTTATGTTTCTTTTTAACATTACTTTAACATAGCCATAATATAGATTTTACTCAAGGTTCATATAATAATCTTGTACTTAGAAAACAACAACTTCAGTTCAACATAGAGAATATGAAGTGAAAAAACAAATAATAATGATTCACTGATTTAATATCAGTGGGATGGAGGAAGAATATGAAAAAGAAATTAAGTATGTTATTAAGTTGTTTATTAGTAGGAGGATGCATAGCAGGATGTGGATCTGGATCAGATTCTATAACAGTTGTATCTAGAGAAGATGGTTCAGGTACAAGAGGTGCATTTGTTGAATTATTTGGAGTTGAAGAAGAAGAAAATGGCGAAAAAGTTGATAAAACAACTGAAGATGCAATTATAACAAATAATACAGAAATTATGATGACTACAGTAAAAGGTGATGAATCTGCAATAGGATATGTATCACTTGGTTCATTAAATGATTCAGTAAAAGCACTTTCAATAGATGGAGTTGAAGCTACAGCAGAAAATATTGAAAATGGTACTTATAAAATATCAAGACCGTTTAATATAGCAACAAAAGATGATGTAAGTGAAGTAGCTCAAGATTTTATAGATTATATAATGAGTGATGATGGACAAAAAGTAATAAGTGATGCTGGTTATATAACAGTTTCTGATGGCTCTTTCAAGAGTAATGGAGCAAAAGGTAAGATAGTAGTTGCTGGTTCTTCTTCAGTAACACCAGTTATGGAAAAATTAAAAGAAGCATATGAAAAAGTAAATACTGGTGCAACTATAGAAATTCAAGAAAGTGACTCAACTACAGGTATGACAGCTGCAATAGATGGAACTTGTGATATTGGAATGGCTTCAAGAGATCTTAAAGATAGTGAAACAAGCGAAGGATTAAAGAGTACTACAATTGCAATGGATGGTATAGCAGTAATTGTAAATAATAAAAATGAATTATCAGATATTACATCAGATAACGTTAAAGAAATATATACAGGTGGTGTTACAAGTTGGAAGGACGTAAAATAAAAGGAACTTCAAGAAATAAAAATGCCATAAAAGAAAAAGCAATGGAAATGCTTTTTCTTCTGGCAGCATGTATATCCATTGTGGCTGTTGTGTTAATATGTGTTTTCCTTTTTGCTAATGGTATCCCAGCTATAAAGAAAATAGGATTTGGTAATTTTACATTTGGTGAACTTTGGAGACCTTCGAACAATAAGTTTGGAGTATTACCAATGATTATGGGTAGTATATATGTTACAGCAGGAGCTATATTAATAGGAGTACCTATAGGAATATTAACAGCAGTATTTATGGCAAAATTCTGTTCAGATAAAGTATACAAGATAATTAAACCAGGAATTGATTTATTAGCAGGTATACCTTCTGTAGTATATGGTTTCTTTGGGTTATGTGTATTAGTTCCAATGACAAGAAATTTATTTGGAGGCAATGGAAATAGTATGCTTACAGCCTCTATATTGTTAGGAATTATGATATTACCTACAGTAACTAGTGTTTCAGAAGCAGCTATAAGAGCCGTACCTAATAAGTATTATGAAGGTGCTTTAGCATTAGGAGCAACTCACGAGAGAAGTGTTTTCTTAACAGTACTTCCTGCTGCTAAATCAGGAATACTTGCAGGAGTTATTTTGGGAATAGGTCGTGCAATAGGAGAAACAATGGCAGTTATAATGGTTGCTGGTAACCAAGCTAGAATGCCAAAAGGTATATTAGAAGGAGTTAGAACATTAACTTCAAATATAGTTATAGAAATGGGATATGCAACAGATCTTCATAGAGAAGCACTTATAGCAAATGGTGTTGTACTTTTTGTATTCATTTTAATAATTAACTTTGCATTTTCAATATTAAAAAGAAAGAAGGTGAGCTAGTATGGAAGCAATTAATACTAGAACATTTAAGCAAAAGCTACAAGATTATAAGAGAAGACCAGGATCTTTTATTATGTTTTTACTTACTAATCTAGCTGCCATTTTAACTATAGCAGTACTTGGATTTTTAATTGTTTATATATTAGTAAAGGGTATACCTCATTTAAAACCTTCTTTATTTGCATGGAAATATAATTCAGATAATGTATCAATGATGCCAGCAATAATAAATACTCTTTTAATGACAGGATTAACACTTATTATAGCAGCACCTTTAGGAGTTTTTTCAGCAATATACCTTGTGGAATATGCTAAAAAAGGTAATAAGATTGTTTCATTAGTAAGGGTAACAACTGAAACATTATCAGGAATACCATCAATAGTATTTGGTTTATTTGGAATGTTGTTCTTTGTAACTAAGCTGCATTGGGATTATTCATTGCTTGCAGGAGCATTTACTTTAGCTATTATGGTGCTTCCATCTATAATGAGAACAACAGAAGAAGCTCTTCTTGCAGTTCCAAAGTCTTATAGAGAAGGAAGTTTTGGTCTTGGAGCAGGCAAATTAAGAACTGTATTTAAAGTAGTTCTTCCATCTGCAATTCCAGGAATTTTATCAGGAATAATACTTGCTGTAGGAAGAATTGTTGGGGAAACAGCTGCACTTATATATACAGCAGGAACATTTGCACAAGTTCCAAAGAGTGTATTTTCTTCAGTAAGAACATTGTCTGTTCATATGTATAGTTTATCAAGAGAAGGACTACACACTAATGAAGCATTTGCTACAGCAGTAGTATTGTTAGTAATGGTTATATTTATTAATATGATCTCAACATTTATAGCGAAGAAATTTGCTCAAAAGTAAAAGATAGAATGGAGATTAATGATGAGTACGAAATTTGATATTGAAAAAATGGATTTGTATTACGGTGATTTTCATGCACTAAAAAATATAAATCTAAAGCTAGAAGAAAATGAAATAACAGCATTTATAGGACCATCAGGTTGTGGAAAATCAACATTTTTAAAATCTTTAAATCGTATGAACGATTTAGTAGAAGGTTGTAAAATAACTGGTAGTTTAAAACTAGATGGTGAAGATATATATGGAGATATGGATGTTAATAATTTAAGAAAGAGAGTTGGAATGGTATTCCAAAATCCTAATCCATTTCCTATGAGCATATATGATAATATAGCATATGGACCACGTACACATGGAATTCGTTCAAAAGCTGCATTAGATGAAATTGTAGAAAAATCATTAAAGCAAGCAGCTATATGGGATGAAGTTAAAGATAGACTTAAAAAGTCTGCCTTAGGTATGTCTGGTGGACAACAACAAAGGTTATGTATAGCAAGAGCTCTTGCAGTTTCTCCTGAAGTAATTCTTATGGATGAACCTACATCAGCATTAGATCCAATATCTACATCTAAAATAGAGGATTTAGTTATGGAACTAAAAAAAGACTATACAATAATAATGGTAACTCACAATATGCAACAAGCAACAAGAATATCTGATAAAACAGCATTTTTCTTATTAGGTGAAGTTATTGAATATGGAAAAACTGGAGACATGTTCTCTATGCCTAGAGATAAGAGAACAGAGGATTATATAACAGGGAGGTTCGGCTAAAATGGGTAACGATTTTGATAGAAAGCTAGAACAATTAAATGATGAATTGGTAGAAATGGGTAACTTGATAGAAAAAGCTATAGAAATGGCTATAAGTTCTATGGTTAATCAAGATGCGGAAATAGCACAAAAAACTATAGAGTTTGATGCAGAAATAGATCATCAAGAAAAGGATATTGAAAACTTGTGTTTAAAACTTCTTCTTCGTAATCAACCAGTTGCAAGAGATTTTAGAACAATATCAGCAATACTTAAGATGATAACTGATATGGAGAGAATAGGTGATCAAGCATCAGATATTGCAGAGATAGTTTTATTATTGACTAATGAAAAATATATCAAAAAATTAGATCATATTAAGCAAATGGCTAAAGAAACATCAGTAATGGTAGTTAACAGCATAAATGCATTTATAGTTAGAGATGTTGAATTATGTGAAAGTGTAATTGCTCAAGATGATGTTGTTGATGATTTGTTTTCAAGTGTAAAAAAAGAATTAATTAATTTAATTCATGAAAATCCTGATAATGGTGAGCAAGCAACTGATTTATTAATGATAGCAAAATATTTCGAAAGAATAGGTGATCATGCAACTAATATTGCAGAATGGGCTATGTATGCAATAAAAGGAGTGCATAAAGATTACCAAAATAAATAACATAATACATTTTGACTTTATAAATATATAAGAATTAAGTTAGCTAAATGTTGTAAACTTGAAAAAGGTTATGCAGCTACAACATTTAGCTAACTTTTTTGTTTGAGATTTTTATTTAAATATAATTATTCAATTGCAGTAAGGTCTTCTATATAATTACGTGTTCTCCATTCATTCTTAAGATCAGTTATTACCATAATTGTGTCTCCAGCTTTAACTAGTGTGTTGCCTTTTGGAAGAATTGTTTTATCACCTCTGTTAATAGATACTATTAAAGTATCATCAGGAAGGCCCATATCTTTTATTAAAATATTTTCAGCCTTTGAACCATAATGTACTACTGAATTAATAATAATTTTTTTATTGCTATTTACATGATAATCTTCTAAATTGTTTTTCTTCAACAGATTATCTAAAAGATCATCATATATTGGTGTAGTTTTCATTGCATATGATACAATATAAGCTAATATTGAAACAATGGTTAAGGATAATAGATGACTTAATGAACTAGTCATTTCAGTAATAAGTATTATACCTGTAATAGGTGCTTTTACAATTGCTGTAAAGTATCCTGCCATTGCTAGTATGATAAAGTTGTTAAAGTATATTGGATCAATATTAAGATATTTTATACATATAGAACCAAATATGGCACCTATGCCACTTCCTATTATAAGTAGTGGAAAGAATATTCCCCCTGGAGCACCAGAACCAAAACTAAATATAGAAAATATAAATTTAAAAGCTACTAAAACTATTAAAATAAGAATTCCTTTAGATAAGGTATATTCTTCAAGTAACCTATGACCTCCACATAATATAGTAGGAATAGTTAGTCCTATAATCCCTGAAATCCAAAATACAGGAATCATTCTAATAGAAGGTTTTAGTTTTATTTTTCCGTATAGTTTTTGACAAATATCAATTGTTTTGTTATAAATTGCACCGAAGAAACCACATAATAAACCAAGAATAACAAGCACCCAATATTTATTAAGTGGAATAGGTGCACAATCATTAAATGAAAATACAGGATTTAATCCAAATACTTCTTTTGATATAAAATCAGAACTTACAGCTGCAACAATAGTTGATATTAACACTAAAGGAGAAAAATATTTATAAATTTCTTCAAGTGAAAATATGACACCAGCAAGTGGGGCATTAAATGCAGCAGATAATCCAGCACTTGCGCCACTACTCATGAGTAATCTTCTCTCAAATCTACTACTTTTAAATTTTTTGCTTAAATAATCTCCAGTACAAGCACCAAGTTGAACTGAAGGGCCTTCACGACCTAAGGATAAACCTGATAATATAGACAAAGAACCACCTATTATTTTGTTTATGATAGTCTTTATAGGTCTGTTTTTTAAATATCCCCCCATAAAAGCTTTTACTTGAGGAATACCACTACCGCTACTATAAGGTTCTTTTTCGATTATTTTTCCAACTATATAGCCTAGTAGAGCGAGGAAGATAAATAGGATTATTATATATCTTGGGTTATCTTTTACAAATTTATAAATGTAAAATGAACCTTTTTCAGCATATATAAGAGAAAACCTATATATAATAGTTACTATAGAGGTGCAAATTCCGACAATTAAAGATTTCATTATTAATTTTAATTTTCGTGTTTCATCTCCAGTTATGTATTGTAAATTTTTTTCCAATGTTAATCACCCTCATACATTATACTATGAAAATATCTTGTTTGCCAAAAAAATATTTGAAACGATTGACATAATATTTATAATTATGCTATACTAACATTAAGTTAACAATGTGAAGAGACAAGGGAGTCTATACTATTTAAGTATTGGCTCCTTTTTTCTTTTGTGTTAACAAATCTATCCTATTTTACCAAACCCCTAAAAATTAATATAAAAAAAGAAAATCACTATCAGTCCTACTTATGATATGTGATTTTCTTTTTTTGCTTAACTATGGACTTTATGGTAATATGTAGTAAAAGGAGTTTGAAATATTAATTAAGGGGGGATTTTCTTGAAAAATAAACTTGGAAACATATTATGGGGGCTATTATTCATAATTATTGGAGTAGGATTAGGAGGAAATGCATTAGATTTATGGGATTTTAATTTGTTTTTTGATGGATGGTGGACTTTGTTTATAATTATACCTAGTATAATAAGTATGATTCAAAATGGACCTAATACAGATAATATAATTGCGTTATGTATAGGAATATTTTTATTTATAACTTGTCTAGATTGTTTACCTATGGAAATATTGAAGAAATTAATAATTCCTATAATCTTAGTTATTGTAGGTATTAGGGTTATGCTAGTTGGAACAAAGAAAAAAAATGGACCTAAAAGTATTAATGCAGACAAAGATAATAAGGCTGGCATAGTTGCAATATTTGGAGGCCATGAAACAAAATATCCTAATGAAGTTCTTGATTATGCTGAAGTCTTATCTGTATTTGGAGGAGCAACTTTTGATTTAACAGATGCCATTATCGATAAAGATATAAAAATAGATGTTGTTTCAGTATTTGGTGCTTCAACAATTATTACACCAAGAAATTGCAAGGTAAAGGTTTCAAGTGTGCCTATTTTTGGTGGAACTAGTAATAAGACAGAACAAAATGAAGATATAAATGCACATACTATATATATAAGTGCTACAAGTATATTTGGTGCAACTGATATAAGAAATAGAAAGATAAAAGTAGAGACTAAAAAATAGTCTCTATTTTTAATTACTTATAAATATAGGAAGATTTAAAGGATTAAATGAAAAATAAGTAGTAAAAAATATAATTATAAGCAGGATTGTATAGGAAATAGTTAAAATTTTACTTTTATCAGGCAAAAAAGCATATAAGTGATATGCTATTAGTTGGCCTAAAATAGTTCCTATAATAATTGTTGATATATCAAATAGTAATGAATGAATATCAAGACCAAAAGAAGCAATGTAATATAGAGATAAAACAATATATATATTTGTGATTATTGAAAATGTTAAAGAAACTATAGGTTTTGATATGTTAATGCTAGCTTTTTTTGAAATTATATAACCGAGAATTATATAAGAAATAATTGTAGGATAGATACATAGTTTTAAATGTTCAAATACACTTTCATTACTAGGAAAAATTATTTTCAATATTTCAATTTTAAATAACCAATCATAAGCAAAATGATTAATAAATGCAAGTGCAATAATTAAAGGAATACTTATTATTGTGTATTTAAATATGAATTTATTACTTGGTTTTAATTTAATAACATTATTCATAATATATAACTGTATCTAAAATGAGATAGAAACAGTTTTCCCTCCTTTATGTTATATATGGATGTATTAAATTATTTTTGATAAATTTTTTACATATAGATACTCTCCTTATAAAAAGTTCTTCATTAAAATATATAAAAAATATTTACCTATTATGCTATAATGAAGTAATAAAACTTAAGTAGGAGGAAAATTTAACGGTATGGATATAAATAAAATAATAAAAAAATTATATACTTACCATGAAGCAACAGAAGAGGAGCTTGAATATTTAATAGATAATATTAATTTTCAAGAGAAAGAATATTTAACAGAGATGGCACATAAAACTTCTCTAAAATATTATGGCAATAAGGTATATTTTAGAGGTTTAATTGAATTCACTAATTATTGCTTTAGAAATTGCAACTATTGTGGAATAAGACATGATAATTCTAATGCAGATAGATATAGGTTATCAGTACTTGAGATTATGTCAGCTGTAAAGCTTGGGTATAGTTTAGGGTATAGAACTTTTGTACTTCAAGGTGGAGAGGATTCTTATTATACAGATGAAGTTATGATAGATATAATAAGAAGAATAAAAAATACATATTCAGATTGTGCAGTAACAATATCCATTGGGGAGAGAAGCTATGAATCATATAAGAAGATGTTTGATGCAGGGGCAGACAGATATCTTTTAAGACATGAAACAGCATCAGAGGATTTATATAAAAGCTTACATCCTAATTCTGATTATGCTAATAGAAGAAAATGTTTATATAATTTAAAAGAAATAGGATATCAAGTTGGAGCAGGGTTTATGGTAGGCTTACCTAATCAAACTACTAAGGATTTAGTAAAGGATTTATATTTTTTAAAAGAGTTAGAACCAGCAATGGTTGGTATAGGACCGTTTATACCCCATAAAGATACGCCTCTTAGAAATTGCATAGGAGGTACATTAGAAAAGACTTTGATAATGTTATCACTTATTAGACTTATGTTACCAGATGTGTTACTTCCTGCAACAACAGCTCTTGGAAGTATTAATCCAATTGGAAGAGAACTTGGATTAAAAGCAGGAGCTAATGTAGTTATGCCAAATTTATCACCTACTTATGTGAGAGAAAAATATTCATTGTATGATGGTAAGATATGTACAGGTGATGAAGCAGCAGAGTGCAGAAATTGTATTGAAAAAAGAATTAATCATGCAGGATTTGAACTAGAAATAAGTAGAGGCGATAATATAGCTTGGCAAAAAAAACAAAACTAAGGAGGAATTTGTAGATGAATGCTACACCAAAAGGAAGCAGAAAACATATAATAATATTTGGTAAAACTAATTCTGGTAAATCTTCTCTTATTAATGCAATATGTGGGCAAGATATTTCCTTAGTTTCAGATAAGAAAGGTACAACTACAGATGCAGTATCAAAGTCAATGGAATTGATACCAGTTGGACCTGTTGTATTTATCGATACTGCTGGATTATGTGATGATACTGAACTTGGTGAACTTAGAACAAGAAGAACATATGAATATTTAAAAAGAGCAGATATTGCGATATATGTAAGAGATATATTAGATTTAGATGACGATAAGTTTATAGAAACTGTACATAATTTCAAAAAATATAATATACCATATGTTGATGTTATAAATAAAACAGACATGATATCACAAAAGGATATAGAAAATTTGAAAAAAAATTATCCTAATAGTATATTTATTTCATGTAAAGATAAACTATCTATAGGAGCACTAAAGGAAAAAATAATAAATATAGTAGAGAAGGATTCAGAAGAGGTGTCACTTCTTAAAGATTTGGTTCCTTATGGCTCTAGTGTTATATTAGTTGTGCCTATTGATTCAGAAGCACCTAAAGGAAGACTTATATTACCACAAGTTCAATGTATAAGGGATTGTTTAGACAATGGTATTAAGAGTTATGTAGTTAGAGATACTGAACTAGAAGATGCCCTTACAGATCTTAATAATGTTGATTTAGTGATTACTGACTCACAAGCTTTTAAGAAGGTTAATAAGATTGTTCCAGAGAATATTAAGCTTACTAGCTTTTCTATGCTATTTGCAAGACAAAAAGGCGACATAGAAGAATTTATAAGGGGTGTAGAAGCAGTTAGAACATTAAAAGAAGGAGATAATGTTTTATTTGCTGAGAGTTGTACACACAATGTATCTCATGAAGACATTGCAAGAGTTAAGATTCCTAGGCTACTTAATAACTTTGTAGGGGGAAAGCTTAATTATGATTATAAGATTGGGTATGATTTTACAGAGAATACCAATAAGTATAAACTTATAATCCATTGTGGTGGCTGTATGATTAATAGAAAGACAATAATTAATAGGATTAAGTTATGTAAAGAGAACAATACTCCAATAACAAATTATGGGGTCATTTTATCATTTTTAACTAATACACTAGATAGAAGTAAGAAAATATTTGATATATAACATTTACATTTAGTTAGGAGGGGGATTTTGAAAAAGGTATTATTTAGTAGACTAGCTATTACTGTAGTTTTAGTTTTTATTCAAGTTTTAATATTAGTTTTAGGAATACTTAAATTAAACGAATCATTTGTTTATTTCTATGCATTTTTTCAAGTTTTTAGTATTATAATAGTTATTTATATTGTAAGTAGGAAAGACAATCCATCCTTTAAATTAGCATGGATTATACTAGTGGCCTTTTTACCATTGTTTGGTGGTTTGTTTTATATTATTCTAGGTGGTAATAAAGTTGCAAAGCATATAAAGAAATATATGGATAAGATTGATAATGAATATAGAGGTAGTTTTTCTCAGGATGAACAGGTTTTAGAAGAGCTAGAGAATGAAACAAGTACAATAATTGCACAAGTGAATTATCTATATAAGAATTATGGATATCCAGTATATAAGAATACAACTACAGAATATCTTTCTCCAGGAGAGGATTTCTTTGAAGTTCTTATGAGAGAACTTAAGAAGGCCAAGAAATATATTTTTCTAGAGTATTTTATTATTGAAGAAGGTAAGATGTGGAATTCTGTTCTCGAGGTGTTGAAGGAGAAAGTTAAAGAAGGGGTAGAAGTAAGAGTTATTTATGATGATTTTGGATGTATAGCTAAATTACCAAATCATTATGATAAGGTATTAGAGTCATATAACATTAAAGTTAAAATATTTAATAAAGTAGTTCCTATTATTTCGGCTGTTGTAAATAACAGAGACCATAGAAAGATTGTGGTTATAGATGGGCACACAGCGTTTACAGGTGGTATAAATTTAGCAGATGAATATATTAATGAAGTAGAAAGGTTTGGTCATTGGAAGGATTCAGGGATTATGCTTAATGGAGAAGCTGTATGGACTTTCACATTGATGTTCTTGAAGATATGGGGCGAATCTGCAGACAATATTAATTTATATAGGCCACATATTCATTATGAAGGAGCTTTTAAGACTGATGGTTATGTAATGCCTTATGGAGCTAATCCTCTTACACCAGAATCCATAGGAGAGAATGTATATCTTAATATAATTAACAAGGCTAAAAAATATGTATATATAACAACTCCTTATTTGATAATAGGCAATGAACTAATTACATCACTTATATTAGCAGCCAAAAGTGGTGTTGATGTTAGAATAATTACTCCATATAAGGAAGATAAATGGTATGTACATATAGTAACAAGAGCATATTATGCACAACTTATAGAAGCTGGTGTAAAGATATATGAATATACACCTGGTTTTATACATTCTAAGAATTTTGTTGCAGATGATAAGATAGCAACTGTAGGTACAATTAATCTAGATTATAGGGCTTTATATTTACATTTTGAATGCGGAACCTTATTATATAAAACAAAAACAGTAGCTGACATTAAAAAGGATTTTATAGAAACTATGGAGAAGAGTAAATTCATTACTTTAGAAGATACCAAAAAGGTGAAATGGAGTAATAAGATTTTAAGATCAATAATTAGAGTGTTTTCACCATTGTTATAAAAATATTATAAGGTCTTTTCCATGAAAGTGTTGAAGTTATAATGGTAATGTTATCTAATAAATTACTTCAACAGGGTTATGGAAAAGACCTTATATATTTATATGTGTTCTATTTGTTAAATTTGGCTAAGAAATAAGTAATTACTATAGTAAGAGCATAGTCATATACTAAAAATGCAATATTAGCACCAATGAACATAAGCAATATAGAAACCTTTATGTTACCTAATACACTTGGTAATGCGAAATATACTATAGCTAAAATTATATTAAAAAAAACAAGTTTCAATAATATTTCTAAAGAAGTATTATGAAGTCTTTCTATAAAGCATTTTATTATACCATATATACCAAAGATTGCTATATACATAATTAAATATGTTATTGGTAAAAACATAAAACTACAGATACTTGTTATAATATAAACCATTATTGCAGTTTTAATATCTGTTTTTATTATTGTAATAGGAATAATACTAGAAACTATAGTTAATATAGCTAATGTGTTTATTGGAATTATATTTGTTAAATATAAAATAACTAAACTTAGAGCAACACTTATTCCGCCAATTGCTAATTTGCTGCTTTTCATAATAATCACCTTTTCTTTTTTTATTTTAACAGCAACCTATTAAATCTCCACCCATACATTCACATAAAGAATCTAAACACCATAGATTTAAGCAACAATTACAAGCATCATCTGCGTTACTAGTAGTTTTATAATATGGATTGCTATAATTATTTGTTCTATTTTGAAGTTTGTTTAATGTTTGTCTATATTCCATGTTGTTAGGATTCATATTGCATGCAGTTCGTATATTCTGAAGGGCAGAGTCATACCAACCTCTTTGTAAATGGCACATACCAGTTAAATAGTAGTATTCTGCAGTTCTAGTACCAACTCTAGATAGTATTTGCTCACAAGCAGCAATATTACCTCTTGATATATATGCTCTTGCTTGTTGCAACATTGAATCATCAGTTCCATTACTTGTATTATTATAAGAATTAGAAGAATAGTTATTTGAGTTAGATGAGGCATTTCCATTAGTTAACATTTGATATGCTTCATTTACTTCAGCTAATTTTTTTTCAGCTAATTCTTGAAGTGGATTATCTCTATATTGATCTGGATGATATTGCTTTACTAATTTTCTATATGCACTTTTTATTTCTTCTTGACTTGCGCCAGGTTTTATGCCTAGTACTTCATATGGGTTCATTAAAAGCACTTCCTTTCTTGCTTTCTTTTATGTTATTTAAAACTTTTAAGTATTTGTCCATCATACCTAATGATAGAATATTTTCAATTATAGTTTTATTTTTTTTAAATTCAAGTTTGTTAAATATATCCACACAATTGTATGCACAATTTAAAATGTTGAATTCAATACGTTCTTGTATTGAATTTTTAAGTTGAATATAGTTGAAATTCGATTCATTGAATAAGAATTCAACGGGATTAAACTTACCTTCTTTCATGTCCTCTTCTAAGTCATCTAAAGCATCAATTAGATAAATCCATTTTCCTAGTGTATATCCAAATTTGTATAAGAGTTCTCGCTTATCAATACTATCATTATATAATGAATTAGGATATAGTTCTAGAATTTTACCTACTATTGTGCTAAAAGGATCACATATTTCATCTAAGGAAGAAAAGTTTTTTGTCTTTTCAAGTGTTGAAAGCCTTTTGAGTTCCTTTTCAATAATCTTATTAATATAGAGAATATCTTTTGTAAACTTCTTGTTATAAGGTGATAAAATATGTAATAAAAACTTGCTTTTTATGTTATTATCATCATTAACATCATCTAATATTTTATAGTATGATAGAGAAACATTCATACTAGCTGCATAAGTTATAGCAGGATTATTATATATAATTGCTGGTTTCTTTATAGGATGTGATATACATCTCTTATTAATTGCTTCTATTTTAGTTTCACATAATCCATCTAAAAATATAGCCAAGAAAGTCATATCATAATTTAATGATAACCTTGGAATGTTGCCATAATTTTTTTTGATTTCATGACAGATTCCACAATAATATCCTCGAAAAGTATTATATTCACGAATCTTTAATTCTGGTTTTAAAGGAATAACATATCCAAACATAGAAATCTCCTTTAACTCTATTATAATATTAATCATTATACATAAAAAGCAATTTATTCTCAATGGAAAAGTTTAATGTTTAATGTTTTTATCATATTTAATATACCTGTTTATTCTGAAAATAAACTTAAAATATTATAAATAATTTACAAAGTTATAATAAATATTCTTAAATAATGTTCAGTATATATATACTAATCAATAAAATGGGGGCAGAAAATGCTTGTAAAATGTATAGTTTTATATATTCTAAATGTTACAGATATAATATTTACTTATAAGTTGTTAGATACAGGAGAATTTATAGAAGCTAATGGTATTATGAATATGATTATACCTAACAAGCTAATTACCATAATTGTAAAAGTATTTATTGTGTTATTTCTACTGATATATTTATATATACGTCTTAAAGAAGCAGATGAAAGGCAGAAAAAGATATGTAATATATTAATAACCATGCTTCTTATTTTCTATACATTAATAAATGTAAGTCACATTTATTGGATGATTAAGGTATTATAATAAAAAAAGTGGGCATAATAAAATATATCATGTAACAAGGAGGAAATTTTATGCCCATACCTATAATAACATCTATTATATCAGCTATATCTATTATTATAGGCTCATTAGTAGGTGCTTTTTTTAGTTATATAATTAATAAGACTATGTATAATAAGCAGATAAACCATGAGAAGCTTATTACTGATGATAATAGAAGATTTGAAGAGAGCTTTAAACTTAAGGAATTGTGTGATAATGCTAATATTATTCGATTAGATATATCTACAGCTATATATCAGAGTATTAGAACTATTAGACTTAGTGAACATAAAGAGAAATATTTATTTTTATTACCTATTAATAAGAATTATTCTAATGCAATTGCAACATTAAACCATAAGTTTTCTCTCAAGGAACTTAATTATATATATATGATTTATGGAATAATAGAGAAGGTAAACAAGGATATATATAATATTTCTCTTGGTGATATGGAGAATTATAAGAATATAGAGATTGAACTTACAGCCATGCTATATCATATATATGGAGACAATTATATTGATATATTGAATGTAGATATAGAGAGAATTCCATATGTTGAATTGTATGATAATGAACTTATTAAACCACAATATAGAGATATATTAAAGAAACTAGATTATATATGTGTATTTGATAATCTAATAACTTAAGAATTATTTAAGTTTATTATTTTAAGCTAAAAGTGTATTATATTTATGTAGTACAATTTGGTAGGTGAGTTTATTGAAGGAATCAAAGGCTTTTATATGGATAGGGGTAATATTTGTTATAACTATGTTTATATGTAATTATAATAGAAAAGATATATATGAAAAGAAAATACATTATGGATCTCCAGATCAGATTATTGATGTATTTAACAATAATCAGTTATCGGTAAATGATATGGGTAATGTATGCAGTACTAAAGAATACTTAGAATGTATTTCGAAGAGAAGAAGAGCATGTAATGATGTTTTTGATGTAGAGAGTATTCATCTTACTTATGATAAAGATTATAACACTAGAGAAAGAATTCAATCATTTTATAAGCATTATGTTAATATGAAAAAGAAATATAAAGAATCTTATAGTGATGTTAAGGTTAAATTTTATTCTACTACTTTGAATTCTCAAGATAATATAGAAGTTGGCATTGTTTTTATAGATGAAGGTGAAGGCTATGTTATGGATTATTATGAATTTTTTAGTATAGATGATGATGAATATGCTGAAGGCAATGGAGAATATTAATACAGATTGGGGGAGATATATAATAATATGTTAAAAGTAGAGAATGTATCAGTAATGTTAGATAAAAATAAGATAGTAGATAATGTTTCTATATCATTACATAAAGGAGAAGTCGTTGGACTTGTAGGCCCTAATGGAGTAGGAAAAACGACTTTAATAAAAACAATTGTCGGAATATATGAAGTAGAAACAGGTACTGTTACACTAGATGGACAACCTGTTTATAATAACCCAACATCAAAACTAAAAATAGCATATGTTTCAGATGAAAATGGTTATTATCATAATTTTACAATAAATGACATAATGAAATATTATAAATATGCTTATGATAACTTTGATATTGATAAGTTTAATAAACTTAATGAGGTGTTTAAGATTCCTACCTCAAAGAAAATAAGTCAGTTATCAAAGGGTATGAAGATGAGAGTATCTCTTCTTATGGCATTTTCAATAGATTCAGAATATATTGTTTTAGATGAACCTACTTCAGGTTTAGATCCACTGCTTAAGAGGAATTTATTGCAGATCATAAAAGAAGAAGCTAAAAATAAAGGTATAATTATTAGTTCGCATCACTTGGGAGACCTTGAAAAAATATGTACTGAAGTAATAATAATATCAGACGGAAGAGTTAAATGTCACAATTCTTTACAAGAGATACAAAATAAAATCAAAAAAATTCAAGTTGCATTTGATGAACCTGTATATGAAGAAGATTTAAACTTTAAGGGGATATATTCAATTAGCAAGGTTGGGAGAGTATTTACAATTATAACTGATCAATATTGCCCACAGTTTATTGATAAATTAAATGAACTAAAGCCATTATTTATTGAAGAAATTGAATTATCTCTAGAAGATTACTATATTTCGAGAGTAGGAGAGAATGATGAAGAAGTTATTTAATAGATCCCTAATGTTTCAAAATATACATTCTATAAAAGTACAAACTATAGCTCTAGGCATTTTATTTGGGATTGTAGCATATTTTTCTATAAATTCTAATATACAGGACTCTATATATTCTGTTGTGAACTTAAATGAATATATTGAATATTCTACTTCTAGTGGATTTTGTATGTTTTTAATGATATCTTTCATTACATTAATTTTTATATTTATGAAAGGAATAAATAAGAGAGAGTCTATGTCATTTTTTATGTCAGGACCATTTACTAAAAGGGAAATAAAGAAAAATGAAGTTTTGACACTTATTTTATTAGTTTTGTTTTTTGTGGCTATATATATATACGTCATAGTATGTTTATCCTATAAATATAAAATTCAAGTTGAGTATATTCCTGATTATTGTAAATACTCGTTTGTAGGTATATTAAGGTTACTTATAGCAGGTATATTATTTTCATTATATTTAGCATTTATGGACTTGCTATTTTCCAACACAATTGTATCTATACTAGCTATGGTGATACTTCCTATAACAATGATAGAGGTTGTTTTAGTGTTATTGGAAGTGTTGTTAAGCGATAAAATAATTAGATATGTTGTTAATACTGGATATAAGTATGCAAAATGTATGTTTATATATTTTATTGGTGATAATAATGAGTTAGTTAATAATTCATATTTTTCATATAGTAAAATATTAATATTGGGAACAGCAATATCTATATTGGCAATTATAATATTAAGTGTCCTAATATATATGATAAGTGATAAAATTAAAGTTAATAATATAAATAATATTTTTAATTTTAGAATCGTTGAATTAGTAAGTGTTCAATTAATATTATTTTCAATGATTATACAGATTTTGGCTGTTATAATTCAAATAAAAGAATATAGCATAAGTAGTAGGATAGTTAAATTAGTATTTGTAATTATTTCATTTGGAATAAGTAATGTGTTAAGAAAAAGTATTGTAAAAAAAATAGATTCTTATGTGAATTAACAGAACAAAAATCAACTTCATAGAATAGTATATATTAATCAAAAGAATAGGAGTTGATATACTATGTCAAGATGTTGTTGTAGAAGAAATAATTGTGGATGTTCTAATAATTGCTGTCAAAATAATTGTTGTTGCTGTCAAAATATGAATAATGGTTTTGCAGGTGGAGGATGGTTCTTCCCAGTAATATTATTATTGTTATTTGGCTGGGGCGGCTTCGGCTGGGGTGGCTTCGGTGGTTTTGGCGGACCTTGGTTTTTCTAAGATATTAAATAAAATTTTTAAGATTAAGGAAGAGACTGTTAGTTTCGACCTTAATCTTTTTTGTCTTAAAACTTGTTTTAATGGGGTTAATAAATTAATATTATAATATATATTAATTTATTGATAAGGAAAAAACATAAATTAGATTTTGTGAAAGGATATAATATTTTAATTATGGAAGAAAGATTACAAAAATACATGGCATCTTGTGGTGTAGCATCTAGAAGAAAATGTGAGGAATTGATATTACAAGGTAAAGTACAGGTAAATGATATTCTTATAACAGAATTGGGTACAAAAGTTAATTTAGAAAAAGATATAGTTAAGTATAATGGAAAAATCATTAAGCCTGAAGAGAAAAAGGTATATATAATGTTAAATAAGCCAGAGGGGTATATTACATCTGTAAAAGATGAAAAAGATAGAAAAACAGTTCTAGATATAGTTAAAGTAAAAGAAAGAATATATCCAATAGGTAGATTAGACTATGACAGTTCAGGATTATTATTGTTGACTAATGACGGGGATATATATAATAAGATTATTCATCCTAGAGTTAAGATTGATAAGAAATATTTAGTAAATATTAAAGGGAGTTTTTCTGAGAATGATTTAAAAAAATTTAAAAGTGGTATAAATATAGGAGATTATACTACAGCTCCAGCAGAAGTTAAGATAATTTCTGAAAAAGAGACTACTTCGTTAGTTGAAATAACAATTCATGAAGGCAAAAATAGGCAAATTAGAAGAATGTGTAGTGCGTTAAATCATGATGTTTTATCTTTAAAAAGAATTTCAATAGGTGAGATAAAATTAGGATATTTAAATAAAGGTGAATATAGAAATTTAACAGAACAGGAGTTAGCATATCTAAAAAAATTATAATATAGATTTTTTAAATAATTGAATGTAATACTATTTTATCTTGCAAAAAAATATAAAAAATATAAGTTTTTGTTCTTATTTTACTATTGTAACGAATTATTTATTGCATAATTTTTCATCGTATGCTAGAATAACAAAGGATAAATTGTAAAAGAGAGTGATGGGATTGATATCTATGAATAAGGAAGATAATGAACAAGGAAAAGACTTAATGAGGCTTATTCAAGTTAAGTTTCCTAGACTTAGTAAAGGACAAAAGTTAATAGCTGAATATATATTGAAAAATTATGATAAAGCTGCTTTTATGACGGCTGCAAAACTTGGTAATGCAGTAGGTGTTTCTGAATCTACAGTAGTTAGATTTGCTAATGAATTAAATTTTTCAGGATATCCTAAACTTCAGAAAGCATTACAAGAATTAATTAAGAATAAATTAACTACTGTTCAGAGATTAGAATTATCTAACGATTATGTTTCTGATGGTGATGCATTAAGAGGAGTATTAAAAGCTGATATGGAAAATATCAGAGCAACTCTTGAGAAAATAAATAATCAAACATTTGAACAGGTACTTAATTCTATATTTAAAGCAAATAAAATATACATAATTGGATTAAGAAGTTCTACTGCAATTGCAGAATTTCTTGGCTTTTATTTAAATGTAATCTTACAAAATGTTCGTATGGTTAGTTATGGAATATCAGATATATTTGAACAGATGATTAATGTGCAAGAAGGAGATTTAGTAATAGGTATAGGTTTTCCTAGATATGCTGCTAAAACAATAGATGCACTAGATTTTGCAAAAGGAAGAGGAGCTGATGTGGTAGCAATTACAGATAGCTTATTGTCACCACTTGCAACAAAAGCAGATTATACATTAATTGCTCAAAGTAATATGGCTTCTTTTGTTGATTCACTTGTTGCACCGCTTTCAGTTGTAAATGCACTTATTATTGCAGTTGGAATGCGAGAAAAAGAAAACATATCTAAAACTTTTAATAGTTTAGAAGAGATATGGCAAGAATATAATGTATATTCTTATAACAATAGAAATGTATCTGATGATTAAAAAAAAGAAATCAAATAAAAAATAATATTTTTCTGCAAAAAGTTTATAACAAATTTTAGCATTTATTATTATAAAAAATTAAGTTAGCATTATAGATGTTGTACTTTTTAACTTTAGATAGTTTACAACATTTAGCTAGCTTAATTTTTTGCTTTATATAAGAAATTTTATCAAAGGTGAATTTGTGAAAAGATCATGTAAACGATATATAAGTGTAATGTAATAGTATTTTGATTAATAAGGTAAAAAAGAATTGTGATAAAATAGAAAAATAAGTCGGAGTTATTGACATATGTCAATAATAAGAGTATATATAGATATAGAGTTTATTTAAATAAGAAGCACCGAAGCTTTAGCTGCGTGTGTAGTTCACTTAAATAGATAATCTGATTATTTATGAAAGGAAAGTCAATATGCCAAGACCTTGTAAAAGACGTAGAATTTGCGAATTACCAAAATGTAATATATTCTTACCGAAAAATGCTCCAAAAGAAGATAATATAGTTATTATGCATATAGATGAATATGAATGCATTAGATTAATTGATTATGAGGGGATGACTCAAGAAGAATGTGCTAAGAATATGAATTTAGTACGAACTAGTATTCAGTTAATCTATTCAGAGGCAAGGAAGAAGTTATCTGATTGCATAGTGAATGGTAAAGGACTAAAGATTGAAGGGGGAAATTATATATTATGTGAAGGTAATCTAGATTGTTGCAAAATGAGATTAACATCAGGCAATAGATGCCTTGGCAGAATGAACAAAGAATGGAGGATGAAAAAAATGATTATTGCAGTTACTTATAAGGATGGAGAAGTATTTCAACATTTTGGACATTGTGAAAATTTTAAGATATATAGTGTTGAAGATGGAAAAATAACAGAAGAAAAAATAATTAATACCAATGGAAATGGACATGGAGCTTTAGCAGGATTTTTAAAGGATAATTCAGTAGATGTACTTATTTGTGGAGGAATAGGTATGGGAGCTAGAAATGCATTAGCTGAGAAGAATATTGAATTATATCCTGGGGTAGTTGGTAATTCTGATGAAGCTGTAAAAGCACTTTTAGAAGATAAACTTTCATATAATCCTAATACAGTATGTTCACATCATCATGGAGAACATTCATGTGGAGATAAAACCTCTTGTCATTAATTAAATAAAAGATTTAAAATATTAAGTAAAACTTATGAGCAATTATACTTATTATATATTTTTATCTAGGTATCTTATATGTATAAATAGATAAAATTTTATAAGTATAATTGTTTTTTTTGGTTATAGGAAATTATATTATTCAAAAATTTAGGTTTTATAGTCATTTAATTGATTTTGTTTCTAGATAAGAAAAATAAGTTATTGGTTACTTCACTTAATAAAATTAAGTAAACCCCTCTAAAATATATTAAAAATACGTTGCTTAGCTTAAAGTATTTACTTGGAAGATTTGGAGTGATATAGTTCATCTTGTAAACAACAAACAAGTAAATTTTAGTTAGCTAACATATACAAAATTATACTATAAAGATAAATAAGATGTTTTAATAAATTGGAGGCAATAAAAATGAGTTATGTAGATGAAGTTATTGAAAAAGTTACTAAAAAGAATAGTTGTGAACCTGAATTTATACAAGCTGTTACAGAGGTCTTAGAATCAATTAGACCAGTGGTTGAAAGTGATGATAAGTATGAAAAAGCAGCTATATTAGAGAGAATTACTGAGCCAGAACGTATTGTGTCATTTAGAGTACCATGGGTTGATGATAATGGTAAGGTTCAAATAAACAGAGGTTTTAGAGCTCAATTTAATAGTGCAATAGGACCATATAAAGGTGGCTTGAGACTACATCCTACAGTAAATCAAAGTATTATAAAATTTTTAGGATTCGAACAAACATTTAAAAATTCTTTAACTGGATTACCAATAGGTGGTGGTAAAGGTGGAAGTGATTTTGACCCAAAAGGAAAATCAGATGCTGAAATAATGAGATTTTGTCAATCGTTTATTACAGAATTATATAGATATATTGGTCCTGATACAGATTGCCCTGCAGGAGATATTGGATGTGGTTCAAAAGAAATTGGTTATATGTTTGGACAATATAAAAGAATTGTTGGACAATATAAAAATGGAGCATTATCAGGAAAAGGAATTGTATATGGTGGAAGTTTAGGACGTAATGAAGCTACTGGTTATGGAGCAGTTTATTTTACAGAAGAATTATTTAAGTCAATTGGAAAAGATATTAAAGGTACAACATTTGCACTATCAGGATTTGGTAATGTATCTTGGGGTGTATGTAAGAAATTAGATCAATTAGGTGCCAAAGTTGTATCTATATCAGGACCTGATGGGTACATATATGATGAAGATGGAATATCTGGCGAAAAAGTTGATTATTTAGTAGAAATGAGAGCTTCTTTAAGAGATAGAGCAGAAGATTACGCAGATAAGTTTGGAGCAAAATTTTATAAAGGTGAAAAACCATGGGGACATGTTAAAGCAGATGTGTACATGCCTTGTGCAACTCAAAATGAGATAACAAAAGAAGATGCAGAATTAATATTAAAGGAAGGCACTAGTAAAATACTTATTGAAGTAGCTAATATGCCAACAACAATAGACGCAGTTAATATTCTTATGGATAATGGAGTTATTATAGCACCATCAAAAGCTGTAAATGCTGGCGGAGTTGCAGTTTCAGCTCTTGAAATGAGTCAAAATGCAATGAAGTTATCTTGGACTGAAGAAGAGGTAGATGATAAGTTAAAAACTATTATGAAAAATATATTTACTAATATAGATAGTGCTGCAAAGAAATATAATATGCCTGGCAATTATATAGTTGGAGCTAATATAGCTGGTTTTCTTAAAGTTTCAGAAGCTATGTTAGAAGAAGGAATAGTATAGTTTGTGGCAAGATTAAACTAATCTGATAATTAGGAAATAGGATATAGATAGTTAGTTAGATATAATGGATGAAAAAAAGAGGGATGTTATATGAAGAAACACGTATATAATATGCTTATCAAGAATATGACGGATAAATATTTCTTGAAAGAAATAAGTATAACAAAAAATGAAATGGTTAAAATAATAAAAGAAGAGAATTTTACAGAAGGAATTATAGGTTTGGATTTTTCTCATAAGATTAAGGCTAGAGATGCTTGCGATATAATTTTACATTATCTTAATACATTTACTGATATTTCAGCAGAAGATTTACTTAGTTATGCATATGATTATATACGTTGTTTTTTATTCCCTTATAATTTTCCATTTGAACCAAGTGATGAACTAGAGCGGGCTATACTTATATTTTATCAATTATTTCATACTATTTTACAATTAGAGAGAGAGTATTTGGAATTTTCAGAAGTATTACATTTTGACTTTTTAGAGAAGAATTTATATGATAATTCACTAGTGAAGAAGGAATATAGCAATTTTCTTAGCATATGGGATAAGAATTATATATATGAATTTTTAAGAATATCATCAGAGATTACTACTTTTGATACATTAGGGCACATTGCGGGAGTTCATTATGTATCAATGCATATAGCTTATGGACTACATAAGGTTAATGTCCCTATAGATTTAGCATTAGTTTCTGGAGCAGCAGTAACACATGATATCGGCAAGTTTGGGTGTAGAGATTTTGAACTTGGTAGATTACCTTATCTACATTATTATTATACAGATGAATTTACTAAAAGGTTTAAGATGCCTATTATAGGACATATTGCAGCTAATCATTCTACTTGGGACTTAGAACTTGAAGACTTATCTATAGAGAATTTAATACTTATATATGCTGATTTTAGGGTTAAGAGTATTAGAGATGAAGATAATAGAGAATTAGTTCAATTTTATTCTCTTAAGGATTCCTTTGATGTTATTTTAAACAAGTTAGATAATGTTGATGAAGTAAAACTTAATAGATATAAACTAGTATACAGTAAACTTAAGGACTTTGAAGAGTATATAGAGAGTCTTGGAGTTAATACAGACTTATCTAATGATAACATTATTAATGTTGAGTCTAAGGACAATGCACTTTTATCTTTTGATGAAGCTATAGATAAATTCAAATTCATGGCAATAGAGCATAACTTATATGTTATGAATAAGATGAATAATGATGCATCTTTAAGTAATGTCCTAGAAACAGCCAAGAGCGAAAAACAATGGAAGAATATAAGGGCTTATATAAATATATTAGAAGAATATTTCACATATATGACTCAGAAACAAAAAGAGATGACGCTAGATTTTTTGTATGAAATTCTTATGCATAATGAAGGTGATGTTAGAAGAAAAGCATCAAGATTAATGGGAGAAATAATTGCAAGTTATGATGAAAAATATAGAAAAGAACTTCCTAGAGATGTAGATTTAAGCATAAAGAATAATTCTAGTATTAATTTATATAAGAAGTATTTAAATAAAATTATTTATCCTAGTTATAAGGTTACTAAACAACATAAAAGATGGTTGTGGTATTCTCTTAAACGATTGATTAATTCTACTTTATTAAATGCTCAAGGCATAGCAAGAAATGATTTTTTAGACACTTTTCTATTATATTTTGACTCTTATAAGTATGATGAAGATATTACATTTGTGCTTATTGATACTATTATAGATTTAGATTTTGGCTATTTTACTGAAGGTGGAATTAAAAAAGTACTTAAATTTTTACAGAAAGTTCCCTATATGGGGGAAGAAATTGAATTAGATATATTGAGAGTATATAAAAGCATGTTAGAAGATGGAATAGATAAAAATTTAATTATGCCATACTATAGTGAATTTATTTCATCTATGGACATAGATTCATTAGCTTCTAGATATCTTATATTTAAAATATCTAAATTGTTAGATCCAATAAGTAATAATAAATTAGAAGAACATGTATTTTATAATGAAGAAACAATTTCAAAGATATTTTTAGAAGATTTAAAAGTGGCAACATCAGGCGTTATTAAAAAGATATATATAGATATACTAAAGGAATATATAGAATATAATGAAAATAAAAATGTTCTAAGAGTTGCAAATCACTTATCAAATCTTATTGTAATTAGTACTAGATTATTTATTCGTGAGAAAGTTGGAGAATTGCTTATAAGTGTTATGCCTCTTCTATCTTATGATGAAAGAAATGAGATAGTTATAGAACTTACAAAAGGTTTAGAATCAGAAGAATATCAGTATGCTAAATATTTGCCTAAGTATTTAGGTAGACTTGCATTATTTCTTCCTCCTAATGAACTAGATGAAATTATATATGATAATTACACTAAATTGATAGAGGGGAATAATGACAATATAGTAATGGTAACCTTGAACACATTAGGGACAATAATAAAATATTATTATCAATATGCCCATAAGTTTAAAGAATCAAATGATGCTAATAGAAGGCGACTTAATTATATATTAGGATTAATTATGCGAGGGCTTGCACACTATCATAATGAAATAAGTTTAGAATCCTTCAATATAATAGGAAATGATATATTTGGAGCTAAGGATATTTCCATTGAATCTAAATATAATGTTTTTAAACTTATATACAAAAAAATATTAACGATATTAGATTGCACATCAAAAGACGAATTATCATTTTTTAATAGGGCTGCAGCATTAAATAATATTTATAGGTTTATATCATCTTATAGGGCTAAAATTGGAAGATTTGATAGAGAAGAAAAGAAGAAAATAGCGTTTTTCCCTGGAACTTTTGATCCATTTTCGTTAGGTCATAAAGGGATAGTTCATGAAGTGTCTGAATTAGGATTTGAAGTATACTTAGCACTTGATGAATTCTCATGGTCTAAGAAAACTCAACCTAAGATAATAAGAAGAGATATAGTTAATATGTCTATATCTAGCGAAGGAAATGCTTATTTATTTCCAGATGATATACCTATAAATATAGCTAATATAGAGGATTTAAGAAAATTAAGAAGAATATTTAAGGATAAGGAGGTGTATATAGTTGTAGGCAGTGATGTAATAAAGAATGCATCTGCTTATACAATAAAACCAGTTAAGGATTCTATTCATAATTTTAATCATATAATTTTTAGACGTGGAAGAGATGATTGTGATTCTTCTAGATTGTTAGGAAAAGTCATTAAACTAGAACTTGAAAGAGAAATAGAAGAGGTTAGTTCTTCTAGAATACGTGATAACATTGATAATAATAGAAGTATATCTCAGTTATTAGATCCTATAGCGGAGAGATACATATATGATAATAATCTATATCTTAGAGAACCACAATATAAACAAATGTTAGAACAACCTACGTTATCTTTTGAAATATTAAAGAGTATTAATGAAGATAGTATATTGCTAATAGAAGAATTATTAGATAAAGATAAATATAAAATCAATGGAAAATTTAATACATTAAATAGAAATCAAAAGATAATTATACTTAAGGAAAATAATAGAATACTTTCATTCATGGCATTACATGAAATAAGTATTTCTAATTTTCATAAGGAATTTACAGATAAGAAGATTATAAACTATCTTAGGAATAATGCATATGGCAAGGTTATATTGATAGATTTCATTGCTTTATTAGAAAGCTCTGCTAGTTATGATTATAAACAATTGTTATTAACTGAAGCATTAAGTTATTGCTTAAAAGAAGAAATAACATATGCTGTATGCAGCTTCAAAAATAATGATAGAAAAACTGAAGGTGATATAAAGGAACTATTATATAATCAAGGATTTTTAGAAATAGAAACAGAAGATGATAGCATAGATTGTTTTACGGTAGATATGAGATATCCTATTGCAATAATCCAGAACATAGACACATATATAAAAGCACCATTTAATAAGAACAAAAATATAATAAAGGCCTTAAACAAAGCTCATAAAAAATTGCAAAGGGCTATGACTAAATTATACAAAGGTTCTCTTGTTATATCATATAATGCTTCCTATATGAATAGTAGGATTGTTGAATTAGTTACAAAAGAAAATAATGTGCCAAGTAAACCTAGAAAAAAACGAGTATTAGGAGAAAAAATGTGTGTTCCTTTTGATAAAATACTTAGAGAAACTCTTGTTCCTAATACAGTTACAAAGGCAATATATACAGAAAAAGTATATTCTTCTGATGCCTCAAATTCTCACATAGAGGAATATCCTAAATATTCCACATTATCAAACCAAATAAAAACAATAAAGTCGTTTAATAGACCTATTATTTTAGCAGATGACATTTTGCACAAAGGAGATAGAATGAAGAGGTTATATCCTCTTCTAGAACAAGAAAAAGTAAATGTTAATAAGGTTATTGTTGGAATATTATCAGGTCAAGGGCAGGAACTTATGGATTCTTTAGCTGGTACTGTAGAAAGTGTATATTATATACCTAATTTAAGAGCTTGGTTTACAGAATCAACTATGTACCCTTTTATAGGAGGAGATTATGTAGAGCATAATACAAAAACTCCTACAGGAATGCTTCCAGTAATTAATCTTATTATGCCTTATGTGGTTCCTAGATTTTTGGAAGATATCTCGTGGCAATCAATATTTGATTTGTCATATGCATGCTTAAATAATACAAAAGATATATTTAAAGTGTTAGAACAAGAATATCAAAAAGAAATGGAAAGAAAATTAACATTACGAAGACTATCAGAAGTTATTATAGAACCTAATTATCCTGATCTTGGGGTTTCTATTAACTATGATATGTCGGAATTACCATCGGTATATATACAAAACGATATAGAGAAAATGAATCGTATGGTAAATTTATTTGATTAGGGGGAAGAACAATGTATAGTATTTTAGATTTAAAATGTGAAAATGATAATTATGTAGGATACAAAAAAATAAAGAAGCCATCATGGTTATTTGATGGAAATAAGAAAAAGGTTAATATATTAGCGTTAGGAGATGTTGGAGCATCTGTTTTATTAGGCTTAAGACTATTAGGTGGAGATGTAATATCTAAAATAGGAATATATGATCAAAATGATAAATTAAGCAGTAGATATGAGATTGAGATGAATCAAGTTCAATATCCTTGGGATTATAATTGTATGCCACAAGTAGAAGCTATATCTATAGAACATTTATTTGATTGTGATATATTTGTATTTTGTGCAACAAAAGGGGTTCCAAAAGTTGGTTGTGGAATTAAAGATGTAAGAATGGCACAATTTGCAGCTAACAAAGATTTAGTAGAAGCTTATGCTGCAATGGCTTCTGAATGTGGATTTAAGGGATTGTTTGCAGTAGTTTCAGATCCAATTGAACCATTATGTAAAGCTGCTTTATTAAAGGGAAATTTAAATCCTGATCAGATTCAAGGATATGGTTTAGGTGTAATGAATGCAAGAGCTGCTTATTATGCACAAAAATATAAAAAATTCTCTAAATTCTTAAATGGAGGTAGAGTGTTTGGATCTCATGGAGAAGATTTAGTAGTTGCAGATAGTATTGAAAATTATAATGATATTATATCTAAGGAATTAACTAATTTAACAGTAGAAGCTAATTTTAAAGTAAGAGAATTAGGATATAAGCCATATATTGCACCTGCAATATCTTCTGCTACTTTTGGGATACTACAAACAATTAAAGGACAATATCACTATAGTTCTAATTACTTAAATGGTATATATTTTGGAGCTAAAAACAGAACAACACCAAGGGGTATAGAATGGGAAAATTTAAAACTACCAAAAGATTTATTTGATAGAATAGAAGAAGCTTATAAGAATATAGAAGGAATTATATGATAGTAATTAAACCTAAAGACAATGAATTTAGAGAGTCTAATAGATTAAATGAAGTGCTAAATTATTCATTATTAGGAATAGAATATACCCTGATAGAAAGTGATACTGATTTACTAGATAAAATAGAAATTTTAAAAAATAATAAAATAATATTTGCTGTTAATTTAGGGAGTACAGGAATAAATATTACATTGTTTAAGATACTTCGTATACTTCGTGAAAAAGATAAGCTGTTAGATAATTCTATATGTGGAGTTATAGTAGATGAAATGGATGATTTGTATACTAAAGCTATAGGACAAGATATAATATTTACTCTTAATAAAGCAGGGGCGATTGTCCCAGGGAAAAGTCTTATAGAGGGAACTAAGAAATTATATAATTTTACAACTCTTGCTCAAAACTATAATAAGGAGCTATTTGAAACATATAAATACCAAAGTAAAGCTATGATAGATAGATTATTAAAGCTAAATATAAAAAAATTAAAAAAAGAACGTCCTAAATTATTATGTGTACATGCAAGCAATAGCGATACCTCTAACACTTACAGTTTGTGGAAGATGGTTAAGGATAAATTAGAAGATATTGATATTAGAGAAATTAACATAAGAAATGGTGAAGTATATGATTGTATAGGATGCCCATTTGAGACATGTATGCATTTTAGTGAAGAAGGTAGTTGCTTTTATGGTGGAGTAATTGTTGATGAAGTGTATCCTGCAGTAGAATGGTGTGATGGAATAGTGCTGGTGTGTCCTAATTATAATGATGCACTTAGTGCTAATCTTCAAGCTTTTATTAATAGATTAACTTCATTATATAGAAAAACAAGCTTTTGCAATAAATTTTTATTTTCTATTATAGTGTCTGGATATAGTGGAAGTGATATATTAGCAAAGCAGTTAATAAGCAGTATGAATATTAATAAAGGTTTTTTACTTCCATCAGAATTTGCAATGTTAGAAACTGCAAATAATAAAGGAGAGATATTTAAGGTAACTGGAATAGATAAACGTACAGAAAATTATGCTAAAAAGATAGAAAGGTATTTAAAAGTATAAAAAATTAATGTATTATTGTTAGATAACTTATATTTTATAATAATTAATATCAAAATTATATGTTTAAGTAAATAATATAATATGTAAAAAATCCAATGTCATTTGGTTTGATTAATATTATCAAATAACATTGGATTTTCCATTATAATAATATTATTTTACTTAAATCAATAATTTGATATTAATTGTGGAATTTTCATATTATAAAAATGGAGCTAGATAATATGATTGCTGAGTATAAGCAAAACTCTATATCTGAGAAGTAGAAAAAGATAGAGAACTAACGTATAATGAGTATAAGCGAAGATAAAGTTAAAAAATTTATTGAATATGCTGTAAATAACAAAGAATTTAGATATTCTAATATGGTTAAACTTACATATTCACAAGGACTTCGAATTCATGAAGTGTCAAGCCTTGATATGTATAACGAGAGGATTAGTTAATATAATATTCGGGATGATGAAAAATAAAAGATGATGTACGTTCAAAATTTAATTACAAATATGATGATGCAATAGAACAAATGGAAAAGTACACAGGCGAATTATTAAATAAAGATATTGAAAAATATTTCCTTAAGATTGATGAAAATGTAGTAATTGAGGAAACTGGTTTGACGTCGTATAAATATGGAGTCGGTATATATGCACCATATGCATTAGATGAACCATTAGAAAAAGCAGAAGGAGTAATTGTATTTGAGAAAGGTTATTATGAATAAGGTTTCAATATATTTTAATAAAGTAAAAAAAGCAGTAAAATATAAAATTATCTAATGGTGTATAAATAACTAAGAATAAAGTAGTTACTTGATAATAAGTTTATTAATTACTTTGTAGAGATAGGTGATTCAACTAATGAAGTAATTAATGTAGATTCTTCTAAGTATACAACAAGGTCTCTTTAGTATGTCAAGGCACAATTACGATTTTTGGGTGGATAACTTAATATTAAAAATAGACATATAAAATATTTGCTCAATTTCTAACTTCAAAAATTTAAATAGACTTAATGCTATTATAATTTTAACTATCAATATATTGCTAATCAGATATTACAACATCAGAAATACCAAGGTATTCTATTTGATTATTTAAGATATCTTTTAACTTGAGATAATATTTATAACTTGTACAATGGCATGTATAAATCTTTTCTATATTATATTTTTTTAATTTAGTAGTTAAATGGTTAATTATATTTTTTTCATTAGATTTGTTTAAACCTTTTAGATGAAAACCTCCAATTAAATTTTTAATTCTCTGATTTGGGAAATATAATTTAACTTCATTAACCATATTTATTATTCCATTATGACTACATCCAGTTATAACAGTTAAATCATTATTATGTTTTATGACTAGCAATAATTCATGATCTAATGGGTCTTTAACTAATGTAAGGCTGTTTAGTTTATACATACTATTTTTTATATAATCACAGTTATCTATCTCTGATATTTTGGTCAGTATATATACATTATCTATAATTTCAGTATTATTATCTATGTATATAAACCTATCTTTAAATTCTTCAAATATTGATAAATCACCACTTACATACTTATAAAAAAATTGCTTTTTTATATAATATTTTTGACAGGCTTGTCTTTTTATATAAACTTTAGCTTTATTATTTATACTAAAGAAGCTACGAATACCTCCCATATGATCATAATGTCCATGAGATATTATTAATATATCAATATCACTTAAATCAATATTTAATTTTCTAGCATTATCTAATAAAAGATCTGATGCACCTGTATCAAATAATATTTTTTTCTTGTTTAATTCAATCAAAAGAGATAATCCATGCTCGGATTTAATGGATTTGTTATTAGATATATTATCTATTATAGATGTTATTTTCATGTTTAAGACCCCCTAATAAATAGATATTATATCATATAGAACAAAAAGGAAAAATTAAAAATTTCTAAATTATATCAAATTTGGTGTATTAGAATATAAAAAGATGATACAATATATTTAATGGAAATAAGAGGTGATTAATATGATAGACAATTTAAAAACTGCAATTAGTGAAAATGATATAGCAAAAGCTAGAAGAATATTGGTAAATGAACTTATATGCAAGGATTATCCTTATGAAGTATATAGAGATGCAATGGATTTAGCTGAGGAATGTGGAGTGTTTGATGAACATAATAACATGAAATTATCTTCAGATCCAAAAGAATGGGATAGAGATTATTTAAATGAATTAGTAGATGAACTTCAAGATAATTTTTCAAAGGAAAGATTTTTAACTGCATATTATGTAGCTAGAAAAATAGATAAATATGAGAAAAAACAAAGGAGAAAATTAGATGAAGAATGTGATGTGCTAGTAACTGATTCAGAAAGAAATTATCTAAATGTTGCTAAAGTAAGTGCTATTGTAGCAGGAGTTACAGCATTAGGGGTTGGATTGTTATTGGTACATAAGTTTAAGAAAAAATAATACTAGAACTTATTTCTTCCTCTATAGGAAATTATATAGAACACAAAATTAAAGATTTGTTCTTTCATTATAAAGTTAGCTGTAGTAGAATAGAACAGAAGTGGCTTTAACATGCTATTTTTAGCATGTTAATAAAAGCCAAATTTAAGGAGGAAAAAATAATTTTGAGTAAAGTCATTATAATAGGAGCCGGTCCTGCAGGAATGATGGCGGCTATTGAAGCAAGTAAAAAACATGAAGTTATTCTTATAGATGGTAATGATAAGATTGGAAAAAAATTATTTATTACAGGAAAAGGAAGATGCAATGTAACTAATGCAAAGGATATTTCGGAATTTTTTGATTATATTCCAGGAAATCCACATTTTTTATATAGTGCTTTGTATACATTTACTAATGAAGATACTATGAACTTTTTTGAAAAAGAGCACATTAAGTTAAAAGTAGAAAGAGGAGATAGAGTTTTCCCAGAATCAGATAAATCTTCGGATATTATAAAAGGTTTAGATAATGCACTTAAAAGGGCTAATGTAAAAATACTACTTAATAGTAGAGTTAAAGATATTAATGTTACTGACAAGAAAATACAATCTGTAACCTTAGAAAACTCTAAAGTTATAACTGGAGATTATTTTATAATTGCAACAGGTGGAGCATCTTATCCACTTACTGGTTCTAGAGGGGATGGACAAAAATTTGCTAATAAGTGTGGACATAATATCATAAAATTAAAACCTTCACTAGTACCTATTGAACTTGAAGAAGATTATATAAAAGAACTTATGGGATTATCTCTTAAGAATGTTACAGTATACATAAAAGAAGGCAAAAAAACATTATATAAAAATACTGGTGAAATGTTATTTACGCATTTTGGAGTTTCTGGACCTTTAATATTAAGTGGTAGTAGATTTATTGGAAATGGAAAATATACATTAACTATAGATTTAAAGATAGCACTTGAAGAACATGAATTAGATAAAAGGGTGCAGAAAGATTTTCAAAAGTACATAAATAAGAATTTTAAAAACTCATTAGATGATTTATTACCTAAGAAGTTAATTCCTATAATAATTATGTTATCTGGTATAGATGAAAACAAGAAAGTTAACGAAATTACAAAAGAAGAAAGAAAAAAACTAGTACATTTAATAAAAAATTTGACATTTAATATTAAGGGCTTAAGAGACCTAAAAGAAGCAATTGTAACACAAGGTGGAGTTGATACAAAAGAAATTGATGCTTCTACTATGAAATCAAAAATTATAGATAATTTATCCTTTGCTGGTGAAGTAATAGATGTAGATGCATTTACTGGTGGATATAATGTACAAATTGCATTGTCTACAGGTTTTTTGGCAGGAAATAATATTTAACTTGTTTATAGAAACAAAAGAATATATAATGGAGATTGTAGGAATTCTCAAAAGGAAGGCGGAATTATAACTGTGAGATTATCAGTAGCGATTGATGGACCTGCAGGTGCAGGTAAAAGTACAATAGCTAAATTAGTAGCGAAGGAATATGACTTAATGTACATTAATACAGGAGCAATGTATAGAGCAGTTGCACTTAAGTCAAAGGAAAACAATCTATCAGCAGAAAAAGATATAGATAAGATCTGCAATATGATTGATAATATGGATATGAAATTTATAAATGATGATTTGTATCTAAATGATGAAAATATCCAAGATAAAATAACTATGCCTGACATTAGTGAGATAGTATCTAGTTATGCTTCTATAAAAGAAGTAAGAGAAAAACTAGTAGTACTTCAGAGGAAAATGTCACAAAAGTACAATGTAATTATGGATGGAAGAGATATAGGTACGGTAGTACTTAAAGATTCACCATGCAAAATATTTTTAAATGCTACTCCAGAAGAGAGAGCAACTAGACGATATAAAGAATTAAGGGATAGAAATATAGAGTGTTCTTATGATAAAATATTAAAAGATATAATCGATAGAGATTATAAAGATAGTCATAGAGCAGTTGACCCTTTAAGAAAAGCTGAAGATGCAATCGAGATAGATACTACAGGTTTAAGCATTTCAGAAGTGACAGAAAAAATAATTAATTTAGTTAAAACTATTAAGTAGGAGACAAATTTGCTTATGTCAGATGTTAAGTTAGCAAAAGAAGCAGGGTTTTGTTTTGGGGTCAAGAGAGCTGTTGATGCAGCCTTAAAGATTCAAAATGAGTACTGCAAGAGGATTTACACATTAGGACCATTAATTCATAATAATGATGTGGTATCATATCTTCAAGACAATAATATATATTCTGTTGAATTAGACGAAATATCTAATTTATCAGAAGGGGATGTTATAGTTATAAGATCTCATGGTGTACCAAAAGAAACTTTAAAATTATTAGAAGACAAAGGGTTAATAGTAAAAAATGCTACTTGCCCATATGTATCTAATATTCAAAAAAAAGTTGAAAAGTATTATAATGATGGTTATCAAATAATAATACTTGGAGATAAGAATCATCCTGAAGTTATTGGGATAAATGGATGGTGTAATAATACAGCAATTATTACAAAGGGAGATGAACTTCCTGACATTCCTAATTATAAAGTTTGTGTAGTTTCTCAAACTACAGAAAAAAAGGAAAATTGGGATAAATTACTTAATAGATTATCTACATATAATCTTAATATAGAGAAATTCAACACTATATGTGCTGCTACTGATGTTAGACAAAACAGTGCTAAAGAATTATCAGAAAAAGTAGATTATATGATAGTAATAGGTGGTAAGCATAGTTCTAATACAACTAAGCTATATCAGATTTCTAGTAGTAATTGTGAAACTATTCATATAGAAAATGCAAGTGAATTGTCAAATGACTTTTTAGATAAATGTAAAAACAAAAAAATTGGAATTACAGCTGGTGCATCAACACCAGATTGGATAATCAGGGAGGTAATTAGTATTATGGAACAAAATTCAAGCAATCAAGAACAACTAGATTTAATGGCAGAATACGACAAACAATTTAAAGCAGGAGATGAAGTGCAAGGAGAAATCCTTTCAAAAACTATAGATGGAGTTGTTATTTCATTAGTAGGATATAAAGCAGATGGTATAATTCCATTAAAGGAATTAACTCTTCAAGGAGATCCAAAGGAATATGCTGATTCATTAAACATAGGAGATACTCTACAAGCTAGAATAATATCAAGAAAAGTTAATGAAGATGGTTATGTAGTATTATCAAGAACTGTTTTTGAAAAAGAAAAAGTATATGATGAATTACAAAAGTTATTTGATGAAGGAACTGTTTTTGAAGTTAAAATATCAGAAGTAAAAGAAAAAGGATTAGTAGCATATTATAAAGGTGCTAGAATATTTATACCACAATCACAAATCGACATTAAGTATGTAGAAGACAAAGCTGCATTAAAGGATACAACAATGGAAGTTAAATTAATAGAATTCGTTAAAGGACGTAATTCAAAGATAATAGCTTCAAGAAGAGTTATTCTAGAAAAAGATGCAGCTGAAAAAGAAGCAAAGGCTTGGGATTCATTCAAAGTTGGTGATGTAGTTAAAGCAGAAGTTAAGAGATTTACTTCATTTGGTGCTTTTGCTGAAGTTAATGGAGTAGATGGTCTTATCCACCTTTCTCAAATATCATGGAAACATGTAGCTAAAGCTGAAGATGTATTAAAGAAAGGCGAAGTTATTGATGTTAAGATAATAGATTTAGATAAAGAAGCTAAGAAATTATCATTAAGCATTAAACAATTAACTCCTGAACCATGGGAAAATGTTACTGAAAAATATCCAGTTGATTCAGTTGTTTTAGGAACAGTTGTTAGAATAAATGATTTTGGTGCATTTGTAGAATTAGAACCAGGATTAGACGGATTAGTTCACATCTCAAAGATAAGTGAAGAAAGAATAGAACATCCATCACAAGTATTATCTATTGGTGAAGAAGTTAAAGCAAGAATTCTTTCAGTTGATGAAGAAAAGAAGAGAATTAGCTTAAGCATCAAAGATGTTTAATATTTGTAATTAAAGATTAAAAACTCCCATATATTTTATTGTAGGGGAGTTTTTACTTTAATAGGAGAAATTTTATGGTTGTTTTAGAGAGGTTAAATAATAACAACGCTGATATATTTGATTCTTTATTACAAGATTCCAAAAAAGTAATAAAATATCAACAAGACTTCTATAGATATTACATGCATAGAGGGTCTGTTCATAGATTTTTTATAAAAAAAGCAATTAGATTGTTAAAATATAAAGATGATTATATAGGATACATATGGTTAGATACAATAGGTGGTAAATCTCAAAGGATAAATGATATATACATTGTTCCTGAACATTTAGAATTAGTTAATCCAACAACAATGAATTTGCTTAAAAGTAATGTTTTAATTTATGAAGGTTATGAAAATGAATATATTATATATTTAGCAAAAAGATTGGATATGAAGTTGTTCAAAGCAACAAGGCTTATGAAGATTAACAATAAAATGTTAAGAAATGATGAAGATTATAATATATCATATAAAGTTTATGATAAAATTACGGATAGAAAGATACGGTGTTATATTCAAAATGAAGTCTTTAGCAATAAGGATAGAGTTCCTCTTACAGTAAGTGATATAGAATTTGATGAAGGTCAAGAATATTATATTCAAGATTATTGTATTTTTATAAAATATAATAATGCAATAATTGGTTATGGACAGATTGTATTTAATAGAGGACAATATTTTATTGTAAATCTTGGGATAATTAAAAGTTATAGAGGATTTGGATATGGCAAGCTTTTACTTAATAGATTACTTAATTTAGCCAATAAAGATGGTATTAAAGATGTATATATCAGAGTTGAAAATGATAATAAATTAGCAGCTAAACTATATGAAGAAACTGGGTTTGAGGATGTAGGTAAGATATCCAATTGGGTATGGCATAGAATATAGGTAATAAATAACAAGTTTTAAATGTACTTTATATGTATGTTTTAAGCTTGTTATTTTAATGTTTAGAAAAGTTTATAAATTTTTTAATTAGAAATGCTTATCTTTTTAGGCTTTAAAGTATAATTTTTATAAAAGGCATCAAAAATAATTATATTGATTTAAGATAATGATTTATATATAATAGTTGTAGTTAAAGTAGGAGGAAGAGAAATGGCGATAAAATTCAAAGATATAAAAAAATTTGATCCTAAGATGGGGGAAGGAAAGTATTTTCATATCTGCACTTATGGATGTCAGATGAATGAAGAAGATTCTGAAAAGCTATCAGGAATATTGAAGTCATTAGGGTATAAAAAGACAAGTATAAAAGAACAAGCTTCTATTATACTATTTAATACATGTTGTGTTAGAGAGAACGCAGAGAACAAGGTTTTTGGTAATGTTGGTGCATTAAAGAAAATGAAAAAAAATAATCCTGATTTAATAATAGGAATATGCGGTTGTATGATGCAACAAAAAGGGATGCCAGAAAAAATATTAGAAAAATATCCTTTTGTAGATATAATATTTGGAACTCATAATGCACATAAGTTCCCAGAATATCTAAATGCAGTTAAGACTCAAGGCGTTAAAATAAAAGAGATTTTTAATGAAGAAACAGAAATAATAGAGGGAATGCCTGTAGAACGTGAGAGTGATGTTAAGGCATTTGTAACTATTATGTATGGTTGTGATAATTTCTGCACTTATTGTATAGTTCCTTATGTAAGAGGTAGAGAAAGAAGTAGAAAGCCAGAAGATATAGAAAATGAAATTAAGGATTTGGTAAGTAAAGGATATAAGGAAGTAACTCTTTTAGGACAAAATGTTAATTCTTATGGTAAAGGCTTAGAAGATGATATGAATTTTGCAAAGCTTCTTAGAAGAGTTAATAATATAGAGGGATTAGAGAGAATTAGATTTATGAGTTCTCATCCTAAGGATTTAACTGATGAAGTTATTCAAGCAGTAAAAGAATGTGATAAGGTATGTGAACACATTCATTTACCTGTTCAAAGTGGTTCAACTAACTTATTACATAAAATGAATAGAAAATATGATAGAGATGCTTACTTAGAATTAGTTAATAAGATTAAAAGAGAAATTCCAGGATGTGCAATTACTACTGATATAATAGTAGGATTCCCAGGAGAAACTGAAGAGGACTTCCAAGATACATTAGATATGGTTAAGGAAGTTAGATATGATTCTGCCTTCACTTTCATATATTCAAATAGAAATAACACACCTGCAGATAAAATGCCTAACCAAATTCCAGAAGAAGTTAAGCATGAGAGATTCAATAGATTAGTTGAGGAAGTAAATAAAAATGTTATAGAATTAAATAAGGAATTTGAAGGAAGAACAGTTGAAGTTTTAGTTGAAGGTACTAGTAAAAATGATGAAACTAAATTAATGGGAAGAACTAGATGTGGAAGATTGGTTAACTTCCCAGGAGATAATAACTTAATCGGAAGTTTAGTTGATGTTAAAATAACTAGAGCTCAGCCATTCTCACTTATAGGTGAATTAGTATAAAAGAAAAATAGTGCCATGACAAATACAAAACAAGTTTTTGAACCTGTTATAATGGCTAAATAAAATCTAAGGCTTAAATAGTGGCTTTGATGATTTTGTTTTTAAAAATACTTATGGTCTTTTCCAGGAATATGTTGACGTATAGTAATAGATTCATTAAATATTATTATGTTTATTGATTAATTAGAAAATGTCATCAACACACTGATGGAAAAGACCATAAGTATTATTTTATTCTATAGCAAATTATATTAAATTTATAGCAAATTATATTAAATTTATAGCAAGGTATAAAAGTTAACTATATGGATATACTAAAAAAGTGTTGGTCTTACAAATATATGTTCCATATAGTATAATAATATGTAATGACAATAAGAGTTGGTGATTGAGTTGATAAAGCAAAAAATATTAGAAGGCTTTAGGAATAGTACTTATGGTAATAAAGAAACTCTAGGTAGAAGAGTTTTTAATAATGATTTGGTAACTGATGTGGATTTTGAATCAACTGAAGAAAAACTACAGATTATATCATCTGTTATTTCTGAAGAGCTATTTAATCAATATTCATGCAAAATAGATATTTATAAAAGTGACTTTGATGTGGCATATACTAGTTGTACTTGTGCTGATTTTGAGAAACACTCTATTAAGAAAAAAGGCTATTGCTGTAAACATTTAGTCGCTACGTTTATGAAATTCATGGATATGTTAGATAGTGATGATGGATTACTTAATAGATTAGGAATGGAAGATAAGAGAGAGAATCTAGTAGTTACCAGTGGTATGTCTATATTAGATATGCTTGTTAATAAAGATGATAGAAGAAAATCATTAAAATTTGAAGTTATATTAGATAAAGTTTCATGGAGCAATGGAATAACTGCTGAGTTTAAGATAGGCACTAAAGACATGAAATCTAATAAATTATATACTCTTAAAGATATAAATAATTTTTTGTTAGCATTATATAATAGAATTCCTATAGAATATGGTAAGGATTTTACATTTAATATTAAAGAACAAAAGATAGAATCTACAGAACATAAACTTATTAATTTTTTGAAGTTATTAAGAGAGCTAGATTATAATAATAATTACTATAAAAAGATAAATGATAGAATAATTTCAGGTAAAAAAATTACTATTCCTGATGGATTTTTATTTGAATTTATAAATATTATAAAACACTTAAGGGTCTATTTAGGAAGTGGCTTTTTTAGTAGGGTTATAGAAACAGAGATAATAGAATCTGATATTCCTTTTGAGTTGTCACTAAAAGAAGTAGGGGATATGATGAAATTAGAAGCACCTAGGGGTGTGCCTATTTCTCTTTCTAGTAATAATGATATATTCTTGATGGGTACAGATATATATATTCCATCTTATGAACAAGCAGAGAAGCTTATCCCTTATATTGAAATATTTAATCATGGCAAGACTATTTTCTTTTCTAAATACGAAAAAGATAGAGTTCTTAGAGAGCTTATTCCAGAAATGCAAAAAGTTACGAGTTATGTTGAATTATCTAAAGAAATACAAGAAAAAATAGTATTATCACCAGTTTCGTTTAAATTTTATTTTAATAAGGAAGATTATACAACATTAACTATAAAAGTTATTTATGATAAGTATGAATTTAACATATTTGATACTTTAGAGGATATAGTAATATATCGTGATACTAATAAAGAATCACAGGTTTTAGATATAGTTAAAAAGCTAGGTTTTAAAGTTATAAAAACTAAATTTGCATATGTAAAATCAGAAGAAGAATTATTTTATTTCTTTAAGTATGATATATCTAAATTACAAGAGTTAGGAGAAGTATTTTATTCTGATTCATTTGTTGGAATAAAAGATATTAATAGAAATATTCAAGGAACAATAAAAAGAGGCAAATTTGATTATCTTGAATTTAAATTATCTATAAAGAATTTGCCAGATAATGAAATATATAAAATACTTAGAGCTTTTAGAGATAACAGAAAATATTATAGATTAGAAGATGGAGAATTTTTAGATTTAGAAGATATAGAACTTAATAATCTACTTAAACTTTTAGATTCTATTTCGCCAGATGAAATAAATGATTCTATAGAAGTTCCAAAGAGTAAGGGAATATATATAGAAGATTATATGGAAGATAAGGAAATAACTTATTTCTCTGGTAGAGAAGAACTTATTGGATTAAAGAATTCTTTTGAAGAAGTAAAAAATAAGAAATATAAAGTGCCAGATGCAATAAAAGCTGAATTGCGTGAATATCAGAAATATGGATATAATTATTTAAAAACATTAGATGATCTTGGATTTGGTGGAATATTATCTGATGAAATGGGGCTGGGTAAAACATTACAAGCTATAACTTTTTTATGTTCTAATAATGATGCACATTCTCTTATTATTGCACCTACATCACTTATATATAATTGGTATAATGAATTTAAAAAATTTGCACCTAGTATGAAAATAGGGATAATATATGGTAGAAAAGATAACAGAAAAAAAATAATAAAAGATTACTCAAGATATGATGTTGTGTTAACTACATATAATACCCTGAGGTTAGATATAGATGAATATACAGATATTACATTTGATTATTGCATTATAGATGAAGCTCAAAACATAAAGAACCATAATTCTAAGAATGCAAAAGCAGTTAAATCTATACAAGCTAAAAGAAGATATGCATTAACAGGAACTCCTCTTGAAAATTCTCTTATGGAATTATGGTCTATATTTGACTTTATTATGCCAGGCTATTTATATAATGAAGAAAAATTCACCATGAGGTATCATAGGCGTTTAGAAGAAGATGAATGTATTATAGAGGAACTAAATAGACTGATAAAACCTTTTATCTTGAGAAGATACAAAAAAGATGTGTTAAAAGAACTACCACCCAAGATAGAAAAAAAATTAGTTGTACCTATGTCTGAAAAACAAAAGTCAGTATATAAAACTTATGCTGATCATGTTAGAAATATACTAGAAGAAAAGGTTAAAGATAATGAATTTACTTCAAGTAAGATAGAGATATTATCATATATTACAAAACTAAGACAGATAGCTATTAATCCAGCTGTTGTTATGAATGAATATAAAGGTGGAAGTGGCAAGATAGATGCTCTTATAGATATAATAAAGTCAAGTATAGCAGAAAATCATAAGATATTAGTATTTTCACAATTTACATCTGTTCTTAAGTTAATAAAGCCTCTTCTAGAAGAAGAAAATATTACATATAATTATCTAGACGGAGCAACCAAAACAAAAGATAGAAATAAATTAGTAGATGAATTCAATAGTTGTAATACTAATGTATTTTTAATCTCTTTAAAGGCAGGTGGAACTGGATTAAACCTTACAAGTGCTGATATAGTTATACATTTAGATCCATGGTGGAATCCAGCAGTTGAAGATCAAGCCACAGATAGAGCACATAGGATAGGGCAGAGAAATGTTGTAGAAGTAATAAAGATGGTTTCAGAGGGAACTCTTGAGGAGAAGATATTATTACTTCAAGAACAAAAAAAGGAATTAATAAATAAAGTGCTTGATAATGGAGATTCATATTTAAGTTTAATAACAAACCTAACAGAAGAGGATATTATAGGTTTATTTTCTAGATAAGTTATGAAACAGAATATTTATTGTTAGATATTCTGTTTCATATATATTAAAGTCATGTTATAATGTAAATGTTTAAATTAGTAATTTTATTTCGCTTTATAGGAAATTATATAAAATTTGCATCTAAGGCTTCATAGTTGCCTTGATGATTTTGTTCTAACATTAAAATGGGGAGGAGGACTGCTACTTAATTCTAAGTAGCAGAAAGAGATATGAGTAAATATAGTTATGGACTTGGAAGTTATAAGAATATAAGTGAAGGTAATGAAATTTTATGGATGATTGGTAATGGAATAGGTGGTTATGCTAACCATACAATATGCGGTGGAGGTGCTAGTTCATTTCATGGGTACTTAGTTGCATCTCTTAATCCACCAGTTAAAAGAGTTTCAGTTTTTACTAGAACTACAGAGAAGCTAACAATAGACAATAGAGAGTATGATTTAACTAGTCAAGAATATATCAATTCATCTAAAAATGGCCAAGAATATATGGAGAAATTTGAATTCGATACAATTCCAACATATTATTATAAAGTTGAAGATGTGAGAATCAAGAAGACAATAGCTTTAGAATATGGACATAATACAGTAGCTGTGTGTTATGAAGTAGAAAATGGTTTTGATGAATTAGATATGAGTATAACACCACTTTTTAATTATAGAAGTGCTGGAGAGGTTTCTGAAAAATCAGAACTTAAGTTTAAAACTAGTATAAATGATAAAATATTATCACTTGTACCAGAAGCTAATACGGATGTTATGATTAATTTTTACTCTTCTAAGGGAGAATATTATGATAGAAGTAATTATGAAGTTACAATGGCAACTCCTAATTATTTAATAGAAGAGAATAATTATTATAAAATAGATAATAGAACTGGTTTTTTAGGAGTAGATAATCATTTTACACCTTATGAAGTAAGAATAAAATTAAAACCACAAGAGAAATCAAAATTTTACTTCATATGTTCATTAGAAGATATAAAAGATAAATCAGGTTTTGATATATGTGATGAATATAAAAATAGAATAGATAAAATAATACTTGATTCTGAATTTGAAGATGAATTTATGAAGGATTTAATAAAAGCATCAGATCATTTTATAGTTAAAAGAGAAAGTACAAATCTTAAAACTATACTTGCAGGTTTCCCATGGTTTACAGATTGGGGAAGAGATACAATGATAGCTTTTGAAGGACTTACTCTAGTACCGAAAAGATTTAAAGTTGCAAGAGAAATTCTTGAATCATTTTCAAAGTATGTGAAAAATGGTCTTGTACCAAACTTATTTCCAGATGCAAATACCAAACCAGAATATAATACAGTAGATGCTTCTATGTGGTATTTCCAAGCAGTCCACAAATATTTACAATATGATACATCTGTAGAAGCATATGATTTTGTTAAGGATAAGATATATAGTAAACTAAAAGAAATAATTAAAGCTTATTCAACTAGTACAGAATTTTCTATTGGAATGGATAGTGATTATTTAGTTCATGCAGGTAATGGCTTAGATCAAGTAACATGGATGGATGTTAGAGTGGGGGATCTTGTTGTAACTCCTAGACATGGAAAACCAGTAGAGATTAATGCTTTGTGGTACAATGCATTATGTATAATGGCAATACTTAGCGAGATGTTTGGTGATGATAATAAAGAATATAGTGAACTTGCACAAAAGGTTAAAAGGTCATTTAACAATAAATTCTGGAATGAAGAAAAAAAATGTTTGTATGATGTTGTAGATGAAAATGATGATAAGATACGACCTAATCAGTTATGGGCTGTGTCATTACCTTTTTCAATTTTAGATAAAGAAAAGGAAAAATCTATTGTAAATGTGTGTTATAAACATTTATATAACATATACGGTATGAGAAGTTTATCATTTTTAGATCCAGATTATAAAAATAAATATATTGGTAAACTTATAAATAGGGATAAAGCTTATCATATGGGAACAACATGGGGATTTTTAATAGGACCATTTATAACTGCTTATATGAAAGTTAATGATTATAATGAAGAATCAGTAAAAAGAGCAAAAGAAATGTGCTTATTATTTAGAGATCATATGAAAGATGGATGTATTAATGGAATTGCTGAAATATTTGATGGGGATTTTCCTTCAACAAGTAGAGGTTGTTATTCTCAAGCTTGGAGTGTAGGCGAAGTAATGAGAGCTTATAACGAAGTATTAATCCACGAAAAAAACAATTAACATAATATGGAAAATATGCTATTATTATTTTATCTAATAAAGATATATTCTTTATTAAAAAATAATAATAGCTTTTTTATGTCTAAGAAATTATAAAGTTTCTTTGAGAGCAAGTTAGGAAATTATTTTGCTTAAAAAATCTATTATAATGGCTAAATAAAATGAAAGGAGAAGCTACTAGGAAAAGTTGAACAAAATTTAAGGTTCCATAATCGCCTTAGCGATTTTTTTATAAAGTTTTTAGTAGTAAAGAATAAATGTCTGCAATATGGGGAATAATAAATACTAAAGATAAGGGCATAAATAACAATCTTATATATAATATGAAGAATCAATATTGTAAGTATAACATTGATGATATTATGGAGAAATACGGAGATGAATATTATATAGCTTGTGGAATTCAATATATAACTGTTGAATCTTATGTAGAAGAGTTGCCTATTGAAGATGATGAGATTATATTTGATGCAGATGTGATGTTAGACAATTGTAAGGAACTTATTAGAGAACTCAAGTTAGAAGATAATACTCCTGATGGATATATAATGTATAGAGCTTATAAAACATGGGGCTTGGACTTTTTAAATCATATTTATGGTGTTTTTTCATTTATGATATATGATAAAAGGAAAAAAGAAGTAATATTAGGAAGAGATCATTGTGGTGCTAGGAGTATATATTTTGCTGTTAATGAGGGAAGAATTTTATTTTCAACACTTTTAACCCCTATAAGAATTATATATAATGAAGGAATTAACGAAAGATATCTTATTGATTATATTGGATTATTAGGATTATCTCATATTAGTGAATGTGAAGAAACTATATACCAAAATATCTATATAGTAGCTCCAGGTGAGTATGTAGTAATAACCAATAATGAATATAGAAGAGTCGAATATTATAATCCAACTCAAAACATAAAAAAACTCAATTTATCAAGGGATGAAGAATACAAAGATATATTTCTAAATACATTTAATACAGCTGTGAAAAGTGTACTAAGAACTGAAGACAATATTGGTATATTATTAAGTAGTGGATTAGATTCAACATCTGTAGCATGTGTAGCATGTAGATTCCTTAAATATAAAAAATTAAAAGCATATACATCAGTTCCACTTAATGATTATGTTAATGACACTCCTAAATACTACAAACCAGATGAGAGTAAAGAAGTGGTGAAATTATCTTCAGTGTATAAGAACATAGAGAATCATTTTATATCATGTGAAGGTAAGGATGCATATAGCAATATATATGAAAACCTAGATATTCTTGAAACACCTTATAAGGTTATACAAAATAATACTTGGTTATCTACCATTTTAGAAGAAGCTCATAAAGATAAATGTAGAATTGTATTAAATGGTCAATGTGGTAATGGAACAATATCCTTTGGCGATATTAACATTCATTTTGTAACTTTATTGTCTACAGGAAAATTAAAAGAATTTATGAGGGAATTAAAAAATTTTTCAACGGAATATAAATGTGGCAGAAAAGATTTAATTAAATTATTGTATAGAAACACTAAAAATTCATCTAAAGAACCTCTTCAAAAAAATATTATAAAAGATACTTATATAAAAAAATATAATCTAAATAAAAGATTATGGAATACTTCATGTAGTGTAAAATCCTTAGAAAAAGATAAAAGTGTAATTTATCATAAAATATCTTTATCACAAATAGGCGAATTAGAAACAAAAGCATCATTAAAGAATGGACTTATCATAAGAGATGTAACTAGGGATAGAAGATTGTATGAACTTGTCCTAAGTTTTCCAAGTAATCAATTTGTAAGAGATGGTGTAACAAGAAGATTAGTTAGAGAATATTTAAAGGGAATAGTTCCTGAATTTATTATAAAAGATGATCATAGAAGAGGACTGCAGAGTGCAGATTGGTATTATAGACTTAATATTAGGTGGGAAGAAATATATTTAGATATAGAAAAAAATATACTAGATAAAACTTTATCTTCTTATATTGATCAAGATTATGTGGAAGATTTATTACAATCTATTAAGGATGGGGTTAATAGTGAGAATGAAGGTATAGTTAGAGTTCTTATATATTTATCAATAATTTCTATATTTTTAAAAAAAGATAGAACAATGTATTTACAAAATATGGTAAAAGATATATAATATTATTGTCATCAGAAACAACTATAAATGAACAATGATGATAATATGTAATGATATATAATGCTAATTATATATAAATATACTTATTCTTTAGGGGGTATTAATTATGAAAAAGATATGGTCATCACCAAAGATTAACACAATGAACATTACAGAAACACAATATGCACCAAATGGTGGAGAGGTATTTGATGGATATTGGACAAGCAAAGACGGATCAACTATAATAAACACATATAGCTAAAGAGAAAATATAATTTGCTAGGGATATAGAGTTATCTATGTCTCTAGCATTTTTTTAACTTTATTATATAAGAGGTCTTATTAAAAGTTATTACCATTCCATCCCCAATTATCAACTTCTTCAAATTTTACATATATAGATTTTGGAGGAATGTGTAATTTAGAATTATATAAATTGCATATTTCAGAGGTAACTGCCTTTAAGTAATCTTCAGCTACGGAACCAAATAACTTTACTTCAATAAATGCGCCATAATCAAGTTTTTGGCCTTTAAAATATAAAGGAAAATTATCTTGAAATCCAACCATGAGAAAATTTTCGGATTTTCCAGGAATGTCATCTACTATTTTTCCTAATTCTGTTTTTAAGTACTCTCTTTCGACTTCTGTTAATTTTACTGTAACTTTAGACTCAATATATGGCATATATATAGCTCCTTATAATTTTATTATTCTTAATATTAATATATAAAATTAAGTTAAAATATGTGAGACAAAAATTATATAAAAAATTTAAATGTTTTATGGATAAATTATTATATTAATGAATAAAAATATAGTATAAATATATATTTAATATTTAATATGTAAAATAATTTGGGAGAGTGATACAATGAGTTTATTTAAAACAATGACAAGTATTATATGCGATGAGTATGATGATGCAATAGAAACATTAGAAGAAATAATAAAAAGTAATGGAGGCGTATTTCAAGAGGTAACAAATGATTATTCTAGTAATGATGTTGGAATTGTAACAGGATATAATAATCATATAACTATAATTTATCCTAAAAATTTTGCGTTTGGAGAAGCGTGTACTATAGCATTAACTAAAAAAATAGGAACACTTGGATTTATGTTTCATACTAATATAGATGATTTATGGATGTATGTTTGTTATGAAAATGGCAAAGAAATTGATAAATTTAATCCTCTATTTGAATACATGGATGGTGATAAAAAAGAAATTGAGCAATGGAAAGGTAATCCTGAGTTAATTAGTAATAAATTCGATGTGGATTTTATTGATATTAAAAAATATTATCATGAAGAACATATGGATTTTTCAGAATATAAAGAAATGTATCTTACAGAAAATAGTTTGGAAGATTTTATGAAAACTCTTAATTTTAATTTGCCAAAACAAGACAAATATATAAAGAAAATAATTATGTCTTTCCCTAATATAAATTTTTAGACAAATATGTTGAAAAAATTAACTCAAAAGGGTATAATTTTAACTAACGTAGAGATTTTTAATTTTAGGAGATGGATAACTATGGAAAAGACAGAAATCAAGTGGGACGAATTAGGATTTAGTTATATTAAAACCGATTATCGTTACAGAGCCTACTATAAAGATGGAAAGTGGGAAGAAGGAAAATTATACGAAGATAATATGTTAAACATAAGTGAAGCATCTACAGCTTTACATTATGGACAAGAATGTTTTGAAGGATTAAAAGCATTTAGAACTAAAGATGGAGGAATCCAAATATTTAGACCAGATCAAAATGCTAAGAGAATGAATTCTTCAGCAAGAAAGTTATTAATGCCTGAAGTCCCAGAAGAAATGTTCATTAATGCTTGTGTTGAAGTTGTTAAGGCTAATGAGAGATTTATACCTCCTTATGGAACAGGCGGAGCATTATATATAAGACCATTTTTAATAGGTACAGGAGACAACATTGGAGTTGGTCCTGCTCCTGAATATTTATTCTCAGTATTCTGTGTTCCAGTTGGAGCATATTTTAAAGGTGGAATGTCACCAGTAAACTTCAAGATTGCTGATTGTGATAGAGCTGCACCACGTGGAACAGGTAAACAAAAAGTTGGTGGTAACTATGCAGCATCTATATTAGCTCATGAACAAGCTAAAGCAGAAGGATATGCAGACTGTGTATACTTAGATCCAGCAACTCACACTAAGATAGAAGAAGTTGGTTCAGCAAACTTTATAGGTATTACTAAAGATAATAAACTTGTAACACCTTTATCAGATTCTATTTTACCAAGTATTACTAAGTATTCTTTATTAGAACTTGCTAGAGATTATCTTCATATGGAAGTAATTGAAGGTGATGTATATATTGATGATATAGATCAATTTGCAGAAGTTGGTGCTTGTGGTACAGCTGCTGTAATAAGTCCTGTAGGTGGAATTTTCTACAAAGGTAAATTACATGTATTCTATAGTGAAACTGAAGTTGGTCCTGTATTAAAGAAATTATATGATTTATTAGTAGGTATTCAATTAGGTGATATTGAAGGACCTAAAGGATGGATATATAAAGTTAAATAATTATGATATTTATTGTAAACCACTCATTATATATGAGTGGTTTGTTTTTTTACTTTTTAGAAAATTATATTTTGCTTGTAGTTGTAGACAGATACCTTATATATGGTGTTTAAGTAATGTTAGACTTTAGAAAATTAATAGCAGGAACAATGTGAAATAATAGTTTATTTATTGTATTTGTGGTAAAATAAATAAAAGGATTTGTATAACGAGGTGATGTATTATGGAAGAATATAAATATTTATTAGATATAGCTATTATACTTATTTCTACTAAATTTTTAAGTATATGTTCTAGGCATTTTAAATTACCTGCAGTAGTAGGTGCATTAATTGCTGGAGTAATATTAGGTCCTGTATGTTTAAATGTAATTACTATAGATAATAATAGTGTTATAGAAAGTCTTGCTGAGATTGGAGTAATAGTACTTATGTTCCAAGCTGGACTCGAAACTGATTTAAAGGAACTTAAAAAAAGTGGAATGGCATCTTTTGTGATAGCTTTGTGTGGGGTATTAGTTCCCCTTATTCTTGGAACTATTGTTGGAGTATTTTTTGAAAAAAATATATTACAAGATATATTTATGGGAGTAATATTAACTGCTACATCTGTTAGCATTACAGTTGAAACACTTCAAGAAATGGGCAAGCTTAAATCAAGAGCAGGAACTGCTATATTAGGTGCAGCTATTATAGATGATATTTTAGGAGTTATTTTATTATCTCTTATTACTAGCATAGGTACTAGTGGAAAAGCTGATGTTGTTTCTATACTTATAATTTTGCTTAAAATAATTGGTTTCTTTGTAGCTGCTATAGTTCTTGGAATACTTGTATACAGATTTTTTAAATGGTCTGAGAATAGAAGTGCAGTTCATAGAAGAAGAATCCCAGTTTTAGCATTTGCATTTTGCTTGCTATTATCATATGCTTCTGAGTTATTTGGTATAGCAGATATTACTGGTGCTTATATAGCTGGAGTAATATTATGTAGCTTAAGTGAAAATAAATATATATTATCTAAGGTTGAAGTAGTTTCATATATGTTTATATCCCCTATATTTTTTGCAAGTATTGGATTAAAGACAGTAATTTCTGGAATGAACTTTAAAATAATAATTTTCACATTAATAATAACTATTATTGCAATAATTAGTAAAGTTTTAGGATGTGGACTAGCATCAAAAGTTTTGAAATATACAAATAAGGAATCGCTTCAGATAGGTGTTGGAATGATATCTAGAGGTGAAGTTGCACTTATCATGGCTAATAAAGGAATTGCTATTGGATTATTAACTAAAACTTTTTTTGCACCAATAATAATTATGGTAATAATTACAACATTGATAACTCCGGTGTTATTAAATTGTGTATTTAAAGAAAATAAGAAATCTATGGCTTAATTAATTTTATAAAAGTCAAAACTTAAAAGAATTGCGTTATGCATTTTGAGTTTTGACTTTTATTTGTGGGTAAGAGGAGAATATATGAAAAAGCAAATAAAGAAAACGAGAGTTATAGTTATACTAATTTCAATGATTATGATATGTGCAATAAGTGTTTTATATAAATATAATACTTATAATAATTCTGCAAAATCAGAAATTAATAGTATAAATATTTTGATTCATGATAACAAATATTTAGAAGCATATAATAGGTGTAAAAGTTATAAATACAAAAAATATGGTAATTATAACAAAGTAAAGAAGCTAATTGATAAATTAAATATTATAGCTGATGAGAAATATATAAAAGGCATAAAAATATTAGAAAAGGATAAAGGTAATAATTATTCAGAAGCAATAAATTATTTTAGTAAATATAATGAAGAGTTTAAATATTCAGATGAAAAATGTAAAGAATCTAAAGAAATAATTAAACTTATAGATGATTATACTAAATGCCAAAATGAATTAAATTCTAAGATGCCTGTTGTAACATATTATGAAGAAAACAATAAGATAATAAAAAATATTGAATCGTATATTGAAAGCTTTGACTATTTTAGAGATATAATAAATGTAGCAATAGACAATAGAGATCGTATGAACATGTATAATGTATATACATATTGGAATAATAATAGAGATTATTATTATTCTATGAAGGAAGAAATAAGTAACTTATACAACAATCTTGGCGAAAATTCTATATTTGGTGATGAAGATATGCAAATTATATATGAATATATAGATAACGGAATAATGCCAGGAGATTATATTGAAAAATATATTAAGGAAAGAAAAATTACTTCGTCAGATAAAAATGATTTTATAAATAAATATACAGATTATGTTTTTTTAAAAGATAGAGTAACAAATATGTTAACAAGAAAAAAAGAAATATTAACAGAAACGACAAGAGAAGTCAAAGAAACAAATGATAAGATGTCAAAAATTGACGAAGAAATAATAAAATTATGTAATTATTAAAGGTTTACATAAAAAATACATAAATGCAAGCGTTAAAAGGTGATTAATGCTTGCTTTTTACATATTTAAAACAGAAATTTAATAAACTATTTAATGTTCATAATTTACTATATAAGTTAAAAAGACGTTTATAATTATTTACTTCGTGTTAATATTTAGCAATTGAAACTTGCGAAATTATATTCTATAATAAACTTAATAAAAAACTTGGTGATAATGTATAAAACACAGATTTATATATATTGACTTACAAGAGGAGGTTGAGCAATATGTTAAAATTAGAAAAAAAAGATTATGCAAAGGTAAATGATTTATTTAAAGAATTAAATTATAATGTTGTTATCAATTCTATAATTAAAGGTAATGCTCAAGGAGAGATATATGTAGATAATATAAAAGCTCCCAAGGTAGCAATTGTGTGGAACAATGTAGGAGATGTTTTAATAGGTGGAGATAGTTCTGATGAAGTTGCAAATAGATCTATTGATGACCTAATTAAAAATGTATTTATTCCACAAGTTATCAAATTAGGAGTAGAAGTTTCAAGAATTGAAATTTCTTATACTGAAAATTTTGAAGGCAAATTAAAGGTATTAAAAGATAAAGCTTCAAAAGATGTTGTGAGAAATGTTTATAAATTTAATAAATTAAAAGTAAATCCTTTATCAGTCATTCCAAGAAAATTTGAGTTAGTTGAGATACATGAAAATGTACTAAGAAATAATAAATTAGAGCATTTAGAAAAGTTAAAAGGATGGATAAATACATTCTGGAATTCAGAAGAAGAATTTTTGAAAAACGGAATAGGTTATTGCTTAGTTAAAGATAATGTTATAGTAAGTTTTTGTATATCTGCTTATACTTATGATGAAAAAGTGGAATTTGTACTTAAAACAAGTGAAATATTTAGAGGTAGAGGTTTTGGTAAATCTGTTGCTTCTGCATGTGTAGAAAAAGCTGTTAAGTCAGGAAAACAAGTTGAATGGCAATGTGATAATGATAATGTTCCAGCTACTAGACTTGCAGATAGTTTAGGATTTGAAATTGATTTTAGAGCTAATAGCAAATTAATAGCACTTGATGAAATTGAAAGATCTCAAGAAAATCTTTCGTAATAAGTTTTGAAATAAGTTATTTTGATTTAGATCACCGTATATTTTGATATATGGTGATTTTTTTGCTTTAAATAATAGAGTTGGGATTCATGAAAGAGATTTATAGTTGTATTATTAAATGCTAATATCTTTTCCATATATGTGTTGTTATATTAAAAATCAAAATTTGTCGTTATTTTGGTGACGAAAATATGTTTAAAAGAACGTTAGTTTGGAAATAATTCTAATATATAAATACAATTGAGGTACATTATTATGAATTATTTATCAATTATCAAGAATATTGAAATGACATCTTGCCCACATTGCAATTCTGGCCATATATGTAAATATGGTTATGTAAAAGATCGCCAAAGATATAAATGTAAAGAGTGCAGTAGAACATTTACTTCATACACTAATAAGCCTTGGAATAAGTCTAAATTAAATATTTTATTATGGAACAGATATTTATCTCTTATGCATAATAAACTTACATTGTCAGAGTGCGCTAGAATACTACATATTAACATAAAAACAGCCTTTAGTATAAGACATAAAATAATGATGGCAATACAAGTCCAACAGAATTTATTAGATGGTGAAGTAGAAATTATAAAAAGAACATATTATGAAAATAGAAAAGGTAGCAAGAATATATCACGGGATAAGAAGAAATTTAATATACACTTTGGTCTTAATAGTAATAAAGATACATTTTTAGATCTTGATGTAAGAGCTATGTCTATTCAACTTGTAAAAGATGTTATAAGAAGAAATACTAGTACAAAATCTATTATTGTACCTTCAAATAATAGATTTATTAATTTAGCTATAAAGCCTATTAGTTCTGCAATAAAGAATAGCATTATAAAATGTCTTGATGCTTGTAAAGAATTTAAGTACTATGAACTATGGCATAAAGACTTTAGAGGAATTGCTACTAAATATATATATAGATATTATTATTGGTATAAAAATAATAATAATATTAAATACATCTTTTATGCTGCTTGTATATAATTTTAATAAACAATACTTAAGTACTATATTCTTTTTAATTAAACATAAAAAAGAATCTTGTATATTATTTCAACAGATATATGGAAAAGACCATAAGGTAAAAAATATACATTATATAAATTTAAAACTTAAAATATTGAAAAAAAGGCAGTTACACGATATAATTATGTTGAATATACGTTCAATGAATGGAGATTTAACGAAAATGGGAATAAGAGAGCAAAAAAAGAAGCAAAGAAAAGCAGAGATATTAAGAATATCCTTAGATTTATTTATAAGAAAAGGATATAGTAATTGTAAGATATCTGATATTGCAAAAGAAGCTAATATGAGTATGGGGTTAATGTTTCACTATTTTGAATCAAAAGAAGTTTTATTTAACGAACTTATTAATATGGGGATAAATACTTCAAGAGTAAAAATCAATAATTCACTTGATGATCCATTAGAGATATTAACTAAAGTTGTTCAAGATTATCTTGATTTAACTAGAAACAATAAAGTTGCAAGTAATATGTATCTATTAATAGAGAGAAGCAGAGTTAGTTTAGATGTTCCAGAGGAAATGAAGGATAAACTTAATAATAAAGATTTTTTAGAAAATATTATATCAATAATTGAAGCAGGACAAGAAAAAGGTGAAATAAAGGAAGGAAATTCGCATTTGTTAGCAATTACATTAATGTCAGCACTTAGAGGAATACTTGAGAATATTATATTAAATGAAGAAGAGGATATTCCAGAAGCTTCTTGGATAATTGACTTAATAAGAAAATAACATATTTAAAATATAAAAGTTTTTTGTTTTTTTTAGTTGATTTAAGATATAATATATTAGAAGTATGCTTAAATTAAGTATGCTTTTATTATTTATAAAATTTTGAGGTGATTATATAATGGCATTGACTCCAATGATGAGGCAATATTTAGAGATAAAAGATAAATATAATGATTGTGTATTATTTTTTAGAGTAGGTGACTTCTATGAGATGTTCTTTGATGATGCAAAGGAAATATCGAGAGAGTTAGAGTTAGTTCTTACTGGTAAGGATTGTGGCTTAGAAGAAAGAGCACCTATGTGTGGCATTCCTTTTCATGCAGCAAATAGTTACATTCAAAGACTTGTACATAAGGGATATAAAGTTGCAATATGTGAGCAGGTAGAAGATCCACAAACAGCTAAAGGATTAGTTAAGCGAGATGTTATTAAAATAATAACTCCAGGTACCTATATAGATAATAATGCAACAATAGATAATTTAAATACTTACTTAGTATGTATATATGAGGATGGAGATAGAATAGGTCTTGCATCTACAGATATAAGTACAGGGGAATTTAAAGTTACTTCATTTAACAATTTAAAAGCTACATTGTTAGATGAACTTACCAAAATAGCTCCTAAAGAAATAATAGTTGATAATAGTATCAGTGAAGAACTTTTAGATGAGATAGTAAATGCTACTTATGCACTTATAACTAAAAGAAATTTACATGAATTTAATGTATCTAATAATGAACTTATTAGACAATTTTCTGAAGTTGAAGTATCTGATTTAGATGAAAGTGCTAATATGGCATGTAGAGTTTTGCTTAAATACATATTTGAAACACAAAAGATTAGTTTGACAAACATTAATTTCTTAGAGAGTTATGATATTGTTAACTTTATGACTATAGATGGTAGTTCTAGAAAGAATCTAGAATTAACTATGAATATACATGAAAAAACAAAAAAAGGTTCTTTGTTGTGGGTATTAGATAAAACAGCAACAGCAATGGGAGCTAGAGCCCTTAGAAGAATAATAGATGAACCACTTATAATAAAAGAAGAGATAGAGAAGAGATTAGATGGAGTTGAAGAGTTATTTAACAATATTTCTTTAAATGATGATCTTAGAATAGTTCTTAAAGATATATATGATATTGAGAGAATAGTAGGTAAAATATCTAGTGCAAATGTCAATGCAAAAGATATGATATCACTTAAATCATCTCTTGAGAAAATTCCTAACATAAAAAAAGAATTAAAAAATGTAAATAGTTCGCTACTTGTTGAATGTGAAAGGGATTTAGATGAATTACGTGATGTATATGAATTGCTAGATAAAGCTATAATTGATGAACCTTCTTTATCTATAAAAGAAGGAAATATAATAAAGGAAGGTTATAGTGAAGAGATAGATGAATTAAGGCAAGCAAAATTACATGGTAAGGAGTGGATAGCTGCTTTAGAAAGTTCTGAGAGAGAAGAAACGGGAATTAAATCTCTAAAGGTTGGTTATAATAAAGTGTTTGGTTATTATATAGAGATAACAAAGGCTAATTATTCTATGATTCCAGAAGGAAGATATATACGTAAACAAACTTTATCTAATGCAGAGAGATTCATTACTCCAGAACTTAAAGAAGTTGAAGAAAAGATTTTAGGCTCGGAAGAAAAACTTATAAGCTTAGAATATGATTTATTTGTTGATGTAAGAAATAAGGTAGAACGTGAAATAACTAGACTTAAGAAAAGTGCTAGAATAATTGGAAATTTAGATGCATTTTCTACATTAGCGTTAGTAGCTTTAGAAAATGATTATGTTAAGCCAACTATTAATGATGAAGGCATAATTGATATAAAAGAAGGTAGACACCCTGTTGTAGAGAAGGTTATAAATAAGGGGGAATTTGTTGCTAATGATACTTATCTTAATACAACAACTAATGAACTACTTATAATTACAGGACCTAACATGGCAGGAAAATCAACATTTATGAGGCAAGTAGCACTTATCACTCTTATGGCTCAAATGGGATCTTTTGTTCCATGTAAATCTGCTAATATATCTATATGCGATAAGATATTTACTAGAATAGGAGCATCAGATGACCTTGCAGGAGGGAAATCAACATTCATGGTAGAAATGTGGGAGGTATCTAATATATTAAAAAATGCAACTCCTAAAAGTTTAGTTTTATTAGATGAAGTTGGTAGAGGTACATCTACATATGATGGGTTAAGTATTGCGTGGGCTGTAATAGAACATATATGTAATAGTAATAATTTAAAATGCAAGACGTTATTTGCAACACATTATCATGAATTAACCAAGTTAGAAGGAACAATAGATGGAGTTAAGAATTATTCTGTTGCTGTAAAAGAAATCGAAGATAATGTTATTTTCTTAAGAAAGATAATAGAAGGTGGAGCTGATCAGTCATATGGTATAGAAGTTGCAAAGCTAGCAGGAATTCCAGATGATGTTATTAAAAGAGCAAAAGAAATATTAGAAGATCTTGAAAGTAATAAAGTTGAAATTGCTGTGGCAGAAAATAATACAAAGGTAAAAGAAGTTGTAAAAGAGGTTATTAAAGAAGTGCCTGTTATTAAGGAAGTAATAAAAGAAGTTCCTGCAAAAGAAAATGATAATATGCAGCTTGATTTTGCAGCGGTAGAAAAAGAAAATTTAATTGAAGAAATAGCTTCTTATGATATATTGAACATGAATCCTATGGAAGCAATGAATACATTATATTCTTTAGTTAAAAAGGCAAAAGAGTTTAAATAAAAGAAGGGGGCTTTTATTATGAGTATTAATCATAATGTTAGTAAAAACGAAGTTTTTAGTGTAAAAGCATGTGGAATAGTAATTAAAAATAAAAAAATATTACTTGTAAATAAAAAAGGAACAGATTATTTAACATTTTTAAGTGGAGATGTTAATTTTGATGAGCAATCCCAAGATTCTGTTATTAGAGCATTTAAAGAAAAAATAGGAGCAAATGTAAAAGCTAATAGACTTATGTATATTATAGAGAATTTCTATAATTCTTCAGATAAAAGAGTTCACGAATATATATTTGTTCATATGATGGTTGATACTAGAAATGAAATAAAGGTAACTGATGATGAAGTACTTCTTTTAGGTTCTGATGATTTATCATATAAGTGGTATGACACCGAAAAGATGGAAGAGCTTAATATAAAGCCAGATTTATTTGGAGGTAGATTAGGAATACTTCCAGTAGAGCCTGAGCATATGGTTTTATATGATGATAAAAAAATAGTATGTAAAAAAGGTATAATGAGTTAACATTGATTATTATAATACTTAGGTAATTAAATATATAATTATCTGAGTATTATTTATTTTAATTTTATACGTTTTGCATCATTATAATAAATTATTGTATAATAAAAACACGTAATTATAAAAGATGGAGGTGGGTATCTCTATATGAATAGAATAAATTTATTAGATGAAAATACATCAAATAAGATTGCGGCAGGTGAAGTAGTAGAAGGCCCTTCTTCTGTAGTGAAGGAATTAATAGAGAATAGTATAGATGCTAAGTCGAAGAATATAATAGTTGAAATAGAAGAGGGTGGAACGTCATTAATTAGAATTACGGATGATGGTAATGGAATACATCCAGATGATATAAAACTTGCATTTTTACCACATGCAACTTCTAAAATAAAATCTTCAGAAGATATATATAGTATACATACTTTAGGATTTAGAGGAGAAGCTCTTCCTTCTATTGCAGCTGTATCTAATTTAACAATAAAATCTAGGATAGAAGGCATGGAATATGGTAAATCATTGTCTATATCAGCAGGGGAAATTATTGAATGTACAGATTGTGCATGCAATGTAGGTACTACAATAGAAGTGAAAGATTTATTCTTTAATGTACCAGCTAGAAAAAAATTCTTAAAAAGTGTAGCACGTGAATCATCAAAGATAAATGATATTGTAAATAGAATTGCAATATCTCATGAAAATATAAGCTTTAAATTATTTAATGGTGCTAAGAAAGTTCTACATACATTTGGTAATAATAATTTAAAGGATACATTAAGAACTATATATGGTAAAAACATATCTGATAATCTTATATATTTTGAAAGTGCTGAAGATAAAATAACTTTGTATGGATATATAGGAAAAGAAAATATAGCAAGAGGATCAAGAAACAATCAAAGTATTTTTGTAAATGGTAGATATGTTAAACATAAAACTATAGTAGCTGCAGTAGAAAATGCTTTTAAATCATTTGCCACTGTTAATAAGTTCCCTTTTTTTGTTTTGTTTATAGAAGTATATCCTGAATTTGTTGATGTAAATATACATCCTACAAAGGCAGAAATTAAATTTGATGATGATAGAGAATTATTTGGTAAAGTATTTCATACTGTTCATGATGCATATAAAAAAGAAGTGTTTGATAGCTTTGATGTTGATATAAATAATACTAATGGTTCTAATGAGGTTATTAATGAACCTATCAACACAGTTATGGAAAAGATGGATATAGATTCTGTAATGACACAAGAAGAAAAAGTATCAGTAGCTATTCCGTTAGATTTACATAGTGAACATAAAGATATATTGCTAAAGGATGCACATACAAGTATTTTACAAGAAGGACACGAAAATGTATCTAAAAATGACACTATAAATGATTATGTAGATGAAAGAGATAAAGATATAGTTAGAGAAGAAAATTTAAAAAATGAGATGAAAAGTAATACAGAAGTAGAGGGAAAAGTTGCGAAATTTCCTCCTATAAAAATTATTGGACAATTTAATAAAACATATATTATAGGTGAATATGATGAAGTTTTGTATATGATAGACCAGCATGCAGCTCATGAAAAAATTTTATTTGAAAAATATCTAAATCAAATTGAAAATGATGATATTGTTGTTCAGCCACTTTTATTGCCAGCAATTATTGAACTTGGAATAGATGATTATTGTATCTTTGTTGAAAACAAAGAGGTATTTACAAAAGCAGGTTTTATAGCAGAAGACTTTGGAGGAAATAGTATTGTCCTAAAAGAAGTACCTTATTTTGTTGGGAAATTAAATCCTAAACCATTGTTCTTGGACATAATAGATAACTTGAAGAACTTAGGATCAGGTAAAACAACAGATGTAAAATACAATGCAATAGCTACCATGGCTTGTAAAGCAGCAATTAAGGCTAATAATGAATTATCTAATATGGAAATGGTTAAGCTTATAGAAGATTTAAGGTATATAAATGATCCTTTTCATTGTCCTCATGGCAGACCAACTATAATAAAATTAACCAACTATGAAATAGAAAAAATGTTTAGAAGAATTGTATAAAGGTATTAGGATGAATCTAATACTATAAGAAAGGATATTTATGAAAAAAAAACTATTAGTAATAGCAGGTCCAACAGCTGTTGGTAAAACTGAATTATCAATAAATATAGCAAAAAAATTAAATACTGAGATAATCTCTGCTGATTCTATGCAAATATATAAATATATGGACATAGGTTCTGCTAAGGTTACCGAAGAGGAAAAGGACGGAGTTATTCATCACATGATAGATGTTGTTACACCTGATGAAAGATTTTCTGTATCTGAATATAAATCTATGGCAAAACCAATAATAGATAATATTATATCACAAGGTAAAATTCCTATAATAGCAGGGGGAACAGGGTTATATATAGATTCTGTTACATGTAATATGAATTTTTCAGAAACAGATAAAGATGAATCATATAGAGAAGAACTAAATAAATTAGCTGATGAAATGGGAAATGAGTATCTTCATAATATGCTAAAAGATATTGATTCTCAGAGCTACAATAATATTCATATGAACAATAGAAAACGTGTAATAAGGGCTCTTGAAGTATATAAACTCACAGGAAAGCCTTTTAGTACCTACAATATTGGTAAAGACATGTATGAATCAGATTATGATGTGCATTATTATGTTTTAAATATGAACAGAGATAGATTATATGATAGAATTAACAAGCGTGTGGATATTATGATGGATAGAGGGTTACTTGATGAATGTATAAAACTAAAGAATATGGGGTATACTTCTAATATGCAATCAATGCAAGGAATCGGATATAAAGAGATTTTGTATTATCTTGAAGGAAAGATATCTTTAGATAAAGCTATAGATATGATTAAACAAGGTAGTCGTAATTATGCTAAGAGACAGATAACTTGGTTTAAGAGAGATAAACGTAGCAAGTTTTTAGATAAAGACCTTTTAAGTGATGATGAGATATTAGATATAATTATTTCCGATATTTTATGCTAGATTGATTAGTTTTATATATGGAAGGACTTATTTTTATGAAGAAAGGCAATAATAATTTTCAAGACTTATTTTTAAACAACTCGCGTAAGAATAATGCAGAGGTAACTATTTATTTAACTAATGGATTTCAATTACATGGATTAGTAAAAGGATTCGATCCTTTTACTGTAGTATTACATAGTGAAGGTAGAGATATACTTATATACAAACATGCTATTACAACTGTTAATTTAAACGAATCAAATATAGATAGTTATATGAATTAGTATTAATATACTACTAATAATAATAGAAGAGGATAGTAATTTTTTATTCAAAAAAATTACTATCCTCTTTTGAAGTATAAGAATTATCATTTTGTATTTGATTATACATATCATAATTCATATAAGTATTTTCTTTTGAAATATTATCAAAGTCATAATATATTTTATTTGCTTCATCTTCTTTTTTAATTTTTGAAGGTAAAAACATAATTATTGTATAACAGATGATTCCTATAACTGTTAAATTTACAAAAATTAATGGTTTCGGTAAATTCAAATCGTTAAGTCTTCTGCAATTTAGAGTTATTAAAGGAATAATTGTTATTATTAAATATGCTACAAGTACAAGTGCAAATATATCATATTTTGCAGATAAATATATAAATAATAGTAACACAATAATATTATCTAGAGTTGCTAACCAATAATCAGACCTACTAGTAGTATCTTTTATATTAAATGTATTTTTAAAAAAATTTAAATACTCTTTCAATTTTTACACCTCAATTATATTCATTAGAAAAGATAATCTTTAAAATAATGATATCTTATATTATACAAATATACAATATTTACATAATAGATTTCTTTCGTACTTTACAACAAAATTTATATTTTTTGTTATAATTCATAATTCTTTGTTGAAATATTATAAAAATATCATTATTATTGAAGGTAGAGTATGAAATGGAGGCAAAACAATAATGTTAGATTCAACAATATCTTTATTAAAAAATACATATGGATTTACAAATGAAACTATAGATCTATATAATAGAGCAATTATTGATGTTCAAGATGAATTCAAAATATATGATGAAATAAGAGAATATAATCAGATAAAAGTTCTTAAAGCTTTTCAAGATGAAAGAATAAGTGATAGCCATTTTACTAATAGTTCTGGATATGGTTATGACGATATAGGAAGAGATAGCTTAGATAAAGTGTATGCTAGAATATTTAATACTGAAAGTGCATTAGTACGTCCTCATTTTGTTAATGGTACACATGCAATAGGTGCAGCACTTATGGGAAATCTAAGACCACATGATAAAATATTATGTGCATCAGGAAAACCTTATGATACCTTACTTAATGTAATAGGCATAGATGCTGATGATAATATAGGTTCACTTAAGGAATATGGAGTGGATAATGAAATTATAGCTCTTACAGAAGATAATAAAATAGATATAAACAGAGTTAAAGAAGCTCTAAAAGATCAATCTATAAAGATAGTTCATATGCAAAGAAGTACAGGTTATGGTTGGAGAAAGGCTTTTTCAGTAAATGAATTAAAGGTAGCTATAGATGCTATAAAAGAAGTAAGACCAGATGTTTACGTATTTATAGATAACTGCTATGGTGAGTTTATAGAAACTATTGAACCAACAGATGTAGGAGCAGACCTTATGGCAGGTTCATTAATTAAGAATATTGGTGGAGGTATTGCACTTGCTGGTGGTTATATAGTTGGTAAGAAAGAACTTATAGAGCAAGCATCTTATAGATTAACTGTTCCTGGAATAGGAGGAGAATGTGGAGCTACATTTGGACTTATGAGAAGTTTCTATCAAGGATTATTCCTAGCACCTAATGTAGCTATGGAAGCTGTTAAAGGTGCAGTATTTTGTGCTAGAATAATGGAACTTGCAGGATTTAATGTTTTACCTAAATATAATGATAGAAGAAGTGACATAATTCAAGCTATCAAATTTGAAGATCCTAAGAAAGTCATTGCATTTTGTAAGGGTATTCAATATGGTTCACCTATAGATTCTTTTGTGGAATGTGAGCCTTGGGCTATGCCAGGATATAAAGATGAAGTAATAATGGCAGCTGGAGCTTTTGTTCAAGGTTCTTCTATAGAATTATCAGCTGATGCACCTATTAGACCACCATATATTGCATATATGCAAGGTGGTTTGACATTTGATCATGCTAAAATTGGTATACTTATTGCATTAAACAATGTATTAAAAGTAAAATAAAGAGATGTTTTTCAAAAAAAATAAAAAAATAATCATATTTTATCTGTAAAAATATCAGATAATGTGTTAAAATTTAAAGTGGAATTTTTTATAGGAGGCTTTAACACATGAAGAAATTAATATTAGTAACTTCACCACCAGCATGTGGAAAGACTTATATTTCTAAACAATTAGCAAAAGCAATGCATGGATTAGTATATTTAGATAAGGATACTCTTATACCATTAAGTAAACAAATATTCAAAGTGGCTAATCAAGAGTATAACCGTAGTTCTGATTTCTTTGAAGAATATATAAGAAATGAAGAATACGAAGTAGTTTTAGATTTAGCTATGGAAGCTCTAGAATATAATGATAATGTACTGATTAATGCTCCTTTTACTAGAGAGATTAGAGACAAGGCATATATTGATCATTTAAAAGAAGTATTAAAAGAAAGAGATGCTAAACTAGTAATTGTTTGGGTTATTACTGATAAAGAAGTATGTCACCAAAGAATGATTGAAAGAGCATCTGATAGAGATAAGTGGAAGTTAGATAATTGGGATGAATATATTGCATCATGTAATTTTGACATTCCTGATACAATTATGGATCCAGAAGATGATTTAGGATTATTATTATTCCATAACTCATCTGAAGAAGAATTTAATGCTTCATTAAAAGAAATAAGTGAGAAGTTAATAAACAGCTAATGTAAAAAAACAATGTTATTTGCAAAATAGGTACAAGCCTAAAAGAGAAATAACATTGTTTTTTTTAATATTGTCTATATAGACCTACTAGTTTGCCTAGAATGCTACAATCAGGAACTATTATAGGGTCCATAGTATCATTTTCTGGTTGAAGTCTAATGTGATCTTTTTCTTTAAAGAATCTTTTAATGGTTGCTTCATTATCAATAAGTGCTACAACTATATCATTGTTACTAGCAGAATCTGATTGCTCAATGATAGCAAGATCTCCATCGTTAATACCGATATTAATCATACTTTCTCCTGATACTCGTAACATAAAAAGTTCTCTATTATGTTTAATATGATCTAGTGGTATAGGAAAAGTATCTTCTATGTTTTCAGTAGCTAATATTGGTAAACCAGCAGTTACTTTACCAACTATAGGAATATTAATCATTTCCTTTTTAGATACGTTTAGTTCTGGTATTTCTAATGCTCTAGGTTTAGTAGGATCTCTCTTAATAAGACCTTTCTTTTCTAATCTCTTCAAATGACCATGAACTGTTGATGTTGATTTTAGATTAACAGCTTCACATATTTCTCTTACTGAAGGTGGATAACCTTTATTCTCAGTGTAAGTCTTCAAAAATTCGTAAATCTCAGTTTGTTTGTCGTTACTTATCATAATAATACACCTCTTTTTTAAAAGTATAACATATAGTTTAAATTATATCAAACGAATGTTCTATTTGTCATTATACCCACATTTAATAATACATATACGTTTGTAAAAGAAAAATTAAATCTTTTATTTGTTTTTATAAATTGTGCAAAATATATTTGATAATTATATAGATATTTGATATAATGAATACTATCGTTTTAAGGTGGTGTTTTGTTATGGATTATAAATATAATGATGATGATTATTGTGATATCTATGAGAATAAGATATGTGATAACTGTGGCAAGTGCTTAGAACAAGAAGGAATAGATATAAAAGCTATAAATATTATGGATATAGCTAAAACAGTTGAAGAAAACAAGGTTCTTGAAGATGAATATATGGAAGCGCTTAAGGCAAAATCAGATGTAGATGAAGCAGAGTTAGATAGACAGATAGATGAGAGTCTTGAAGATTTGAGAAGTGCTTATAGACAATTTGAAGAAGAAAATAATTTATCTTTAGAAGATGAAGAATATGAAGATGCTTTTGATCATATTGAACATTTAGAAGATGTTGATCTTGATGGATTGTTTGATGACAATAATCTAGAAGAGATGACTGAAGAGGTATTTCCAGGTGTGAGAAAGCTTAAGAAAAACAAATAATTTTTATGTATAAGATCATCTCTTATTGCAGATACTATTATAGGAAAGTAATATAGGAGGTGATTTTTATGAATAGGAAGAAGATTTTTTCTATTTTATTAGCTGCTACTTTAGTATTTTCAACTACTAGCATGATTGGTTGTGGTAAGAATAAGACAGATGATGAAAACAATAACAATTCGGTAGCTGAAGATGTAAAGGACACAGCTGATGAAGCAGCAGGAGAGACTGAGAAGCTATTTGATAAAGTAACAGATAGAACTATGGAATATACAGCTGCAGATCTTAAAACTAAGTTAGAAGAGAAGGGATACGATGTATCTAAGGAAAAAGATGCAGAAGATTACTTCACAACTAAAGGTAAAGTTTATGATGTTGATGGAGATACTCTATATGTTTATGAATATGGAGAAAAAGATAATTCAGAAATAGAAAAAGACATTAACAGTATAGACATTAAAGGCAATAAAATAGGAGAAAAGAATATCACTTGGAAAGCTACTCCTCATATGTATAAGAAGGGAAGAGTAGTAGTAATGTATGATGGTGATAACAAAGGCATTATCAATACATTAAAAGAAACCTTAGGCGATCCTTTTGTAGGATAATATAATTATTAGGAATATCCCCAGATAATAATACATATATATATTTATGTATTACGTATTTGGGGGTATTTTTATGAAAAAAATTATTTATAGCAATCCTATTATTTCGACTATATTTATAAATATAGTTAGTTTTATTATTGCGATTTACTCTATAAATAATGATAAATTTTATTTGTTGTTTATACTTATTTTTACTTGTATTTTAAACGGTAATATAACTATTAATATTAATAAGTCAAATAAAATGCAAAAAGCAATTTTGCCACTAATTTATTTTGTGACTTTATTAGCTATATTTGTATCAAATAAATATATAATTTGTTATATAAGCTAAGAATCTTATGTAAATTCTTAGCTTATATAGAGATATGAGTTTTATTTTTTATTATGTTTAGAAGCTGGAGTATTTAATGGATTTACTTTTACAGCTTCTCTTAACATGTCATTATCTAAGTGTGTGTATATTTGAGTAGTAGATACATTTTCGTGACCTAATATTTCTTTTAGAACAAGGATATCTACATCTCCGTATTTATACATAAGTGTAGCTGAAGTGTGTCTTAATTTATGAGTTGAATATCCTTTGTCATTTAATCCTGCATTTTTTAATTGCCTTTCAATAACATCTTGGACAGTCCTTCTTGCAATTCTATTGCCTCTTTCTGATAAAAACAAAGCATCGGTTTCTAGTTTTTTTTCTTCTATTTGTTTGTTTCTAACTTTCATATATTTGCTTATTGCATCTAAACAAGCATCGTTTAAATATATAGTTCTTTCTTTATTTCCTTTACCAATTATTCTTATTGTATCGTCTTTGATTGCGTCAATATTGATGCTGCATAATTCAGCAAGTCTCATCCCGCAGTTGAGGAATAATGTAATTATGCAAAAATCTCTTTCGTAATTACGACTATCAATATGATCTAATAGCTCATTTGCTTCTTCTAGATTCATATATTTCGGCTTTCTTTTACCTATTTTAGGGTTATCTAATTCGGTTGTATAGTCATGGTCAATTACTTTGATTTTTTTATTTAAATATTTAAAAAAAGCTCTCATAGATGCTATTTTTCTTGAAATTGTTGAACTTCCATTATCAAAGTATTTTTTGCAAAAAATCAAAAATGAATATAAGTCTTCTAGCGTTATTTTATTTAAATATTCATCATCTACATCACTAATAATTATATCTTTAAATTCTGTCCCTTTTTTTACTTGACCTTTCTTGACTTTTAAGAACCTTAACATTATTATGATGTCACGTGTATAACTCTCGATAGTGTTTGGAGAACTACCTTTAATAGTCTCTAAGAACTTTACAAATTCGGTTAATCTTGGAGGTAAGCTAACGTGACTAAAACTTTCTTCTGCAAAATCGTATAAATCCATAAATTTCACCTCTTTCAACTAATATTATACCATACTTCGCACATAATTTGTATTATGTGCGAAGTATTTTATAAAAAACTCCACTTTTTATTTTAAATTTATAGGAATTTTTGATTCTTATACACCTTTTACACTCAGACAAATATTTATAAATCGATTTTAAGAAGATTTATATTTTTAAAATAATTAATATGTATAAATACTAGTATTAATAAAAACTAAAAATCAAACCACTCTAAAAAACAACATACATATAAATATTGATAATATTGAATAAACAAGTATAAATTCAAAATTAAAGTATAACAATATAGTTATTACTATTTTAGTATTTTAATTGTATAAATATAATTATTATGTATAAATGATATTCTTTGTTAGTCAGTCAAGGTAAAACAAAAAAATATTGGTTCTTTATGTTCATTATCGTGAATTCTTCTTTTATGATAAAAAATTGGCTTTTGTTAAGATTATTTTTAATACAATATTCCTTTATAGATATATTCTTATTCCCTTTATAATAAAGATCAACAGTTTTTTTCCATTCTTTATTGTTTAATTTCTTATACATAAAAATCCTCCATAAAATTAATGTTTACTTAATTTTACTAGGAGGATTATATTTTTTGTAGACGCGAAATCTTTGAAGCTTACTTTCCTTCTAAAATTTTTTCTCTTTTATTTTCTATTAGCCTTAATATATTTTTTTCTTTCCTTATAAGCTATTTTCTCCTCTTTAGTGTTTATTATCATACCACTTTGCATTTTCTTTGCCAACATTTCTACTGATAGATAATCAATTTTTAATATATCTAATAATGCACAAGCAAATTCAAGTCCTCCAACTAATCCTGAATAAAGGAATTTTAACATTTCATCATTAACTACAAATACAATAAATCCTCTATATTCCATTGCTGGCCATTTTTTAACACTCTCTTTTAATTTAGTATAGCTTATTAGTTGTTTTGTAAATACCTTTTTTATTAATAATCCTTCTTGAGTTAATGTATATTTATAAAATAAAAATTTTCTAAAAACTATTATTGTAGATATAAAAATACATGTTCCTACTATGCATAATATATCAATTAGAAATTCATCTTTTCTGCTTAAATCTTCTCTTAACATCTTATTTATTATATATGTTGCAATACAGGCTATTTCTCCCAATATACATATAGAAAATATAATTGCTTTAAAAGTCTTCGGAAATCCTGTGCTATATTCACCTTTTTTATTCTTGGGACATTTTCCGAATATTTCCCTTGTAACTGCTTCTCCTGCCTTTAATCCTACATTTCTTCCTACAGCACCACCTACGTCTCTAATCATTTTGCTTCCTCCTATTCTTTTTCATCTTCTTCTCCACAATATTCTTGCCCAGATGAATAAGGCTCAATAAAACCACCTCATATGAATGTGTAGTTAATATCCTTTGTCATTCTTTTTGTTTATTGTAATTTTTATTACAAGAAACTCTCCATAGAGGATTATATCTTTTATCTAATTATTTATTACTTTTGACGTATTTTTCTCTCTTTCTTTTTTCAGCTCTATCTTTTAAGGGAATCCAAGTTTTTATAATTCTTTTTGAAAGTTCTTGCAATTGATTGTTATCTAATGGGTGTGCTATTAATGCAGCTAAGTAGTTTGTAAAAAATACACCACCATGTAATCCTCCAAAACTTATTTTGATCACCTCAGTTTTTGATGTAAATAATAGTGAATTTCCATAAAAAGATAATGGATATAGATTACATACTTCTCTTAGTTCTCTATAAGTAATAGTCACTGTTTTAAAAACTTTTTTTATGACTAAAGTATCAGCTGTTAATGTATATATATAAAATAACATTTCTCTACATTTATATACACATAAAACTGTAAGTACAAATATTATAGCTACTCCAATATATAAATATGTTAAATGAACCGAATCATATGACACATATTTTGTTGATAATAATACAATAATAAAAAAATAAATGAACCTATAAAGTATCCCTTGAAAAATTTTCTCTCGGTAGGAGAATGTCTAGTTGTACAATTTCCATCTTGGTCAGTTGGCAGCTCAACATAAGCTTCACGTATAGCTTGCCTTGTCATGGCACTTCCTACTCCACTTACTAATCCATTATTATAAATATTAGCCATTTTAAAATCTCCTTTTATTATTTTAAAATACTGTTTTCTTTTTGAATATATGATATAATGTAATTAAGAAAAGTCTTAGTGTGCTATCACTAAGACCTCTCAATTGTACATTTTTGTATAGTTGGGCTATTGGATAATTAAAGATTTAATTAAGAAAATAAGCACATTATCTTTGGTCGGATGGGTGCTTATTTTCTTTGCTTTTTATATTGATTTCTAAACCTATTATTTTTAGTCTAAACTGAAATTCTGAAATAAATGTCTTTGAATTTGATTTAATAATGAGTACTAATATCGTGAATAATAATATTGTTATAATCATTATCATTATTAATTTAAGCAATCCAATACCACCACCTTTCGACCAATAGCCAAAGAAGGTGGAAAATGTAGAAACCACCACCAATTTAGAATACCATCCTATCATTACCAAACCAGTGGATTTTATACATATTATTATATCATATATTGATGCTATTATGTAAAGCAGTTTTATATTTTAATTTGTTTAAGCTTTGATAAAAAAATGCCAAGGCTACATAAGTTACCTTGGCGATTTTTTATAATTATAATATTTTTTTTAATGTATCAATAAGAGATTTCATCTCATCATCAGTACCTATTGTAATACGTAGATAATTATCTATACGTGGCTTGTTGAAATATCTTACTAGTATACCGTTATCTTTTAATGTGTTATATAGATATTCTCCAGATTTTTCACAGTGTGAAACAAATATGAAGTTAGCTCTAGAATCTAAAACTGTAAATCCTAATTCCTTTAGGGCTTCTACTGACCATTCTCTAGTCTTTATTATCTTATTTCTAGTAGAGTTAAAGTACTCTTCATCTTTAAATGCAGCTATTGCACCACTTAATGCTACTCTATCTAATGTATAAGAATTAAAACTGTTTTTAACTCTATTTAAGCCTTCTATAAGTTCTTTATTACCAAATGCAAAACCACCTCTAAGGCCTGCTAGAGATCTAGATTTAGACAATGTTTGAATAACTAATAGGTTATCATATTTATTTATGTATTTAACCATAGATTCTCCACCAAAATCTACATATGCTTCATCAATTACAACTACATTATCTTTATTAGCTTCTACTAGCTTACATAAATCACTTGTTTCAATGAATTTTGATGTAGGTGCATTGGGATTAGGTAAAACAATACCAGTAGTGTTATCCATCATTTTATCTAATGGAATGTTGAAGTTATCATCAAGTGGAACTTGTATAGCATTTACATTAAAAACTACGCTATATACTGGATAAAAACTATAGCTTATATCAGGGAATTTAACTTTTTTATCTTTATCGAAGAAAGCTTTAAATACAAATGCTAATACTTCATCAGAACCATTACCTACAAAGATTTCGTCTTCATCTATGTTATAATAATTAGCTATTGTAGCTATTAAATCACTACAAGTTGGATCTGGGTATAGCTTTAAGTCGTCATTTATTGCATTAATCATTGATTCCTTAACTAATGGTGAGGGTCCGTATGGATTTTCATTAGTGTTAAGTTTAATATATTTTTTATCCTTAGGCTGTTCACCAGGAACATAAGGATCTATTCTTTTAGTTGTTTCATTCCAAAATTTACTCATTTAAAAGCCCCCTATAAAATAATTGCTAAGTTTATATTAGCATATTTTACTTTAAAATACTATTTCAAGTTTAATGTGAAATCGTTATACAATGTATTATTTGCGTTTTTTATTATAAGTAACTATTTTATTATACAAATCATACCTTAAATTATAAGTACTAATTTATTAGAAAGTGAGGTGACACCATGTGTGGAATAGTTGGAATAGTTGATTTTCATAAAAGAATAGTTAACGAAAAGCATATTTTAGAAAATATGAAAAACAAACTATCTCATAGAGGGCCAGATGCTGAAGGTAGCTTTATATCTGATAATGTACTTCTTGGGCACAGAAGACTTGTTGTGGTTGACCCTAAAGGTGGTAGTCAACCTATGATGAAAAAAATTGAAGGAAATGAGTATATAATTGTTTATAATGGGGAATTATATAATACAGAGGAACTAAGACAAGATTTAATCAATAAAGGAATATCATTTGACGCTTATTCTGACACAGAAGTTTTATTGAAGACTTATATATATTATGGAGAAGATTTTATATCTAAGCTTAATGGTATCTTTGCTTTTGCAATATATGATAAGAAACAGAATAAGGTTATATTAGCTAGAGATCCTATGGGAGTTAAACCTTTATTTTATTGTAAGAGAGATACTACACTTATATTTGCATCAGAGATAAAGTCCTTATTTGAACATCCTTATATAGAACCTGTAGTTGATGAGACTTCTTTAACAGAATTATTTGCATTAGGTCCCGCTGTTGCACCTGGTTCTGGATTATATAAGGATATATATGAGATTGAACCAGGATATTGTATGATTATGTCGTATGATGATTGTAATCTATATAGATATTGGCAGATGAAGGCATATGAGAATAAGGAGACTGTTGATGAAGCTGTAGAGCATACTAGAGAATTATTATTAGATTCTATCAAGAGACAGTTAGTAAGTGATGTTCCAGTATGCACATTTTTATCAGGCGGATTAGATTCATCAGCTATATCTGCAGTTGTTGCACGTGAATTCAAGAAACACAATAAGGTATTAACAACCTATTCTATAGATTATGAAGATAATGATAAATATTTTAAGTCTTCTTTATTTCAACCAACTTCAGATCAGAAGTATGCATTAGATATGGCTAGGTTTATAGGTAGTAATCATATAACTGTAACACTACGTCATAGTGATTTAGAAGAAGCTCTTAGAATTGCTGTTATAGGTAGAGACATGCCGGGAATGGTAGATGTTGATTCATCTCTTTATTTATTTTGTAAGGAAATAAGAAAGAATTTTATAGTTGGTCTATCTGGTGAATGTGCTGATGAGATATTTGGAGGTTATCCATGGTTTACAAGACCTTCTATGTATAATAGTGATACTTTTCCGTGGTCTAGATTCCTTGAAGATAGGAAGCTTATTTTAAACAAGGATCTTAAGAAGTTACAGATAGATGAATGTGCTGATTATTATTACAAGAAAACTATAAATGAAGCTCCACATATAGATAATGAGACTCCATTTGAGCATAGAATGAAAGAAATATACTATTTAAATCAAAAGTGGTTTATGGTTACACTATTAAATAGAAAAGACAGAATGAGTATGGCAAACAGCCTTGAAGTAAGGGTGCCTTTTGCAGATTATCGTTTGTGTGAATACGCATATAATCTACCTAATGATTATAAGCTTCTGCACGGTCGTGAGAAAGGACTGCTTAGAAAAGCTCTAGAAGGAATACTTCCAGATGAAATAATTTATAGAAAAAAGAGTCCATATCCTAAGACTCATAATCCTATATACACTAAGTTAGTATGTGAAGAAATGACAAGAATATTAAATGATAAGAACTCTCCTATCTTAGATCTTATAGATATAGATGTTGTATCTGATATAGTTAAAACTAAAGGAGCATCATATACAAATCCTTGGTATGGACAACTTATGACAGGGCCTCAATTAATAGCTTACTTTATTCAAATAAACACTTGGCTAAAAGAATATAATGTTTCAATAAGAATGTAGTTAGAATTATTAACCACCCATATATTATATATGCTATTAAATATAAACTTGATAGCTAATAAAGATGGGTGGCAAATCAATATGTTAATATTTATAAGATAAATTATGAACTATTATAGTTTGTTGTTATAAATAGCTTTTATTATTGCTAATATAATTATCTTAGCATCTTTGATAATTCAATTATCTCATTCATAGCATTTTCTTCTATAGATTCTATATAGGACATATAAAATTTTCGCCAATCAAATGTATCAACTTCTTTTATATCTATATTATCAATTCCATAACTATAGATAAGAGCTAATATTTCTTTAGTAAAGCTATTAAATATCATATAATATTCATTAGCAGAGATAGTATCACTTTCTAATATATCTATAAGATCATATATTGAATCAACATCATATTTTAGTATATTAATTTTATCTTTTACATTGCTACAAGAATTAATTTCTTTAAGTAATTCTCTAAACTTTTCATCAGACATTCTAGCCCTTGGTATAAATGATGAAGAAACTGCAGCTTTTTCTTTAACAACAATGAAAGTTTTATCTAACTCACCATTTAATATATTGCTTATGATATGGCTCATTTCTTTCTTTAAAGATAAAAAGATGTATTTCATCCACTTTTCATCTTGAATCTTAAGTTCTTCAATTATCTCTATAGATGCATTATATATAATCTTAGATATGTCCATATCTTCTTGCAAATAGAATAAGTTTGATAATGTATCTAAATCTTCAGGGGATAATTCTATAGATTTATTAGATTTATCTAGCAATTTGCATGCAATAGCATTATTAAGAATTATTTGAAAGATGTTTATAAGCAAGTGATCTGAATCTTCTATTGATGATAATATTTTATTAATAGAATCTTTATTATAATAATTACAGAAGTAATTCTCAAATAGTAATTTTTCTAAATATTCATGTATATACTCTACTCCATCTGTATCCATATAACAAACTGCAAGCTGATAATCTATCATGGCAGGTGTTTCATGAGCAAAGAATTCATAATTATAATTATCAAAAAATATAGATATTCCATCATCAATAGTGTCATTATAAGAATAATTACTAACTTCTAATCTAGAATTCTTAACTAATTCAAGGAGTTTTTTTGATTTTTTTAGTAAATTCTTTAGTATTAGTTTACCTTCTTCATAGATATTATACATAGTATTGTTATGAAGATAAGAAACTACTCCATCAGTTGAATTTATTGTTTTTAGTGATAAACCTAATATATAGTATATAGATAATAGTATCTTCTCTCCTATATGTACTTGTATAGAAGAGCTTTTTCCAGCAGTATAACGTTCAACCTCACTTTGAAGTAAATTGAATATATCTATAGTTAAGTTTTCATATTCTTCTTCAGTTATAGCTCCTATAGCTTTTAGCTTTAATAGCAAATCTTGAGTATAATGTGTTTTGTTGATTTGTAAATCTTTCATTATTTAATTCCCCTTTTTAGCTTTTGATGTTCATTTGCTATAGTTTGCTCTTTTATAGCTTGTGATATTGTATCTAAAGTTTTACATTGTAACAATTCTAGTGATCCTTCACATTCATTATCAAAGGAATCTCTCATAATGGTTATGAGCTTATCATCAGGTATTTTATCATAAGTTTCATTCTTATAGAAATAAAATATATCTATTAAGTCATATATTGTTTCTGCAAAATTATCTTTAGTTATATAACTAGAATTAGCAAATTCAATTATTAATTTTTTTACTAAAACATTATTAAATTCAATTCTACCGTTATCTTCTAAGCTTTCATTTCGTTTCTCTATTATAGATAGGGCCTCATCTTTAGTTAAACTTAAGCCATAATTTTTTATATCCTCATTAACAGTTAGTAATTCATTTGTTAAAATAGTGGTTACAGGTAAGTTTGCGTTATTTAATATTTTTTTATACATAAGTCCCCTCCTTCTACATTATAGATAATGTAACACTAAACATTTCTTTACATTATTATTATAAGTAAAGTTTTTAAATTTACAAGACTATGAATGTTTATAATTAAAATATAATAGCATTAGTTCAATAACCAATTAAAATAGAATGACTTTGATTTTACAAAGCGTTTGCTCAATTTTATTTATACTAATCTGTAATTCTTCATGGTTATATTATTCTATATCTACCTATAATTCTAACCTTAACAATAATGGTTACTTCCACTAAGCTTATTATATTTTAATTATTTAAGCGTTATGGTAGTTTCTAGTGTGTCTATATTATTACAAGTATCTTAAGTATTCAGTAATTCTTACTTTAAAATATTATTGAGTATATTTATTATTTAATCACTTATCTTTTAAGTTAATTAATATCAAATTATTGATTTAAGTAAATATTGATAATTAAAATATAATAGCATTAGTTCAGTAACCTATTGTTCCATATTACTCACACTAATCTGTAATTCTTCATGGTTATATTATTCTATATCTACCTATAATTCTAACCTTAACAATAATGGTTACTTCCACTAAGCTTATTATATTTTAATTAATTTAAGCGTTATGGTGATTTTTAGTATATCTATATTATTACAAGTATCTTATCTCTTCAGTAATTCTTACTTTATAAAAAAAATTATTGAATATATTTATTTTTGATTACTTATCTTTTCAGTTAATTAATATCAAATTATTGATTTAAGTAAATTATCTATAATAGAATTTAGTATTTCTTATAATAAAAAAGTAAGGATCCCGTTAAAAATACTATACTGTCTGAGCTTTAGCGAGTTTATAGTATTTAGGGATCTTTACTCTTTTTTATTATATTAGTAAATACTTAATGATATTATATTATTTACTTAGAACATATAATTTTGATATTAATTATTGTAAAATATAAGTTATCTAACAATAATACATTAATTTTTTTATATTTAGAAATGCTTAATGAAATTATGCTATTTATGAAAACACATAATATTGATACTAATAACAAACATAATATTAATCAAACCAAATAACATTGAATTTTATCCATATTACATTATTTACTTAAACATATAATTTTGATATTAATTATTGAAATATATTAATCAATAAAGTCATTAACAACTTCTTTGAACTTAGTGGGTTCTTCTGCAAAGCAAAAATGTCCGCTATTATCAAATTCGTACAGCTTTGAATTCTTTATAGTTTTATTTAAATCTTTAGCTATTTCTCTATTGGTTATAGGGGTTTCTTTATCATTTCCTACTAATATAAGTGTTGGAACATTAACATTATGTAGATCATCTGTATAGTCATAGCTATCTAATGCAGCATTTTTCATCATAAGTGCATAATTAAACTTAGTTTTCTTGAAGCTTTTTAATACATCTTTATTCTCACAATAGTTTCCATACATAGCTGAGATATTATCTACATACCATTTGTTTGATTTTGTTTGATTTATAGGTGGTAATCCAGTTTTGAAGTAAGAATTAGATAAGAATATATGTTTACTACTTCCTACTGATGATATAAGAATCATACTCTCTAGATTATTTCCATAATCAATAGAATATTTCATAGCGGTAGCCCCAGCGTAAGAATGTGCAACAACTATTATTTTTTTATTAGGAGTTAAATAGTTTCTTAGTGCTTCTAGATCCTTAGCATAATTTTCAAATGTGCAGCTAGATAAATCTTTTGTATATTCTGAATTTCCAGAGCAACGTGGATCAAAGAATATAACTGGATGATCTTCTGCTAGAAAATCTAAACTATCTTCTAAATATTCAGATGAAAAGCCGTTTCCTCCTGGAATAACATAGATAGGTGTATTATCTGATTTATAATTATATATCTTATACCATATATCATATCCATTTACTTCCACTATATTCCCAGTATTGTCTAGATTGCATTTTTGTGTTGCACCAGATACAGGCATAGTAGTTAGTGTAGAATATATGGCTATTAATACAACTACTATTATGATTATAGGTAATATCCTCTTCTTTTTTCTTTTCATTATTTATTGTGTCCTTTCTTAGTATTTTAATATATTAGATGAAGCTTTCTTCCTCTAATTCTTCTCCTGACTCTTCATCTATTATTATTTCTGATACAGATAAGTCTGAAATTGCATTTGAATTTATTAATTTATTTATTACTTCTTCAGCATTTACTATTTCATAACTCCAATGTAATCCTGTTACATCTTTATTAAGTAGTGCTTCTACAGTCATTGCAGCAACAATTCCACATACTTTATAAGATTCATTTAAGTTACATATTATTCTCTCACTATAGTTTTTACCTTCTTTTGTACCATATATCTCATAAACTATTGAGTTCCATATTGGTCTTGAAGTATATACTGCTTGAAATATTCTGAAGTTTTCATCTATTTGGCTTTCAGACATTTTACCTAAACCACTTTTTAATGCATTAGTATACATATTGTTTGCAACATTTAATATTTCTTCATCTGGTATAGCATTGTACCAAAAGGCTGTATCTATATTACATTTTTTAGCTACACTTATAATTTCTTTACTCAAATAAGGCTTTAAAAATATATTTTCTTGAAAACCTATTACTGGATATTTAAATTCTATATCTATATTATCATCTTTTTTTATATCTCCATTATCATAATATGAGTTAGGATATCCAGAAGATTCGAAACTACTAGCCATAATATCAATTATACTGTTTCGAGTTGCCTTCTCTCTTCCTCCTTGATAGCATTTTATAGATGATATAGTATCGAAATCTTTATTACAGTAATAAGAAGGTAGTATAGATGATAATCCTGGGACAGCACCAGAACCAATAATATAGCAATTGGAATTTAAGCTTAGTTTGTTTAGTACCTCTTCATTTAATAATATTTCTCCATTTACATCTACATATTTCACATTAAATTTATTACATACATTAGCAATACTATCTCTTATCTTATAAGTTGGACCTGCACAGTTTAATACTACTGTGCAAGTTTTACAAAAGTTTTCTAATGATTCATTGTCAAATATATCTAGATATTCATAAGTAAAGTTATCATTATTAATTATATTTTTATTGTTCCTTTGTCCGCCTTTTACTTTATGGTTAGTGGTTAATATATTAGCTGCTACTTTACCTATTGCACCACTACTCCCGATAATACCTATTAAGTTTTCCATTTGTTATTCTCCTTTTTTACATATTTTTAAGTATTACTTCTGCTATTTTTTCTACATTAGGTGATTCTAAACATGTAAAGTGATCTCCACCTACATAATAGTTAGTTACATCACCATCTACAGCTTCAAGCATATAATCAGATTCTCCAGCTTTAGGATCTGGTATAAAGAAGCTAGTAGTAATTTCACAACGAATAGCATCTACTTTCCCTTGATATTTATGTGGAGCAAAGGCCATAAATCCTTCAAAACATTTATTAAATACTTTATATAACATTATAAGCTGCTTCTCTTGAGTATCATCCGAAGAATCACTTCTAAACATTAAATGTAATCTTTCATCTTGAGGTACTTTACTTAGTTTAGCATAACAATCTCTTACTTCTTTATCTATATCTTCAGATGTACATAATTCTTCTGCAGTCATCATTCTATCATTTTTAGCTATAAAATCATTAAGAGCTTTTTCTATTGCATCATCAGAAACGGTATGTCCACATTTTGATACATCTATTCCTGACATTTCTCCAAAGCCTCTCTCTAGCATAAGTGCATTTGAAGCAAATACATTCCATCTACGTGTATCTATTGTTGTAAGTGTAATATTCTTTATTCCTACATCATTAAGATTCTTTGCGGTTTCAATAGCTACTCCACCACCAAAGCAATGGCCTATAAAGTTATATTTATTACATTTTATTGACTGAAGGAATTCACAATTTCTCTTAGCTAAAGTTTCTACAACCTTATCTGAAGGAAGATTTATATACTCATTGAAGTTACCACAATGCAATCCTATTATTTTATCATCAGGTGATATCTTAGATTTTATAATAGATAAAAGATTATTATATATAGCCATAGTTCCTGTACCATTTACAAATAATACCCAAAGATTATTAGGTGTATCACTTCCTTTTTGATACTCTATACAAAAATCAGGATATTCACTATCATTATTTTTTAATATACTTGCTATGTCTTTAATTGTAGGATTTTGGAGAACTACTTGCATAAGCTTGTCCCACTCTAATTCTTTTGCTTCTTTTAAATTACTTCTAAGTTTAGTAACCATCATAGATGCTAGAAGTGAATCTCCACCAACTTCAAAGAAATTATCATTTATAGATATAGAGTTTTGTTCTAGAACTTCTTCCCAAATATTAAGAATATTTGTTTCTAATTCATTTCTAGGTTCTTCTTTAACATTCTTAGATGTACTATTTGAATTATTAAGTATTTTTTCACATTCTATAATCTTATTTTTATCTAATAATCCATCTTTTACACATACATCTGATATCACTATTTTATTTATTGTTTCAATAAATCCAACTTCATCTTCTATGGTTTTATAAACAATTTCTTCATCTATGTCTTCATAGGATTTATTACTTTTAACTACATATAATTTTAAATTTGCGGCTTTTAACGTACTATTATCAGCTGGATAACTAAATGATACTTTAAGATCGTTAGAATTAAACATATCTAACCACTCATTATCGCTATAGAATATTTTATCTTCATCTTTTCTATTATCTAGAATTTCTTCATTGTGTAAGATTCCTTTAGATATAAGTAATGAATAACTTTCTTTTATAGCATCAACAAATATCATATATCCATTTGGACTTAGACTATCATGTAACACTTTCATAGCCTTGTTTCCATCTTTGGCATTATGGTGAACGTTAGCTGATATGATAATATCAAAATATCCTAAATCTATATTTTGCTCTAATGGTGATTTGTTAATATCAAATAATTTGAATGTAATCCATGGATATTTTTCATATCTTGAAGAAGCTAGTTTGAAGAAATAATTAGATATATCTGTGAAATAATATTCGATATTATCATAATTCTCAAGAGAGTTTAATATTCCATCAGTTGTTGCTCCTGTTCCTGCTCCAACTTCTAGTATTCTTATAGTTTTTTTAGCTTTAGACTCAACTATCTTTTTAACTGCACTTGTAGTTAAATCATTAAGAATTGTAGCTAAAGTATTCTCATTATATAGTGCAAAGGCTGTTTTTGAATCTCCCTTAGGAAAGAATATATCTACTGGATTAATTGTTCCATCTATTATATCTTTAAGATGTTCACCTGACGATAAAATGTATTTTGCCATATTTTCGATATTTTTATCCTTTGAAATGAAATACTGAACTTTATCTCTTAGTACATCATATCTATCTTTATTATCTATTTTTAAGCCATAGTACATATCATCAGAAAGAGTTAAATAGCCTTCGTTACACAATGCATTAAGCCATCTTTTTACTAGAAAATCATATTGATCTTGTACATTTAATGCTGCTTTAATATCCTGAATTTTATACCCATTTTCTGTATTTGTGAATAAACCATATTCCTCAAATAAATTCATTATAGTTATAAGTGCAAATTCATCTGAAGAGTTTATTTCATCTATAAATAATTCTTTATCTGGTGTTAGTATAAAGTAGTGGACACATTAAGTCAAACTAAGTAAAATAATATTTAGTTAAGAAAGGATGTGTCCATTATGGGAAAGGGCAGAAGATATGATCAAGATTATAAAGATATGATAGTAGATTTATTTAAATCAGGAATGAGTGTATCTGAAATAAGTAGCGAATATGGCATTGCAAAATCAACAATCAATGGTTGGATTAAAGATGTAAAAAAAATTAAGGTAGATGAAAATGAAGTTATGACATTAAAGGAAGTTAAACAATTAAAAAAAGAAATGGCAAGAATTAAGGAGGAAAATGAAATATTAAAAAAAGCTATGGCCATATTTGCAACCAAAAATTAGATAAAGTAGTAGAATTTATAGATAGTAATAAAAATAAGTATAATATTAAAACTATGTGTAACGTCCTAGGCGTAGCCAGAAGCACATATTATAAATTTTCAGATAAAACCAAGTCTGCAAGAGAAGTAGAGAACGATAAACTAAAGGCAGCTATTTTGAGGATATACAAAGCTAATAAAGGAATATATGGAGCACCTAGGATTCATAAAATACTTAGTATAGAAGGTTTTAATGTATCATTAAAGCGTGTTCAGAGAAAGATGAATGAACTTGGGTTATGTGCAGTAACTGTAAAAAAATACAAGCCTCATTCAAATAAAAAGGTTATAGAGGGATTGGAAAACGTTTTAAAAAGAGATTTTACAACTACTTCGATTAATGAAAAATGGGTGGGAGATATTACTTATATTCATACTATTAAAGATGGTTGGTGTTATTTAGCTTCAGTTCTTGACTT
>NZ_JAHLQH010000028.1 GCF_018918325.1 Clostridium sp. MSJ-8 | reverse complement strand
GAAAATGAAGGTTTTAATAATCAGAAAAATATTAGATATGATATTACACATGCTTGTTCACTAGATAATAATGCTATGAAAAATCATTATTTATTAGTGCAAATAGCAGATATAATAAGACAACTCTTAGAAAACGGTAGCGAAGCTATTAAGAAGTTAAAATTGGGGATAAAAGAAATATCTTCAAGATTGTTAGAATCTTTTCGACGAGACCCACTAACAACTGAAGATATAACCCACATAGATAAGCGTACAAAAATATGCTTACTCTGATATAAATTTTACCAAAGGAGGTGATAAAATAAAAGACCTATTAAGAAAATAATTAATAAAAATTTTTAGAAAGCTTTAAGTAGCTCTAGTTTATCGTTTTTTAAAAAACAAGCAAAGATAAATTTTCAAAATTTTCAGACAATTTAAAGGCGAGATTATGAGAAATTTATTCAATATAAATAAATTTAATCTTTACCGCTGTGTAGTAACTTTTATTCTTGACAAAGAACTAATTAGTTAATAAAATTAAGAGGTGTAAATTTTAATATGGACTATAGAATTTGGGTGCGTAATTTTTTGAGATGATGCACTTTTTTTCTTTATTTTATAGTAAATATTATTATATAGCATTAAATTAATACATATTTACTAATAAGTATTAATTTAATAATTTTTGGGGATTTTAATTAGGTTAAGATGATATGATTTTTGTATAGGGAGGCTAAAAGTAATGGATCAAACAATATCAGATATATTGTCATTCGTAGAAGAAAACGACATTAAATTTATAAAATTGCAATTTTGCGACTTATTTGGAGAATTAAAGAATATTTCAATATTATCTTCAGAATTAGAAAGGGCATTTACTAGAGGAATAAGTTTTGATGGATCATCAGTAAGAGGTTTTGTAGAGGTTGATAATTCAGATCTTTTTTTGGTTCCAGATCCATCAACAATAACAATACTGCCTTGGAGACCACAAGAAGGAAGAGTAGCTAGATTTTTCTGCACTGTTAAGAAACCAAATGGAGAGGTTTTTGAAGGGGATTGCAGAAATAGATTAAGAAAAACTGTAGAAGAGTTGCAAGCTTACGATTATACAGTTAAAGTTGGTCCTGAATCTGAGTTTTATTTATTTAAAACAGATGATGAAGCAAATCCATTATTAGAACCTCAAGATAATGCAGGTTATTTTGCAGTTGCACCTTTTGATAAGGGTGAAAATATAAGAAGAGAAATTTGTCTTACATTAGAAGAGATGGGATTTACTCCTGAAAGCTCTCATCATGAATCTGGACCAGGACAGAATGAAATAGATTTTAGATTCGACAATCCAGTAGAGTCAGCAGATAATTTTATAACACTAAAATCAGTAGTAAGATCAATTGCTAGTTTAAATGGATTATATGCTACATTTGTGCCAAAACCGCTATTAGATAAAAGTGGTTCGGGCTTTCACATTAATTTATCCTTATACAAAGGAGAAAAGAATATATTTAAAGTAGATAGTGGGCACTCTAAAGATGCAGAAAGTTTTATTGCAGGTATATTAGATAGAATAGAGGAGATAACTGCAATACTTAACCCTAGTGTAAATTCTTATAGAAGATTAGGAAATCATGAAGCACCAACATCTATAGGTTGGTCTCATAAAAATAGATCAACAATAATAAGAATACCTGCATCAGGTGGTGAATGTGCTCGAATGGAACTTAGAAGTGCAGATTGTTTATGTAATCCATATTTAGCTTTCATGTTACTTATAAGAGCAGGGGTAGAAGGAATAGAACAAGAAAAGAAATTAGGAAAACCTATAACACATAATGCATTTTTATATGATGAAGGTGATAAGCATTTACCACTTACATTTGAAGATGCTATGGAAAAACTAAAAAATAGCACATTTGCAAGAAAGGTTTTAGGTGATTTCATAATAGATAAATATATTAAAATAAAGGAAGAAGAATTAAAGATATATAAGTCTATAGAAGATGCTGATAAAGGAATAAGTAATTGGGAAAAGGAAAATTATTTTTATAAGTACTAAAATATAATCTAGTGGGGGCGATTATGAATGGATAAAATATTAATAGTATGTAGCTCCGAAAAAGGCGTTAAAGTTTATACGGATAATTTAAAAGCTATGGGATATATTAATATTGATGTTGAGAATAATGGCTCTGCTGCCAGAAGACGATTAATAAATGATAATTTTGATATGGTTATAATAGATACTCCGTTGAAGGATGAAACAGGTACTGATTTAGCTATTAAGTTAGCGGATAAAGGTAACACCGGCATTATATTGATGGTTAAATCTATTGATGCAGATATGATTAGTGCCAAAGTAGAAGAGTATGGAGTATTTGTAGTTCCAAAGCCTTTTACTAAATCTATCTTTTATCAAAGTGTAAAATTTGTTGTGACTTCTATAAGAAGATTCTCAAAATTAAAACAAGAGAGAAACAATCTAAAAAAACAAGTTGAGGATATAAAAAAAGTTGATAGAGCAAAATGTTTGTTGATTCAATATAATAAGATGACTGAAGAACAAGCACATAGATATTTAGAAAAACAAGCAATGGATTTAAGAATTAGTCGTAGAGAAGTAGCAGACAAGATAATAAAATTTTTCGAGGTGTAGAGTTATGGAATTTACAAAGATGCAAGGAATAGGCAATGATTATATATATTTTAATTGTCTTGAAAAAGAATTAAAAAATCCTAGTGAAGTTGCAATTAAACTTAGTGACAGACATTTCGGTGTTGGTGGAGACGGAATAATTATGATTATGTCATCAGAAGTTGCAGACTTTAGAATGAGAATGTTTAATGCAGATGGATCTGAAGGTGAAATGTGTGGTAATGCTACAAGATGTATAGGTAAGTATGTGTATGAAAAAGGACTTACAGATAAGACTAAAATTTCTTTAGAAACATTAGCGGGAATAAAATATCTTGAGCTTAATGTGCAAAATGGCATTGTGACTGAGGTTAAGGTTAATATGGGTAAGCCAATTTTAGATCCAAAAAAAATACCAGTAGATATAAATAAAGAAATTATTATAAATGAAGTTGTAAAAATCGATAATAATGAATATAATATAACTTGTGTTTCAATGGGAAATCCTCATTGTATAGTTTACATGGATAATATTGATGATCTTAAATTAGAAGAAATTGGTCCTAAATTTGAGAATGCTTCAATATTTCCACAGAGAATTAATACAGAATTTGTTGAAATAATTGATGATAAAACAATAAAGATGAGAGTATGGGAAAGAGGAAGTGGGGAAACCTATGCTTGTGGAACTGGTGCATGTGCAGTTACAGTAGCATCTGTTTTAAATAATTATTGCAAGAAAGATCAAGATATAACAATTAGATTATTAGGTGGAGACCTAAAGATAAATTATACTGCAGAGGATTTAGTCTTTATGACAGGACCAGCAGAGTTTGTGTTTGAAGGAAGGATAGAAGATGAATAAGAAGTATATTTTTGTTACAGGTGGAGTAGTTTCAGGATTAGGAAAAGGAATAACAGCAGCATCATTAGGAAGATTATTAAAAAGTAGAGGATTAAAGGTTGCAGCACAAAAGTTTGATCCATACATAAATATTGATCCAGGAACAATGAGTCCTTATCAACATGGAGAAGTTTTCGTAACAGATGATGGAGCAGAAACAGATCTAGATTTAGGACATTATGAAAGATTTATAGATGAAAGCTTAAATAAGTTTTCAAATATTACAACAGGAAAAGTATATTGGAATGTTTTAAATAAGGAAAGAAGAGGAGAATATTTAGGAGAAACAGTTCAAGTTATACCTCATATTACTAATGAGATAAAAAATCAAGTTTACAAGCTTGGAAAAATAACAGATAGTGATATAATAATAACTGAAATAGGTGGAACTGTAGGAGATATAGAATCACAACCTTTCTTAGAAGCTATAAGACAAGTTTCTTTAGAAGTAGGAGAAGAAAATTGTTTATTTATACATGTTACTTTAGTTCCATATATAGCAGGATCAGAAGAATTAAAATCTAAACCAACACAACATAGTGTTAAGGAATTACAAGGTTTAGGAATTAAACCAGACATAATAATATGTAGATGTGATATTCCATTAGGAGAATCAATTAAGAGAAAGATAAGTCTTTTCTGTAATGTAAAAGAAGATTGTGTTATAGAAAATTCAACAGTTGAAAATCTATATGAAGCACCTTTAATGTTAGAAAAGAGCAATTTCTCAGAAATTGTATGTAGAGAATTAGGAATAAAAGGCACTACATGTGATATTACAGAATGGACTGCTTTAGTTCAAAAGATAAAAGAAGCTATCAATAATGAAACTGTGAATATAGCTATAGTAGGTAAATATGTTAAACTTCATGATGCATATATATCAGTTGCAGAGAGCTTAAGACATGCTGGATATGCAGAAGGAGTTAATATTAATATATTATGGATTGATAGTGAAGAAATTACTAGAGATAATGTTGCAGATAAATTAAAAGATTGCAAAGGAATAGTAGTACCAGGTGGTTTTGGTAATAGAGGAGTAGAAGGTAAGATTGAAGCAGTTAGATATTGTAGAGAAAATAATCTTCCATTCCTAGGAATATGTTTGGGAATGCAAGTTGCAGTTATGGAATTTGCTAGAAATGTATTAGGATTAAAAGATGCAAATTCAAGAGAATTTGATGATATTACAGAAAATCCTGTTATTGATATAATGAGTGATCAAGTGGATATAGAAGATTTAGGTGGAACTATGAGATTAGGAGCATATCCTTGTCACGTTAAGAAAGATAGTAAATTATTCGAATTATATGGAAAAGAATTAATAAGTGAAAGACATAGACATAGATTCGAATTCAATAATAAATATAGAGAAATGTACTTGGAAAATGGTATGGATTTAAGTGGAATTTCACCAGATGGTAGATTAGTAGAAGCTGTAGAAATAAAAGAAAATAATTTCTTCGTAGGGGTACAATACCATCCTGAATTCTTATCAAGACCAAATAGACCACATCCATTATTTGTTGGTCTTGTACACGCATCGAAGGGGGAATAAAACTAATGGTTAAAATTAACGAAAATTATCTTAATTTAAAAGAAAGCTATTTATTTTCTACTATTGCTAAGAAAGTAAATGAATATAAGGCTAATAATCCTGATAAAAAGGTTATCTCGCTAGGAATTGGGGATGTTACATTACCACTAACAGAACCTGTTATTGATTCTTTAAAATCAGCAGTTGTTGATATGTCTAAAAAAGAAACTTTTAAAGGATATGGCCCTGAACAAGGTTATGCATTTTTAAAAGAAGAATTAAAGAAATACTATGCAGAACATAACGTAGAATTAGAAGCAGATGAAATATTTGTATCAGATGGTGCCAAAAGTGATTTGGGAAATATGTTAGACATATTTTCAAAGGACAATAAGGTATTAATTCCAGACCCAGTATATCCAGTATATGTAGATACTAATATAATGGATGGAAGAGAAATAATATTCATGGATTCAACTCCAGAAAATAATTTCCTTGCAATGCCTGATTATAGTGTAAAGGCTGATTTAATATATTTATGTTCTCCAAATAACCCAACAGGAGCTGCATATAATAGAGATCAATTAAAGAAATGGGTAGAATATGCAAAAGAAATAGGAGCTATAATTTTATTTGATGCAGCATATGAAGCATTTATAAGTGATGAAGATGTTCCTCATAGTATATATGAAATAGAAGGAGCAAAAGAATGTGCTATTGAAGTATGTTCATTATCTAAAACAGCAGGATTTACAGGTATGAGATGTGGATACACTGTATTACCATTTGCATTAAAAGTAAATGATGTAGTATTAAATAAATTATGGTTAAGAAGACAAACTACTAAATATAATGGAGTTCCTTATGTTATACAAAAGGCAGCTGCAGGTGTATTTACTCCAGAAGGTAGAAAGAGAACAAAAGAAGTTATAGATTACTATAAAGAAAATGCTAACATTATAGCTAATACATTAACAGAATTAAATGTTAAGTATGTTGGAGCTGTTAATTCACCATATGTATGGCTTACATGTCCTAATAATATGAAGTCATGGGAATTTTTTGATTACTTATTAGAAGAAGCTAGTATAGTAGGTACTCCAGGTGCAGGATTTGGAGAAAATGGAGAAGGACAATTTAGATTTAGTTGCTTTGGTGATAGAGAAAATATCTTAGAAGCATGCGAAAGATTAAAGAGTCTATCAATATTTAAATAATTAGTTAAAGTATATAAAGAAAAACTATTGTTTGAAATTACAGACAATAGTTTTTTTGTTTTTTAGAGTAAATTATATAAAAAATAACTTAAGCAAATGCATTATATTTTAATATTTTAATTTTTTTATAGAAATTGTTAAAAAATATGGTATACTGTATTATGTAAAGATTATCATTGTGATATAAACTAGTATGTAAGGAAATGGAATGATTGATATGGGAGAAAATAACAATATGAATTTAACAGAATATGATAAAAGAATAGATGAAATTAATCAGTTAAATAAACCTGAGGAAAGAGTCGCTGCTTGTAGAAAATTATTTGCAGATATAATGAACTCAGGCGAATTATATTTAATAGCAGCAGCAGAAACACCTATGGATATGTGGAAGAAAGGACAATTTCAACCACATATAGCAAAAGCAAATAAAGATGAAAAATATTATTTGAGATTATTTTCAGATTATGAATTAGCTTGTAAAGCAGCAAGAAGAATAAAATCTGTAGATGATACTGACAAAGAAATGGTTGTAAAGATAGAAGTGAAACAGTTAATATCTATGGTAAAGGATTATTTTGTATTAGGTGTTTATGGAGTGCTATTAAATGATGGTGATAAGTGGATTACATTTAGTAATGACGCATTTTTACATACAGCATTTTATGATGTACTAAAGCAACCTGAACGTTTTGATGCATCTTTTGTTAATACAGTAAGAGCTATATATGATATTGTAGATAAAAGAGTAAGATTAGTAGCACCATTTAAGTATCAAGAAGGCATTGAAGATAGAGATGTTTTTGAAGATGGTATTGAATTTAATACATTAGATAATGGTTTGTTAATAATGGAATTCTATGATAAATACAAAGTTGAGAAATCATTTAAAGAAAAGGTTTATTGGGTAGATCTAGACATAGAAAAATTCTGTAAGGTAATAATAAAAGCATTACAAGATGAATTAAAGGTTGTAAATATTGTTTATGGTGGAAGACAAGGTAGCGGTACTCCTAAGAATATAGCAACATTATTACAAGCATTAGGATATATAGAGAATAAAGCACAAGCATAAGGTTATAGTTATACTTTATAAAAAAGTTAATCTGTATAAAGAACTGAAATTGCAAAATACTATTTATCATTTAGCAGAATATATAGTATTATAGAAGCAATTTCAGTTTTTTGTTCTTTTACTCTATATGAAATTATATTAAATCAGCTGGCTACATGTAAAAACAATAGTTGTAAAAATAGATAAATTATTGGTATAATAGAATAAATGCAAATTGATGGGGTGATTTTACATGAATAATGAAGGTTTGCTTTTAATTATATCTGGGCCTACAGGTGCAGGTAAAGACAAGATAATAGAAGCATTTTTAAATGAACATAAAGATTGGTATATGCCTGTGTCATATACAACTAGAGATATAAAAGAAGGAGAAGAAGAAGGAATTGATTTTCATTATGTAACTAATCAAGATTTCTTCAAAAAAGTTGAACAAGGTATATTTCTAGAATGGGGAGAAGTATATGGTGAATATTATGGAACACCAAAGCATGCTCTTTTAAAGAGAATTAAAGAAGGAAAGAATGCAATAGTGGAGGTAGATCCAAGAGGTGCACTTAAAATAAAAGAAAGTTATAAGGATGCAATACTTATATTCATTTTACCAAATTCTATAGAAGATATGAAAAAGAATATATTAGAGAGTAGAAAGGATACTCCCGAAAATTTACTTAGAAAATTTAATTCTGCATATAAAGGAATTCAAGAAATATGTAAGTATAATTATGGAGTAATGAATACTTCAGTAGAAGAGGCTCTTTTACAAATAGATAATATCATAAAAGCAGAAGAGTGTAGAGTCCAAAGAGTTATGAATACAATTGATTTATAAAAAATACTGATAAAAAAAGGACGCATCATAATGCGTTCTTTTTTTATAAATTTGAATTAAGTTTATTGATAGAAATGTTATGAATAATTGTTACTATAGAAGATTTGTTAGAGAAAATTATTATATGAGAAAACATATATATTTGCTTATATGGCATAATATGATATTATAGTAATAATAATCTATAAAGTGATTTATATGGGGAGGCGAATAAAGTTAAATGGAAAAACTATTATATAATAGAAATATTGCTTTAGATGATAAGGTTGGAGAATTAAAAGATATATGTTTAAAGAATAATTGTATAGATACAAGTTTATATAATAAATACGAAGTTAAAAGAGGACTTAGAGATGTAAATGGAAAAGGTGTTTTAACAGGGCTTACAGAAATCTCTGAGATTCAATCACAAGAAGAAAGAGATGGTAAGGTTGTATCTATAGATGGGCAATTATATTATAGAGGATATAATATTTATGATTTAGTTAATGGATTTATAGAAGAAGATAGATTTGGATTTGAAGAAATTATATATTTATTGCTTTTCGGTGAATTACCAAAGGAAGAGGAATTAATAGATTTTTGTGATCTATTAGCAGAATACAGAACATTACCTACATCATTTGTTAGAGATGTAATTATGAAAGCACCAAGTTTTGATATGATGAATGCATTAGCAAGAAGTGTATTAACATTATATGCATATGATGATAAGGCAAATGATACGTCTGTAGAAAATGTTATAAGACAATGTATTCAACTAATAGCAGTATTTCCACAACTTGCGGTTTATGGATATAATACCTATAATCATTATTTTAAAGGGGAAAGTTTAATTATCCATACACCAAAACCAGAATTATCAACAGCTGAGAATATATTATATATGCTTAGAGCAGATAGTAAATATAGTAAATTAGAGGCGAAGATATTAGATTTAGCCTTAGTACTTCATGCAGAGCATGGTGGTGGAAATAATTCTACATTTACAACTCATGTTGTTTCTTCATCAGGAACAGATACTTATTCAGCAATAGCTGCTGCATTAGGATCCTTAAAAGGACCTAAACATGGAGGAGCTAATATAAAGGTTGTTCAAATGTTTAATGATATGAAAGAAAAAATATCTGATTGGACAAATGAAGAAGAAGTAAAAGAATATTTGCAAGCATTGCTTCGTAAAGAAGCTTTTGATAAAAAAGGTTTAATATATGGAATGGGGCATGCAGTATATTCGATATCTGATCCTAGAGCAAATATATTTAAAGGATTCGTTGAAAAATTATCAAAAGAAAAAGGAAGAGAAGAAGAATATAATTTATATGCATTAGTAGAAAAACTTGCACCTGAAGTTATTCAAAGTAAAAGAAAGACATATAAAGGAGTAAGTGCAAACATTGATTTTTATAGTGGTTTTGTATATAGTATGTTAGATTTACCTATGGAACTATATACACCTATATTTGCTATAGCAAGAATTGTTGGATGGTCTGCTCATAGAATAGAAGAATTAATAAATGTAGACAAAATAATAAGACCTGCATATATGAATGTAGCAAATAGAAAGCCTTATATTGGAATAGATAATAGAATATAAAAATAAACTGATATTCTTAAAAAAGATAAAATCAATTACTAAATAATAATTTCTTTTTTTCGATAAGTAAATATACAAAGAAAAAAGGAGATATGTAATATGGGATTGTTTAATAAGAGTTCCAAAGAAAAAAAACAGCATGTTAAAGTAGATCATAGTTGGAAACTTACTTCAAACAAAGAAGCTGTTATAAAGATAATGGATGAAAATTCTATAAAAAATGGTACAGTGTTAATTCCTAAAGTTTTATTTGAATATTTTGAGATTAAACATAATAAAGAAGGTAAAGCTTATAAAATAACTATTAGATTTATGAAAGGAAATTATGATTGTACCATTGAAAAGATAAATGAAGAGCAAGCAATATTGAATTTTGATGTTGATTTTAAGAAAACTTTAATAGGAGTAGATGAAAGTTTTAATAGAGATCTAGAAGGAGAAGGAAGAGTGTATATTAAATTCCTAAAAAGAAATAAAGATTTGTATGATGTTAATATGGGAATTGCCCATATGAAGTAAATAAAAAAATAAGTAAAGATCCTTAAATGCTATGAACTCACTAAAGTTCAGACAATATAGTATTTTTTACGGGATCTTTATTATTTTTTTATTTATAAGAAATTACAGTTTTAATTTTGCTCTAAATATTTCAAGTTTTTGTTTTTCTTCTTCATTTATAGAATTATTATTCTTTTTTGTAATTGCAATGAATTCTTCGTAATCATCTCCTAATTTTTCTTTTATAATAATATCTTTTAACCTCATAAGTTCTTTTTTATCATTATCAAATATTATTTTTGTTTGATTATATCTCTTAGATATATCTTGGGCTAGTTGTTTATCTTCATCTAGCAGATAGCGTTTATTGCTTAAAATAGCATCAATCTCGCTAGAAATATCTATATCTTCTTCAGTGGAACTAGAAGTAGACAAATCATATATAGTTGATTGAGATATAGTTGGAATACTGTTAAGTGGAGTTAATATATTAGTAGGTAAAAATAAAGATACTACAAGTATTAAGTTAACAATAAATGAATACATAAGAACAATCCTTTCTATATATAATTTAACTATAATAGTTTCTCCATTAACTAAATGTTTAATACATTTATAAAAATAATGTTATAAGAATATTATAAAAGTGTTGCATTTGTGTTAATAGAGTTGTAATAAAAGAGTAAATAGTTTAAAATATATGTAAACGGTTAAATGGGGTGGTTTTATGGAAATTAAAAATATATCCTTTTCTTCAAGCTTAAATCTCAAGAGAGATGATTATTCAAAAGAAGATTGGCTTAAGATATGTAATTATTTTGGACTAAAAGACAGTTGTAATGAGATACGTATACCTAGATAGAAGAATATATGAGGTCATTAAGATATTTTATCTTAATGACCTTTTTTAATGTCTAGTAAAGTATATAAAATTTAAATCTTATTAAACATAGTATTTGTATATTGTTATTAATGGAGCTTTAATGTATCTAATATGTTTTTAGCTACAACATCTGGTGACGGCACTACTTTGTCACCAATATCTGAACTTGTAATTGCAATGCTGAAATTATTATATAATAGTAAAAACTGAGTAGCATTTATAGATAATGAAGTGTTGTCATCTATATAGTTATAGTCAATAACTAATACATCTCCTAATGAGCTTGTGTAAACATCATATACAAAATCTTTAGCTGAAGGAATTGTATTAAGGATATTAGAGATAACACTTTCTTCTAAGTTCTCTATAATATCGTTTAAATTTATATTTGAAGTATCTTTTTTTATTGTTACATTGACATTGGAAGAATTTGTGTCTGAATTTCTATCTATAGGGGCATAGGTAGCAGAAGTATCTGATTCATAAGATAGTTTGCACCATGAAGTTGGAATATAGAATTCAAATTCCTTTAGAGTAACAAGTTCTGTTTCTAGTGATGGATCAATAGAAGTTATACTTATAGATTCCTTTATAAAGTTATGATTGGTAGAACTACAGGATATAAGAGAAAATGAAAAAAACATTATGAGTAAGGGGAGTATCCTATATCTTAAATGAGTAATCATGATTAACACTTCCTTTAATAAATTACTAATTAAATATAGTTTATACTTAGTTAGCATTTTTTATACAACAATATTTGCAATGAACAAATATTGTTAATGACATTTAATATTTTAGAAAAGTATTTTTACTAAATATTAAAAAATAATCTATGGGATAGAAAAAATACAAATAGTATTATAAATATAAAGAACTAATAAAATAAGGAGGGGAATATATGTCTAATAAAATTAAAGAAAGTGTACATGAAAAATATATTAGAATAAAAAAATTACATGATGAAGAAGAAATTAAAAAATCATCTATAGATAGAATTTTAAATTATATAGATAATTGTGTAAGAGAAATGTTATATTCTGTGCTAGATAAGGATAATATAAAAGAATATATAAAAAATGGATTTGACAAATACTATACAAAAGAAGAACATTTTCTGTTTTGTGTTGGAATGACAGGAATAATATATTCAGGATATATAGAAAATAATGACGATGTATCTAGTAATGAAGAAGTTATGTCAATAGAGGAATTGACAGAGTGTTTAAATAGCAATAAAAAGACAAAACTAGATAATAATGATAAAAAGTATGTATATAATATATGTTTATTTACAAAGAATTATCATGAGAGAAATATAGATGGGTGTAATGAATGTATAATAAAGGTACAAGAATATGATAATAATTACTTCATAACAAATTACCTTGAGATTATATCAATTATAAATAATAAGTATAATTATTATTATAAAGAAGACTCAGAAGATATAGTCCTATTTGAAGTATGGGATTTAATAGATCGTTTACCAGAAGGATTTAAAGATTATATATTACAAAGAAGTGATGACTTATATGATTCTATTAATAAAGTAAAGAATCCAGAAGAAACAAAATTATATGTATTTAAGTTTATTGATTATCCAGTAATTCCATTATTACTTAATCCTTATGCACACTATAAAGATACTGTTGTAAGAGAATATAATAATATAAGAGATTATGATGCTGTTAACAAGTTCTATGAGGTATTGTATAAAAAAATAACTATTAATAATAAAATGAAAATAAATAAAAATATGCTTTCATTCAAAAAAGAAATAAAAAGCAAAATGGGAGAAGAAGGAGAAAAAATATTTTTGTATATAGATTCTATAGTAAAATATGCAACAAGAAGCATTCCTAGTCGGGAAAGTGAAAAATATAGTTATTTTTATAATGGAGAAGCTACATACAATGCTAATTTAGATAGAGAATATGAATTATCATTTTTAAGTTTATGTTATTTAAAAGGAATTAAGAGATTATTAGGTTCTGGAGCTCAATATAATATTATAAAGAATGAGTTGGAGGATATTAAGTATATAGATAAAGATAATGAAGAAGTTTCAGTAGAAGAGTTAAACATTTTAGAATTAATTAAGTTTTATAATATAAACTCAAAATATTTAATTAAAAAAGAAAAAATAAATAAGTGGAATAAAGTATCAAGTAATATCAATAGAGAATGGATAAATAAAATTAGAAATCATAAAAATATGAACGCTAGTAATATTAGAAATGAAGCTATTGATGTAATTATAGATATATGTGATTGTTTAGAGAAATAAAAATAATAATATAACTGATTGTTTAAGGAATTTTTATCAAACTCTGGGACTAAAAAACAACAAAATATAATACTTAATGGAAAAAATAATTAACAAATGTGAAAAGACGTTAAGTTATTTACAAATCAGTTATATTATTAAATTATTTCGTTTACAACTATAGTATATCATGGTTTTTGTTAATTTCCACAATAATGAATTAAAGTTAAATCTTTGTTTAAAAAATCTTAATATATTATTGGATTACAAATTGTTTCATAAATAATAGAAAAGTTTAAGATATATATTTATCTTAAAAAATAGTGCTATGACAGAACCTCAAAACTTGCTTTGAGGTTCTTTATCATAATGGCTAAAAATTAGTGTAAATATAAGATTAAATGTTAAATTTAATTGTGCTATACTATTATTTGAGACATAATGTAAGTAGGTGAAAATTATATGAAAAAAGATTTAGGATTAATCCACATATATTGCGGAGATGGAAAAGGGAAAACTACTGCTAGTATTGGTATTGCAATAAGAGGAATTAGTTGCAATTATAATGTTTTATTTTGTCAGTTCCTAAAAAGTGGTGAAAGTAGTGAAATAAAAATTTTGAAAAAGTATCCTAACTGTAATGTTGAGATAGGTGAAGGATTAAGAGGTTTTGTCTATGATTTATCTAAAGAAGAATTGCAGAAAGTTAAAAAAAATAATGATAAAACATTTGACAAAATAATTGAATTATGCAATAACGGAAAATGTGATATATTAATTCTTGATGAAATAATGTCTACTATAAATTTAGAATTAATAGATTATAATAAAGTATTAAATTTCTTGAAAAATAAACCTACTAACATAGAAGTGATAATGACGGGAAGAGATCCAAAGGATGAGCTTATAGAATTAGCGGATTATGTTTCAGAGATAAAGAAGATAAAACATCCATTTGATAAAGGTGTATATGCAAGAAATGGGATAGATATGTAGGAGGAATAAAAATGAAAGTATTAATAGTAGGGGCAGGAGCAATAGGTATTGCGTTAGGTACAATAATGAAAAATGATAATACGGACATAGATTTTTTAGCACATGGAGATACATATAAAAGCATAAAAGAACAAGGAATATCTAGAGAAGGCTTATTAGGAGAAAAATATATTGCAAAAGAAGATATTAATGTTTATGAAAAATATGAAGATATTCAAGATGGAATATACGATTATATACTTATATGTACTAAAACTACAGTTAATAAAGAAGTTAGCAAAGAAATTTATAATAACAAAGAAATATTAAAAGATTCAGGAATAATAGTTATTATGCAAAATGGATGGGGAAATGATGAAGAATATTTAAAGTACTTTCCAAAAGAAATGATTTACTCAGCTAGGGTAATTACTGGTTTTGAGCGAACAGCAAGAAATAGAAGCAAGATTACTGTACATGCAGCACCATTAATGATAGGTTCTCTTTATGGATTAGATGTTAGTAAGGTTAAAGAGTTAGCAAATGTTATAAATGAAGGTGGATTGGAAACTGTAGCAAGTAATGATGTAAGTAAAGCATTATGGTCGAAGATGTTATATAATTGCGCTCTTAATCCATTAGGTGCAATATTTAAAGTTAATTATGGAAAATTGTCAGAAAGTGATTATTCAAAGGATATTATGAATAAGATAATTCATGAAATATTTGAAGTGATGAATATAGCTGGATATACTAGCTTTTATAAAGATGAAGAGGAATATAAAAAAGATTTTTATGAGAACTTGATTCCTTCAACATATAATCATAGAGCATCTACACTTCAAGATATGGAAAAAGGCATAAAAACAGAAATTGATTCTTTAAATGGTAGTGTAATAAGAATAGGAGAAAAGTATAATATTGACGTAAGTAATAATAAAACAATATATAACATTATAAAATTTATGGATGTTAATAAATAAACATTAAAAAAATATTAATAATTTTTATATATGATACAAAAATATAGCAAAAAATAATAAAAAAAAGTATAATGATAAGGAATGCTTTTAAGATACTAGAAAGGAGTATTGATGAATACAAGTAATAATAATTCTATAATTAATAAGATTTTAAAAAATAAGAAAATAAGCATACCAGTTGCTATAGCTATTGTGCTTGTAGGGGTTTATTGTGGGGTGTCAATATTCTATAATAATAAATTTAACCCTGGAACAATTATAAACGGAGTGGAAGCAAGCGGAAAAACAGTTAGTGAAGTGAATAAGATGATAAAAGAGAAGATAAAAAATTATTCACTAGAAATAGAAGAGAGAGGAGGTAAAAGTGAAAAAATTTCAGCAGAAGATATTGATCTTGAGTTATTAGATACAGATGAAGTAAAAAATATAGAGAAAAATCAAAGTTCATTTGCATGGATAAAAGGATTGTTTAAGGATTCAGAATATAAGATTTCTAATGATTTAACATATAATGAAGAAAAATTATCTGAAGTAATAAATAATCTTGAATGCATAAGTGGAGAAGATATTGTTGCTCCAAAGAGTGCTTATTTATCATATGAAAATTCTGGATATGTTATAAAGAAAGAAGAGTTAGGTAATACTTTATCAAAAGAGAAATTTGAAAAAACAATAAAAAAGAGTATTTTAAGCGGTAATGAAAAGGTTGATCTTGAAGCTTCTAAGTGTTATGAAGCTCCAAAGCATAATAGTAATTCAAAAGATTTAAAAAAAGCACAGGAAACTTTAAATTCTTATATGAAGGCTAAAATTACTTATAGTTTTGCAGGAAAAAGTGATACTGTTGATAAAAATACCATTAACACATGGATAGATATAGATGAAGATTATAATATAAGTATAAATCCAGATAAAGTAAGAATTTATGTTGATAAATTAGCAGGAATGTTTAATACATATGGCTCAACTAGAAGTTTTAAAACTAGCGAAGGAAATACAGTTAATATATCAACAGGTGATTATGGTTGGATAGTTAATAAAAGTTCAGTAATAGAAGAGATTATAAACAATGTTAAAAATGGACAAACAGTGGAACTAAAACCAACATTTTCCCAACAGGCTGCTTCAGAAACAGGAGCAGATTATGGAAATTCATATGTTGAAATAAATTTAGCTTCTCAGCATCTTTGGTTATACAAAGATGGTTCATGTATATTTGATACAGATGTTGTTTCTGGAACAGCTAATGATCCAAGTTGTAAAACACCAGATGGAGTATATTATATAAAATATAAAGAAAAAGATGCTACTCTTAGAGGCGAAGGATATGAGACTCCTGTTTCGTATTGGATGCCATTTAATAATAATATAGGTATGCATGATGCTACATGGAGATCAGAATTTGGTGGAAATATATACTTAAATGGAGGATCTCACGGTTGTGTTAACTTACCAATTCAAGCAGCACAAACTATATTTGATACAATAAATGCAGGATATCCTGTAATATGTTATTATGATTATTCAACTGAAAATACAAATAAAGATAATGGTGATAATCAAGGTGAAAAAACAGAAGGACAAGAATAGTTTTAGATAATTTATATTTTATAATAATTAATAACAAAATTATATGTTTAAGTAAATAATATAATATGTTATAAAATCCAATGTTATTTGTATGTGATTAATATTATGTTTTTTGGTAATTAGTATCAATATTATATGTTTTCATAAATAGCATAATTTCATTAAGGATTTCTAAATATAAAAAAATTAAGGTAGCTAAATGTTGTAAACTCACTAAAGTTCAAACAGTACAACATTTTAAACGCTACCTTAATTTTTTATAATAAGAAATCCTAAAATTCATTATGAAGATTTATTCAAAGCAATAATATTGATACTAAAAAAGAAAATCATAATATTAGCATTATCAAATAACATTGGATTTTTCATTATAATAATATTAATTTACTTAAAGCAATAATTTGATATTAATAACTGAAAAATAAGTAATCAAAAAAATATGTTCAATAATTTTTTTAGTAAGAATTACTGAAGACTTAAGATACTTGTTAATAATATAGATATATTAAAAATCACCATAACGCTTAAATAATTAAAATATAATAAGATTAGTGGAAGTAACCATTATTGTTAAGGTTAGACTTATAGGTAGATATAGAATAATATAACCATGAAGAATTAAAGATTAGTATAAATAATATGGAACAATAGGTTACTGAACTAATGCTATTATATTTTAATTATCAATATTTATTCAAAGCAATAATATTGATACTAATTAAAAAATCATAATATTAGCACCATCAAATAACATTGGATTTTTCATTATAGTAATATTAATTTACTTAAAGCAATAATTTGATATTAATTAACTTAAAAGATAAGTAATCAAAAAAATATAGTCAATAATTGTTTATGTAGAAATGTATAATACATAAGATACTTATTAAAAATATAGATATATTAAAAAACATAACACTTAAATAATTAAAATATAATAAGATTAGTGGAAGTAACCATTATTGTTATGGTTAGAATTATAGGTAGATATAGAATGATATAACCATGAAGAATTAAAGATTAGTATAAATAATATGGAACAATAGGTTACTGAACTAATGCTATTATATTTTAATTTATTCAATTTTTTTGTATATAGTTGTGTGGTAAAATAAAGGTAGACATAAAACAAAGGAGGATGCAGTATGATATCTTTTACAGACATAAAAAACGATGAAGCAATAAACACATATATAAGAAAGGCTGATGAATCATTAGGAGCATTAGGGTATACAGAGCATAGCTTTGCTCATGTAACATCTGTTGCAATGAAAGCAAGAGAAATATTGACTACTTTAGGATATTCTAAGCATGAATGTGAATTAGCAGAGATAGCAGGATATCTTCATGATATAGGTAATATGGTTAATAGAACAGACCATGCACAAAGTGGAGCTATAATGGCATTTAGAATATTAGATAGATTAGGGGCTGAACCAGAGGAAATAGCTACAATAGTATCTGCTATAGGTAATCATGATGAGGGTACTGCAGTAGCTGTAAATGCAGTAGCAGCAGCTTTAATTCTAGCTGATAAAACAGATGTTAGAAGAAGTAGAGTAAGAAATAGAGATTTTGCTACATTTGATATACATGATAGAGTTAACTATGCTGTTAAGAAGTCTTCTACTAATATATCAGAAGATAAGAAGAGTATAATATTAACAATAGATATAGATACAGAAATATCAGCTGTTATGGATTATTTTGAGATATTTTTAGAGAGAATGATGCTATGTAGAAAGGCAGCAGAAAAACTTAATTTAAAATTTCAATTAGTTATTAATAATCAAGTATTATTATAAAAATATTTTTAGTATATATATGTTTTATGGAGGAAGATGAAATGGAGAAATGGTTAGAGAGTTTATATACTGATGGATCAAAATATTTTGTGAGTAATCCATTACCTAAAAAAGGAGAAAAAATAAAGATATACATTAGAGTATACGAAGATTCACCTGTAAGGAGTATTTACATTAAAACTAAGCTTAATGGTGTGGAAATGATATTTAAAATGAATAAAGAATATGTAAAATCAGGACTAACATATTATAGTAGAGAATTTACAGTATATGAAGATGTGTTCCATTATCATTTTTATGTAAGTACAGATGATAAGATATATTATTATAATCAACTAGAGATAACAGATTATGAACCTGATGAAACATACGATTTTAGGATTCTTACGGATTATGACCAACCAAGTTGGGTTAGAGAATCAGTTTTTTATCAGATTTTTCCGGAAAGATTTTGCGATGGAGATCCATCTTTAGATGTTAAAAACGAAGAATATTATTTTGATGGGCATCCAGCTAAACATATAGATGATTGGAATGCTGCTCCTAAGGAATATAATGAAGCTTTTTGCCTAGATTTTTATGGAGGAGATCTTATAGGAGTAAAAAATAAAATACCTTATTTAAAGAAGCTTGGAGTAAATGCAATATATATGAATCCTATCTTTTATGCTGCAACTGTTCATAAATATGATTGCTTAGATTACTTTACTGTAGATCCTCATTTTGGTGGCGATAAAGGATTTATAGATTTGATGGATGAACTTCATAATAACAATATGAAGCTTATGTTAGATACATCAATCAATCATACAGGAACTGCTAATAAATGGTTTAATAAGGAAGGAATATTTTTTGATAAGTCAGTAGGTGCATATAATAATAAAGATGCAGTAGAGAGAAAATATTATTTCTTTAATGATGACAATTCCTATAAGTCTTGGTTCAATGTGGAAACTTTACCTACTCTTAATTATACTTCAGATGCACTTAGAGAAATAATATATAGAGGAGAAAATTCATTAGTTAAAAAATATTTAAAAGAACCTTATTGTATAGATGGTTGGAGATTTGATGTGGCAGATACTATGGCTAGAAATGATAGAATTCAATTACATCATGAGATATGGCCAGAAATAAGGAAGAGCATAAAGGAAGTAAATAGTGAAGCTTATATGATTGGAGAAGATTGGAGTGATGCTTCAGAATTTTTACAAGGTAAAGAATGGGATTCTTCTATGAATTATTTTGGCTCTTGTAGACCTATAAGAGAATTTTTAGGTGGACATGAAAGAATGACTGAAAGAGAAGATGAATTAAGAAGAATACACACTAAACTAAATGCAAGAGGTTTTTCAGCTAGACTAAAAAGATATTTAGGTAAATTACCATTTGTAATACAAGAAAATCAATTTAATTTAATAGACAGTCATGATATAAGTAGATTGCATAATGATTCAAGTATATCTTTTTCGGAATATAGAGGAGCAATTATAACATTATTTACTTTGATAGGTGCACCTAATATGTATTATGGTGATGAAGCTGGAATTGATGGAAGAATTGATTCTATGGAAGGGTGTAGATATACAATGCCATGGAATAAAGATATAGAGAGTACAGATTATTATAAGCTATATTCTAAATTATGTCATTTAAAAACAAGTAGTGAAGCATTAAAATATGGTGGTATGAAGATATTAACTGATGATAATAATGTAATTTCATTTGCAAGATTTACAGATAAACAAGTATTTATAACAGTATTTTCAACAGATGAAGAAGAGAGAAAGATAAATATTCCTTATAAGATATTTGGAATTGATTTAACAATTGGAGACAAAGATGAGTTTGAAAATAAATTAGATTATGACATAGAAGAGGATAATTTAATATTAAAGGTGCCAGCTCATACAAGTTATTTAATTAGGCTATAATAAAAAATTAAGCTAGCTAAATGTTGTAAACTTACTAAAGCATAAACAGTACAACATTTTAAATGCTAGCTTAATTTTTTTGCCTAATATGAAATCACAGTAAATTATTTGCTTTGATTTTTTTATTTGTTAAAAGAGATATTAGAATCTATGCTTTTTTTATCAGGATATTTTTGTAGTATAGCAACAAGATTGGTAAAATTAGCTTTAAATAACTCAACTACATTAGGATCAAATTGTTTACCACTTTGAGAAACTATTTCGTTATATGCCTCGGTAGGGGTCCATGCTTTTTTATAACATCTATCACTAACTAATGCATCAAAAACATCTATTACAGCAACTATTCGTGCATAATAATCAATTTCTTCACCTTTCATTCCTAAATATCCTTTTCCATCCCATCTTTCATGATGCATAAGAGCTATGTTTTTGGCTAAGTTCATTACTGTACCTGGTGAATTTTTTAGAAGATCATATCCTATAGTTACATGAGTTTTTATAACTTCAAATTCTTCTTTTGTTAATTTACCTGGTTTTTCAAGTATTTCTGGTGGAATTAATAGTTTACCAATGTCATGCATCATTGAAGCAAGGGCAAAGTTATCTTCGTCACGTTTACTACATCCTATAGCTTTTGCCATTACTCTTGTGTATTCATAAACTCTCTTTATATGCATGCCTGTTTCAGCAGATTTCGATTCAGATATTTCTGCTAATGAGAATATAATCTCTTCTTGTGTTTGGAATATTTCTTGAGATAAATTTGCATTTTTTATTCCTAATAATATATTGCTATATAAAGTGTTAAATATGCTTGTAATTGTTTCATTATTAGTATCTATTTTATTTTCTATTATTATGTAAGCAATTAAAATGTTTTGATCATAATATTTTATTATTATATTATCCTCGTATGTTATAGAACTAGTGGAATTAAATAAATTAAACTTATAGTTTTTATTTAAGGAATCATAGACATATAACCCATCATTATTAACAATGGAAGGTTTATATTTTTCATCAATTCTATAAAAAGTATCATTAGTAGTTTTTAGTGCGACACAACATTTACAAGGGGTAGTGCCTTCCATTAATATAGAATAAGTATCTTTAATTTCAGTTATAATAGCACTAGCGATTTCTGTATGATTTCTAGCAGTGAATAGAGAGGCTGAACCTTTTATTATACTATTAAGACCAGCTTGCCTTTTTTCATGTGCTATGGTTGATTCATATAATTTATTTAATATTTTATAAGTGGCAGATGAATTACTTGTACATATATAAGCTAAAGCAGCATATTCAAATAATCTTGGCAGTAATCCAAAGACTATTACATAGCTTAAAGATTTACCACTGACATAAGGGTTAATATTTAAGTGATAAGATATATTTAAATAATAAGATACAATATGTCCAATGGTAAATGAAATTACTGAAAAAATTATTGTAAAGTTATTTAATTTTTTGTTGAAAAATAAATTAGCTAATAGTAAAGGGAAAATAAATAGAAGTACTGTATAATATGTAAGTAATGAATAGTATACTCCAATGGCTATACAACTTAGAGAAATATTTAAGTATTTAACCCACCAATCTGTTCTGTTTAATATATCAACAACAACAGTTGGAATAATTAAAAATAATATAGAAAATAGAAAACTTATTAAGGCAATATTTTTATCTATTTTGAAAAAATTAAAAGTATTTAGTAAAAATACAAATGAAAGAATAAGTAAAGTAACTAGCATACATTTACTAACTATTTTATTTGAATTATAATCAAAATCTTTATTAAATTTACTATTAACCATAAGCATTCTCCTAAAAATAAAAATTGTTTTTTTCAGTATGTAAATATAAATTGCATATATGTATTTATAAAAAAATTCAATGCGACTATTAAAGTCTTAAATTTTGTATAATTTCATATAGAGTAAAAAAAAGTATTACAGGGGATGTAATACTTTTTAGTCTGTCATCTTATAGGGGTTGATGACGTTAAATAAGGGAAAATATTCAACATAATGTTGAACCTTCTATTCAAGAGAATAGTAGTGTGAATAACCAAATAAAAAATTTGGAAAATCAAATCATTAATATTTATTACATGTTTATTATAGTAGAAATATATGAAGGCATTATGTAGAATGTGTAACAAAATTGTTAATTAAAAAAATAAAAAGTAGAAAAAATACTTTAAAAAATACTTTTAATGAAACTATATATGTTGTATAATTGTTTGGTGCAAAAACTATATATTGTGTTTTTGTTGTTTCCTAAAGAATATATTATAAAAATAAATAAAAGAGATTGCTTATGAGTTTTAACATCTAAGAAAGTATATGATTATAAGAAATTTAAGATATATTTGTGTAGAAAAGATGTTAAAAAAACAATTAGATTGCCAAAATAGAATTCAAAAATAAGTTTTTGAATCTGATTTATAGTAGATGAAAATGTTAGAAATAAACTAAGAGTTACAAAGTTAGCTTTTGTATTAGGCAATTAAGAAGGGAGAACTTATGGAAGTAATAAAAAGAGATGGAAGTGTAGTAGAATTTGATAAATCAAAAATAAAAGATGCTGTAGAAAAGGCAATGAGATATGGTAGTGGAATATATCTTCCTGATATAGCAAAACTTATAGCAAGTGATGCAGAAAAATATTTTAGACAATTAGAAGAAACAGCTACTATTTATATGATTGAAAGTTATGTATATGAAAGATTAGTTCATTATGGTCAATCTGTTACTGCAAAAGCTTATGAAGGATATAGAGCAGTTCAATCATTTAAAAGAAATATTAATACTACAGATGATAGTATTATAGGTCTAATAAGTAAAACTAATGAAGATGTTTTAAGAGAAAATTCTAATAAAAATTCAATAATTGCAGCAACTCAAAGGGATTTAATTGCTGGAGAAGTATCAAAAGATATATCAAGAAGAAGACTTATACCTGCACATATAGTTCAAGCGCATGATGAAGGAATACTTCATTGGCATGATATGGATTATACAGTTCAACCGATATTTAATTGTTGTTTAATTAATTTAGAAGATATGTTAGACAATGGAACAGTAATAAATGATAAATTAGTTGAAACACCTAAGTCATTTGGTACTGCTTGTACTGTTGCAACTCAAATAATGGCACAAGTTGCAAGTAACCAATACGGTGGACAGAGTATTACAATAAAACATTTAGCAAAATATTTAAGAGTAACTTACAATAAATTTTACAAGTTCTATTTGGAAAAGTATAAAAATGAAGAATTAGCAAAAGAATTAGCTACTGATTTAGAAATGAAGGATTTAAAAGATGGAGTACAAACTATAAGATATCAATTATCAACTCTTCAAACAACTAATGGTCAATCACCTTTTGGAACAATATATCTAGAAATAGAAGAAGGTCATGAATATGAAAAAGAGATGGCTTTAATATGTGAAGAAATGATAAAGCAGAGATTAGAAGGAATGAAAAATTATAAAGGTCAAGAAATAGGAGAAGCATTCCCTAAACTAGTATATTTATTAGATGAAAATAATTGTCTTGAAGGAGGCAAATATGATTATATAACTAAATTAGCTGCAAAATGTACTGCAAAGAGGTTAGTTCCTGACTATCAATCAGCTAAAATAATGCGACAAAATTATGAAGGAAATACATTTCCACCAATGGGTTGTAGAAGCCATTTAAGTCCTTACAAAGATAAAAATGGAAATTATAAATGGTATGGAAGATTTAATCAAGGTGTTATAAGTATTAATTTGCCTCAGATAGCTATAATTGCAGATAAAGATATGGATATGTTCTGGGAGATGTTAGATCAAAGATTAGAATTATGCAAAGAAGCATTACTTGTAAGACATAATATGTTACTTGGAACTACATCAGATGTTTCACCTATCCATTGGCAACACGGTGCTATTGCTAGGTTAAAAAAAGGTGAAAAGATAGATGAGTTACTTAAAAATGGATATTCAACATTGTCACTTGGATATGTTGGTATATATGAAATGGTTCAAGGTATGCTAGGTGTTAGTCATACAACAGAAGAAGGAGAAAAATTTGCATTAGCTGTAATGAATCATATGAAAGAAGCTTGTGATAGGTGGAAAGAAGAAACAGGACTTGGATTTAGTTTGTATGGAACTCCTGCAGAAAATTTAATATATAGATTTTGTAAGATTGATAGACAAAGATTTGGTGAGATAGAAAATGTAACAGATAAGTTATATTACACAAACTCATATCATGTAGATGTTAGAGAAAAGATTGATGCATTTAGTAAGTTAAAGTTTGAATCACAATTTCATTCTATTAGTCTTGGTGGCTGTATTTCATATATAGAAGTACCAGATATGAGTAAAAATTTAGAAGCGGTAGAAGAGATAATTAAATTCATATATAATAACATCCAATATGCCGAAATAAATACAAAACCTGATATATGTTATGCTTGTGGATTTACAGGAGAAATTCAATTAGATGAGGATCTAAATTGGTATTGTCCTTCTTGTGGTAACAGAGATGAAGGTGATATGCAAGTTATGAGAAGAACTTGTGGTTATATAGGAACAAACTTCTGGAATAAGGGAAGAACTGCAGAAATAGGCGATAGGGTGCTTCATTTATAAAAACAAGAGGTGTAGGATATGAATTATGCACAAATACGTGAATATGATGTAACTAATGGACCTAATGTAAGAACAACTTTATTTGTATCAGGTTGTACAAATAATTGTAAAGGGTGCTTTAATAAAGAACAACAAGATTTTAATTATGGAAATAAGTGGACTAAGGAAATAGAAGATAAATTTTTAGAGTATGTAAAAAATGAAAATATACATGGAGTTAATATTTTAGGTGGAGATCCTATGGATCAAACAAGAGACAGAGACCTTGTTAATCTACTTCATAGAATAAAGCAAGAAACAGATAAGGATATATGGCTTTGGTCAGGATATACTTATGAAGATATAATAGAAGACAACCTAAAAAGTGAGATATTAAGCTATGTTGATGTTTTAATAGACGGCAGATTTGTATTAGAAAGAAGAGATCTTATGCTTAAGTATAGAGGATCTGATAATCAAAGAGTTATTGATGTAAAAGCATCTAGAGAAAAAGGGTATGTAGTAGAGTTAAAAATTTAAAAATTTTTATGTTTCAATAATTAATATCAAAATTATATGTTTTCATAAATAGAATAATTTTATTAAGTATTTACTAATATAATAAAAAAGAGTAAAGATCCATAAATGCTATAAACTTTCTAAAGCTCAGACAGTATAGTATTTTAAATGGTATCTTTACTTTTTTATTATAAGAAATTCAAAATTCTATTATAAATAATTTGTAAATTATAGTTTACAAGAAATTTCGACAATTTACATAGAAAAGGTTTACAGAATGTGCTATACTTGAAATAAGATATTGGGAGGTGAGGGCATGAGTATTTTAAAGAAATCTAAAAATAAGAAGTTTAAACGTATAAAAAGTGAAGCGGTTAATGAAAAACTTATAAAAACTAACCTTGAAGAACTAAATAAGATAGATGAACCTAAGGATACTACACCTACTCATGAAGAAGTACTAAATGGTGTAAGTATTAAAGATGGGGTTATTAATGTGATTTCAGATGATGATGCAGATGAAAGAATAAGTATTGCTTCATGTAGAGGAATAAATTTATTTATAAATGGAGAACTATGTATAAGTGGAAGAAGATATAGTGTATCATCTATGGATAATATAAGATATGAAGCAGAAGTAATAGAAGAAGATAGGGAATACAAAATAAAAGTAGATAATAATAAAATGAGAGCCTATATAACTGTTAAATATATGCCCCAATATACTTATAAATTGATAGATCAAAATATACAAAAGAATCTAATATTAATGGCTAAAAAAGTAAAAAGTAAAGAAGCAACAAAGTATACTATGAATGATTTGATATATTTACTTAAGTTGGAAAACATAAATTATGGTATAAACAAAGATAATTTGTTAGAGGCAACAAAAGGAGATATATTAAAGCCTCTATTAATAGCAGAAGGAAAGCCTGTTATTCAAGATATACCATCAAGAGTGAATATATTGTTTAAAGAAGATAAAAAAATAGAAGTAGATGATAATACTAGAATAGATTATAGGGAAACATTTATATTACAAAATGTATCAAAAGGAGAAGTAATAGCCGAAATAATTCCACGAATTGAAGGCGAAGATGGAATGAATGTTTATGGAGAGGTGCTATCTAGAAATGTTGTTAGAGATACTCCTGTAAGAGTAGATAAGAATTGTCATATAGAAGGAAATCAAATAATAGCAGATGTAAGTGGTAAGCCTTCATATAAAGGTAAAATGATAAGTGTATATAATAGTTATGAGTTGACAGATATAGATTTAAGCACTGGAAATGTAAACTTCAAGGGAGATGTAGTTGTAGGAAGAGACATAAAAGAAGGTATGACTGTAAAAGCAGGAAATTCATTAGTAGTTGGTGGAAATATTTATTCGGCAAAGGCAATAAGCAATGGCGATACAACTATATATGGTAATGTTATAGATTCATTAGTTATGTGTGGAGAGGTAGATATAAATAAGAAGATATATGTTAATCAATTAAATCTATTTAGAGAAAAAATAGAATTATTACTACAATTAAGTAACAAATTTTATAAAGAATCAGATTCTCAAAAGAACTATACTGAAATAGTTGAAAAGATAATTGATAATAGAATTAAAGAGTTGCCTAAGATGGGGTTAAATATTATATCTTATAATATATGTAGAGCAATAAAGGTAAATCCACTTATAGAATTTTTACGAAACAAATTTTTGGGAATAAATATAGCAAATATCAAGAGTTCTAATGATTTGAGATATTTATTGGAGTTAATAGACGATGAAATAGAATATTGGGAAGGTGGTGACCTTATTCCGATAAATATTAATCTTAAATATGTTCAAAATAGCAAAATAAAAGCCACAGGAGAAATAGTTTTTACTGGAGGTGGAGAATATAATTCTAGAATTCATGCAATAGGTGATATAAAGTTTGTAAGCAATACTGCTGTAGCAAGAGGCGGTAGTATAAGTTCAGAAGGCAATATAATTCTTGGAAGAGTAGGAAGTTTGGGAAATGTTATAACAAGACTTGAAGTATCAGAAAAAGGAAAAATAAAAGCTAATGTTGTTTTCCCAGGCACAATTATAAAAATTGGAACTAAAGAGAAGAAAATTGAAGAATTATGTGGAAATTTTGAAGCTTATTTAGATGAAGATGGACAAATATTTATTGTAAGTTCGCCTGTATGATGTTATAAAATGATTACAAAGCAAAGATTGCCTTATATAGTTTAAAATCTTTGCTTTGTATTCTTTTTTTAAAGGATAGTGTCAGAATAATAAGCTGGAAGAAGACAATATATAACATACCAATAGTTATAATTAGTAATTGCATTATTTGATACTAAAAGAGGTATGTTATTGGTATCTTCTTTACTATCTTTAATAGAATTAGTATTAACACATAGTTCTTTTTCTGTAGGTTCATCTTCTAATAGAAGTGTATAATTTTTATTATTTGCTGTAAGGATAATTGGATCATTTAAGGTTTTTTGTATTCTTTCTTCCTTAGTAACTATATCTTTTGCAAGAGTATCATAATTATATAATTTGTAATTGTCTATTATTTTTATCAAACTATTAGAATAATTGGGAGATGATGCATAGCCACAATTATATATTGCATAACAAGCGTCTACATAGTTACTTGCTTCTCGAACTAGTTTATATCTATCAGAACTTAGTAGATAGTTATGATCCTTTATACTTTCATCTCGTGATTGGTATACTTTAAAATTAGCACATATAACTACAAAGCTACCTTTTATATATTCTTTGGTCGGTTTTGGAATTGAAGTTCCAGTCCAATCATCATAAGCTTTAATTCCAAATAAATTGTTTGCTTCAATAGTAAGAGCAGATTTGCCCCAAGAACTTTCTAGTATTGCTTGAGCTATTGTTAGACTAGGCAATATTTTATATTCTTTATATCCTTCGATTGCTTCAGGAACAATAGATTCTATAAAATCCTGACATTCAGAAGTGTTTTTATCATCAGCGTTAACCTGATAAGACGTAAACGTCAGTTGGAGCAGTACAATAATTGCAATTAATAAAAAATAACGTTTTTTCATAATATATAAACCTCCTTGTTGTGGGGTGAAAAATGATAACAAAAAAATTATACTATAAATTTTAAAAAATGTAAATATTTAGTAAAAATAAATAATTCAATTTATTGTTAATGGTTGACATAATATAGAAAAGATGAAATAATATTGAGAGGGGGTGTATGTCAATGAGAAAGACGTATTCTTTAAGGTTGGAAGGCGAATTTGATTCAGATAGCTATTATAGAGAAATACTTATACCATCAGAAGAAGTTAAAGAAATGCTAAGAGAAAACGTAAAAGAATATGTTGAAGCTTTTATGGAATTTATAAAAGCTAATAAAATAGAGAGTTTAAGAACATTTGAAGAATATGGATTAGAATTACTAATGATAGGTGTTCTGTTTAATGAATACATTGATAATGCACGAGCATTTACTTCCTTAAAAAAAATGCCCTTTAATTATCTTAATAAGCAAAGAGTAAAAAAAATAAAAGCTAACAAGAATTATCATAAGATAGATGTATATAGAGGTATGTTGTCAAATAAAATTTTACTAAAAAAGGTAGAGGGCAGAAATCATCCCAATATTGAAGGACTAATTAAGCTAAAAGATTGGCTTGAAGCAACTAATGAATTTGAAGAAGAAGTTATTAGAATAAATAATTGGATAAATTTTCTACAAAGTGTAAGAAGTAATTTAGCACAGAATATTTTGTTTATGGCACTTCAAATAAGTGATAAGTTATATCAAATTGGAGAAAAATATTTATGGAAGTATACTAAATATTTATATAGTTTTTTAGAAGCTGAAAAATGCAAAAAAAGCAAAAAAGAAGATGTTTTTTTAAGAACAAAAGGAGAAATACAATATTATTTTAATATGGTAGCAGCAGAAATACTAAATCAAGTATATAGTAATGAATTTAAAAAGTGTGCTGATAAAGTTATGTTTCTACCAAGTTGTATGAGACAACCAGCTAATGAATGTCAGAGCATTTTAACATCAAAAGGATATAGATGTAGAGCATGTGGAAGATCATGTAATATATATAAGCTTGATAAGATAGCAAAGGAAAAAAATATGATGACTTATATAGTTCCGCATGAAAGTTCTTTGTTTAAACTTATTAATTACGAGAGAAAAAAAGGATTAATAGGTATTGCATGTGTTCCAAAACTATATTCAGGTGGTTTAAAGGCAATTAGATTAGGATATATTCCTCAATGTATGCCTTTAGATTTTTCAGGATGTAAAGCTCATTGGCAAGAAAGAGATATAATGACAACGATTAATTTTAAAGTTTTTGAAGAAAAATTTTAAATAAGAGATGAAATTTTGGGGCAACATATAAGGGGGATATATATAATGAAATCAGAAGATAATATTATGTGGAAAGATAGAAAAAGAGTATTAGGGCTACCATTATCTTTTACTAAATACTGTATAAAAAATAATAGATTATATACAGAAAATGGTTTTTTCTCTACTAAAGAAGATGAGTTACTATTATATAGGATACTTGATTTTAGGTTAGAGAGAAGTTTTTTTGATAAAATATTTGGAGTAGGAACTATTACTTTATATACATGTGATGAAACTGATAAAGAGTTAAAGCTTGCAAAGATAAAAAGACCTAAAGAAGTTAGGGACATGTTATCTGATGTTGTTGAGGAAGCTAGAGAAAAATACAAACTTAAAGGAAGAGAGATATATGGAGTATCTCATTCACATGATGTGGATAATGATATAGATTAAACAGATTATTAAACATTCTTTTTATTAAAGGATGTTTTTTTACTCTTTAGGAAATTATATTTTGCTTGTGATTACGGATAAATATCTTTGCTATATTGTTTAAGTAATGTTGGGATATACTACCTAAAGAGTAAAAAAGGGAAAAATATTGCCATGACAGAACACCAAAAACAAGTTTTAGAACCTGTCATAAGGTTAAAAAAATCGACGGCTTCAAGAAATCGATGGTTTCATAAAGGCGCATTGGTGATTTTTTTGCTATAATAACATATGAAAAAAGATAGGAAGGAAGAAAAGTAGATGAATGATAGAGTAAAGGGAGTTATATTTATAATAATTTCAGCATTTGGGTTTGCTATGATGTCAGCTTTTGTTAAGTTAGCAGGAGATTTACCATCATTTCAAAAGACATTTTTTAGAAATTTAGTTTCGTTAGTAGTTGCATTTATATTTGTATTAAAACATAAAGAAAGTTGCTTTGGTAAGAAAGAAAATCAAAAGCTTCTTATTATGAGGAGTACATTTGGAACCTTAGGAATAATTTTTAATTATTATGCAATAGATAGACTTGTATTATCTGATGCAAATATGTTAAATAAATTATCGCCTTTTTTTGTGGTAATATTTTCTTTTATATTTTTAAAGGAACGTATTAAACTTAAACAAGTAATACCTATAATAGTTGCATTTATTGGAGCTTTATTTGTAATAAATCCAGAATTTAGTGTGAGATTAATTCCATATATAGTGGGAGTTTTAGGAGGAATATCTGCAGCAGCAGCATATACATGCGTAAGAGCACTTGGAAATAAAGAAAAGTATTATACAATTGTATTTTATTTCTCATTTTTTTCAACAGTTGTAATAACTCCTTTTGTGATAGCCACATATAAGTCAATGAGCATAAAACAACTTATTTATTTGCTTCTTGCAGGAGTTTTTGCAAGTATAGGACAATTTGGAGTGACTTTAGCATATAAATATGCACCAGCTAAAGAAATATCTATATTCGATTATTCTAATATAATATTTTCAACAATATTAAGTATATTTATATTTAATACTGTTCCAGATAAGTTTAGCTTTATAGGATATATTTTAATATTTATAGCATCGTTATATACATTTATAAGTAATAAAAGATGTGAAGGGTAAAATATATAATAAATAATAAGGGATTATTTAGAAGGGAAGAAATTACATGGAGTATAACATAAGAATAGCAGAAAAAAAAGATGCAAAAGATATACATGATATATATGAATATTATGTTGATAATACAAATATAACTTTTTCTATAGAGAATGAAACAATAGAGCAATATGAGCAGAAAATAGAAGAAACAAAGAAAGTATATCCATTTATTGTGGCAGAATCAAATGGAGAAATATTAGGATTTGCTTATGGTGGTCAACTTAGGCATCATGATGCATATCGTTATGCAGTAGAAGCTACTATATATTTATCTAAAGATGCACCTAAAAGATGTGGTATAGGAAGTGCATTATATAAGAAATTAATAGAAATACTAAAAAAGCAAGGATTTAAACTTGTTTATGGTGTAATAACAGATTCTAATATACAAAGTATTGAATTGCATAAAGCATTAGGATTTAAAGAAGTAGGACGATTTAAAGAGATTGGTTATAAAAATAATATGTGGCATGGAATAGTATGGATGGAAAAGGTAATCGGAACTAGAGAAGTAGGAGAAAATATTATAATTCCGTTTAAAGAATTAAGTTAAAATATAATGGTATTAGCCTCAGTAACTGATTAAAATAGAATGAGTTTGATTTTAATAATGAATTTTAGAATTTCTCATAATAAAAAAATTAAGTTGGCGTTTAAAATGTTGTGCTCTTTGAATTTTGGCGAGGTTACAACATTTAGCTAACTTAATTTTTTTTTATTTAGAAATAGTTAATGATAGCATGTTATTTATGAAAACATATAATATTGATACTAGTTATCAGAACCATAATTGTAAATCATAGTTTTCTTTTTGCAATTTGTCTTGTTATAGAAGAAACTAATATAATTCCTATTGCTAATGTTCCAGCACAAGCAAGTGTGGATATTCCTGTATGTATTGCTTTTGAAGTGTTTCCTTGAATTGTTTCATACATAGTATAATACATTCCTGATCCAGGCACTAATGGAATCAAGGAAACTATAATAAAGGTTGTAACAGGTGACTTTAATAGTCTAGCTGCAATCTCACAATATATACTTATTGCTATAGAAGCACAGAACATAGCAAAAAGTACAGAAGTATTTAATCTAGTTAATAAGTTATATATTCCCCAACCAAGTCCACCACCTAGAGAAGCAAATATAAGTTTTTTTCCTTTTATGTTAAAAATAAATCCAAAACCTAATGAACCTAGTGTAGATAAAAGTATTTGTTTAATCATACTTTAAAAAACACCTCCTATTATTTTGCTCCAGATACTTAAGATGATACCTGTACCAGCAGCTATAGAGATTGCAATCATTAGTGCTTCGGCACATTTGGTTAATCCTGTCAAATAATCACCTGCTATAATATCTCTTATTGCATTAGTTATAGCTAAACCAGGGACTAAAAGCATTATTGAACCTATTATTGTTTTGTCTATATTAGATATGATATGTAGGTTGTTTAATATTAGAGCAACTATTGAAGTAATTGCACCACCTGTAAAATTTATAAAAAAATCATTTATAGAAGCTTGCGAAAATTTTATAGATATTGTTTTTATTATTAATCCTATAAAAAAAGCTCCTAAAAAATCTCTTGAGTTGCCTCCATATATAACAGCAAATGAACCTGCAGCAATAGCGGCAAAAAAGATAGATATCCATAGAGGATATGTAGGCTTTTTATTGATAATAGATAGTTTGTCATAAAATTCATCTAGAGAAATATTATCTGAATTAATATTTCTACATAGATCATTAATTAGATGTATTTTGTTTAAATCTACTCCTCGAGCTTTAATTCTTTTTACAATTGAAGATGTTTTAAATTCATCAGTAACACTAACTATTATTCCAGTAGGAGTTGCGAAGCTATCTACGTTTTTGATTCCGTATGCATTGCATATTCTTATGATAGTATCTTCAACTCTATATATTTCTGCGCCACTTTCTAATAAAATAGTACCTGCATAAGTAGAGATGTGTAATATTTTGTCTAAATTCATAAGTTCTAGCCTCCTTATAGTTTATTATAGCATAAAGAAAATTATAAATAAGATATTAAAAAATTTTAAATTAGTATAAAGTTAAATAATCATTTTAAATTCAAAAATTTTCGTGTATAATGGTAGATAGTAAAATAAACTTATGGGGTGATATAATGAATTTTGATAATTTAACAAAAGTCGACAATGAAGTATATTCATTAATTGAAAAAGAATTAGAGAGACAACAAAAAGGAATAGAACTTATAGCATCAGAAAACATAGCTAGTAAAGCTGTTATGGAAGCTATGGGATCATATTTAACAAATAAATATGCTGAAGGATATCCAGGTAAGAGATATTATGGTGGATGCTATGTTGTTGATGAAATAGAAGAAATAGCTAGAAATAGAGCTAAAGAATTATTTGGTGCAGAACATGCTAATGTTCAACCACATTCAGGTTCACAAGCTAATATGGCAGTATATTTTACAGTACTTAAACCAGGAGATACAGTTTTAGGTATGGATTTAAGTAATGGAGGACATTTAACTCATGGTGCACCTGTAAATTTCTCAGGAAAATTATTTAATTTCGTATCATATGGATTAAACAAAGAAACAGAAACTATTGATTATGATGAAGTAAGAAGACTTGCTATCGAACATAAGCCAAAGCTTATAGTTGCAGGAGCTAGTGCATATCCAAGAGTAATAGATTTTGCAAAATTTAAAGAGATATGTGATGAAGTTGGAGCTTTATTTATGGTAGATATGGCACATATTGCAGGACTTGTTGCAGGTGGAGTTCATCCATCACCAGTTCCTTATGCTGATTTTGTTACAACAACTACTCATAAGACATTAAGAGGACCAAGAGGTGGATTAATCTTATGTAAAGAAAAATATGCAAAAGACTTAGATAAAAACATATTCCCAGGTATGCAAGGTGGTCCTTTAATGCACGTTATTGCAGCAAAGGCTGTATGTTTAAAAGAAGCATTAGATCCAAGTTTTAAGGATTATGCTAAACAAGTTGTAGCAAATTGTAAGAGACTTGCAGAAGAATTAGTTAAGAGAGACTTTAAATTAGTGTCTGGAGGAACTGACAATCATCTAATATTAGTTGATTTAAATAATAAAGATATAACTGGAAAAGAAGCAGAAAAATTACTAGACACAATTGGTATAACATTAAATAAAAATACTGTACCAAATGAAACAAGAAGTCCATTTGTAACTTCAGGTGTAAGAATAGGTACAGCAGCTGTTACAACTAGAGGATTTGTAGAAGAAGATATGGCTGAAATAGCAGAAATTATGGATTTAGCTATTAAGAATAAAGAAGGAGATTTATCAGGTTTAAAAGCTAGAGTTGAAGCTTTATGTGATAAACATCCATTATACAAATAAAATATAAAATGGAAAATTCTAAAAAATAGTTGACAATATATAGAATTTGATATATGATAGTTTTTGTATTAAACATGAACTATCAATGGGGATAGTATATTATAGATTATTGAGATATAATCTGTGATATATTATCCCTTTTTTTGATGGCTTTAAAAAGAAAGGAATGAGTTAATTATGGCAAATATCAGTTCAGGAGATTGCGGGTTTATTATAATTTGTGCTGCATTAGTATTTTTAATGACTCCTGCATTAGCATTTTTTTATGGAGGAATGGTTAGAAGAAAAAATGTATTAAATACAATGTTATCATCATTCTTTATATGTGGATTAGCATCTGTTATGTGGGTGATAATTGGATATTCATTAACATTTGGAGGTAATCATGGTGGTATTATAGGAGATTTTAGTAACATTTTCTTTCACAATGTATCTAATGCTCCAAATGCAACATATGCATCAACTATTCCAGAAACATTATTTGCAGCGTTTCAAATGATGTTTGCAATTATTACTTGTGCATTAATAACTGGATCATTAATAGGTAGAATGAAATTTTCATCTTTATTTATATTTATAGCATGTTGGTCTTTAGTAGTATATTATCCACTTGCACATATGGTATGGGGCGATGGTGGTTTCTTAAAAGAATTAGGAGCATTAGATTTCGCTGGAGGAAATGTTGTACACATTAGTTCTGGTGTATCTGGACTTGTAGCATGTATTTTATTGGGCAAACGTAGAGCATATGGAATGGTTTCATACAAACCTCATAATATACCTTTTGTAGTTTTAGGTGCTGGATTGTTATGGTTTGGATGGTTTGGATTTAATGCAGGTAGTGCACTTGGAGCAAATTCACTTGCAGTACATGCATTCTTAACAACAAATACATCAGCAGCTGCGGCACTTATATCATGGATGGCTGTAGAATGGATAAGACATGGTAAACCAACTATGTTAGGAGCAGCAACTGGTGCTGTTGTAGGATTAGTTGCAATAACTCCAGGTGCAGGATTTGTACCAATATGGTCAGCACTTATAATAGGTGCACTTGTTAGTCCTCTTTGTTATTTCTGTATGGGAAGAGTTAAAAATAAGTTTGGATATGATGATGCATTAGATGCATTTGGTTGTCATGGTGTTGGTGGTATATTTGGAGGTATTGTTACAGGTATATTTGCTAGCAAAAAGGTTAATCCAGATATAATGTGTAATGGTCTTATTTATGGAGATGTTAAATTATTCTTAGTTCAAATATTAAGTATTGTTGTAACAATAGTAATAGCTGCAGTAGCAACATTTGTTATAATAAAGATAATGAAAGTATTTACAGATATAAGAGTGTCAGAGTTAGATGAAGCTAATGGATTAGATATTTCACAACATAACGAATCAGCATATCCATCATTTATGGGATTAGACTAGGAGGATTAAAATATGAAAAAAATAGAAGCAATAATTCGTCCAACAAAGCTTGAAGAGTTAAAAGACGGACTTAAGAAGATAAATGTAGAAGGACTTACAATATCTCAAGTAATGGGATGTGGTAGACAAGGCGGTTGGAAAGAATATTATAGAAGTAGTGAAGTTTTAATAAATGTTTTACCTAAGGTTAAAATTGAAATAGTGATAAATGAAGAAAAGCTTGAAAAGGTAATTGATGTAATAACTAAAACAGTAAAGACTGGAGAAGTTGGAGACGGAAAAATATTTGTAAGTGAAATAACAGATTGTATAAGAATAAGAACTGGAGAAAGAGGTAAGTCAGCACTATAGAATTAAAATGCAAATTACATTTCTTGATTGTTAGGATTAAATAGAGTAAAAAATTAAGTTAGCCTAATGTTGTAAACTTGTAAGAGATTAAAAAGTACAACATTTTAAAGGCTAACTTAATTTTTTTTGGAACAATGATATTTAAATTTAATAAAATATAATTATAATATTTATGTAGGAGTATTATAATGGGACAAAATTCTATGAAAAAAATATATAAGCAATCTAGGAGAGTCAACATTGACGATAAATCTAAAATTATAATACTTAGTGATGTTCATAGAGGTGATGGATCCTTTTCAGATGCATTAATAGGAAATAGAAATATTTATTTTGGTGCACTAGTGTATTATTATAAAAAAGGATATACACTTATTGAAGCAGGAGATGGAGATGAACTGTGGAAAAATAAGAGTTTTTTAGATATTGCATATAATTATAATGGAATTTTCAAAATATTAAATAAGTTTAATGTTAATAAGAGATTATATATGTTATATGGTAACCATGATTATGCAAAAAGTAATAAGGAGTTTATAACAAAAGAGATATCTAAAATTAATTGTATAGATAAACATATAGGAAAAGAGTTTGTTAAGTTTGCAAAAAATGTAGAGTTTATGGAAGGATTAGTACTTAATTATACTAAATTAGATAAAGACATATTTATAACTCATGGCAATCAATTAGATCCTATGAACTATGAATTGTGTAAAATAAGCCAGTTTTTAGTAAGGCATGTATGGAGAGTTTTAGCTGGAGTTGCAGGATTTAAAGAACCAACTAGTCCTGCTAATAATTATAAAAAAGGTGGTTTAGTTGATGAAAAGTTAGAACAATGGGCCAAGAAACACAAAAAGATGATAATATGTGGGCATACTCACAGAAGTAGATTTCCAGATACAGATGAAGTGCCATATTTTAATGATGGATGTTGCGTACAACCTAGTTCTATTAGTTGCTTAGAGATAGAAGAGGGGAAAATATCTTTGGTTAAATGGTCTGTATATGTTAGAGAGGATGCAGTATTATATATAGATAGGAGTGTAATTGGAGGACCTAAGCCGCTTGCATGTTATTTAATGAAAACAACAAAGGAGATATAATAAATGAAATTACTAGATTTACATTGCGATACTGCTAGCAGAATGTTATATGAAGAAGAAAAATTATATAAAAATAACTTATCAATAGATATTGAAAAATTAAAGAAAAGTAATAGTTTAGCACAAGTTTTTGCTTTTTTTATAGATATTGGAGAAGCTAGTAATCCATATTTAGAATTTGAAAAAATGTATAATAATTTTATTGAAGAAATAAATAAAAATGATGATATAGACATATTAATTTCTAAAAATCAATTAGAAGATGAATCAAAGATGCATGCTATTTTATCTATAGAAGAGGGAGAAGTTGTAAGAAATGCATCTTTAAAAGATATATATAATAAAGGAATACGAATTATTACATTAACATGGAATTATAAGAATGCTTTTGGGTATCCTAATTATGAGTTTCTGTATAAGGATAAAGGATTGACTAATGAAGGAATAGAATTAGTTGAAAAAATGAATGAATTAGGTATGATAATAGATGTTTCTCATATGTCAGATGCTGGATTTTATGATGTGTTAAAGTATTCTAAGACACCTTTTATAGCTTCTCATTCTAATAGTAGATTCATGCATAATCATTATAGAAATGCAACAGATGATATGATAAAAAAATTATCAGAAAAAGGAGGAGTTATTGGTATTAATTTTTATGCAAAATTTTTAGGTGATGCAAAAGTTTCGCGAATATCTGATATGATAAAGCATATAGAACATATAAAAAATATAGGTGGAATCGATGTTATTTCAATAGGAACAGATTATGATGGAATAGATAGTGAAGTTGAAATTAAGAATATATCAGAAATGGATAAATTAGAATACGCCTTAGAAAAACATGGGTTTACTTATGATGAAATAGAAAAAATATTTTATAAAAATGCAACAAGAGTATTTAATACAATATTAAAGGAGTAAATATGGAAAGTTTAATAGGAAAAGTAGCAATAATAACAGGAGGATCTAGAGGAATAGGCAGAGCTATTGCTTTAGAAATGGCAAGAAATGGAGCAAATATAGTGATAACTTATTCAAAAGATGAAGAAGGAGCAATGAGTCTTGTAGAAGAAGTAAAAGCTATAGGTTCAGATGTGTTAGTATTAAAAAAAGATGGTTCTGATTACAATAATTGTAAGGATATAATTTCAGAAACTATGAAGCATTATGGAAGATTAGATATATTAGTTAATAATGCAGGTATAAGTACAGTAGGATTATTCATGGACTGTACTAAAGAAGACATAGATAATATGATAAATAATAATCTTTTATCTATGATGTATTTATCTAAAATTGCTTTGCCACATTTAATTGATACAAAAGGCAAGATATTAAATATATCTTCTATATGGGGAGAAGTAGGAGCTTCTTGTGAAGTGTTATATTCAGTAACCAAAGGTGGAATTAATTTACTTACTAAAGCTTTGGCAAAGGAAATGGCATTAAGTGGTGTTAGAGTAAATGCTATTGCACCAGGAGTAATAGATACTAAGATGAATTCTTTTTTAAGTATTGAAGAAAGGAAGGATCTTGAAGAAGAAATACCTATGGGAAGGTTTGGAGATCCTCAAGAAGTTGCTAAAACTGCTGTATTTTTATGTTCAGAAGATAGTAGTTATATTACAGGGCAGATAATAAAAGTAGATGGGGCTTTTTTGTAAGAAATATTTAAACATATTGTGATATTGTTGAGTATATATCTTGTAAATAGTATAATTATGTCATAGGGAAATATTATTAGGGGAATAATATCGAATATTGTAGAAAAACGTTTTAATAAACTTTAATCCTTTTTTTCTATGTTAATGTTTATTACAAAATATTATAAGAGAAAAGAGGAGAGATTATATGAAGAAAAAGGCAATGACTGAAAGTGAAAGAAATAATTCGCTTTTAATAAGTACTCACATGATTAGTGTTGTTATAATGTTATTTTTTTGTTTATTGCAAGCAGCATCTAGATTACACAATTGGGGTACAGTAGCTATTATGGTTTTGTTTGGGTGTGGACCAATTATATTAGAGAAGATATATTGGAACAAAGATCATAATACTAATGCAATAAAACATATAGCAGCTATTGGATATGGAGCCTTTTATATTATATCTATATTTACAGCTGTAAATAATTTAGTATTCTTGTTTGTAATTCCTATGTTATTGGTTATTGCAGTGTATAATGATGTTAGGTACTCATTATTTGTAAATATTGCAGTAATAACTGTTAATTTTGTCCTTGTAATTGCGGGAGGAATTACTGGAAAGTTTGGTTATGCAGGAGCAGATTCTTCCATTATTCAGATAGTTATGGTTATAATGACTTGCATATATTCATTTATATCTACAAAAACATTAGAAGAAAATAATGAACATAAACTTAATGTAATAAGACAAAATAAAGAAAAAACAGAAGAAGTCTTAAAGAATGTTTCTGATACCTCTACTAAAATGAAAGATGGAATTAATGTAATATATGAGGATTTAGAGAAGTTAGATAAAGTTTCAACAAGCACTAGAACTGCTATGCAAGAAGTGACTGTTGGAGTTAATGAAACTGCAGATGCTGTTCAAAAACAAAGTATACAAACTGAAGCAATTCAGAATAAAGTTGATGATGTTAATAAATCAGCTAATATAATTACAGATAATATGCAGCAAACTCTACAAGTTATAGAATCAGGAAGTAAAGAGTTGGATGTTTTGGTTCAACAAGTTGAAACTTCTGTAAAGAATGGTGAAGAAGTTGCAGAAAAATTAAAAACTTTAAATGAGTATATGAAAGAAATGAATTCAATAGTTGAAATTATTGATGGAATTACATCTCAGACTAGTTTATTATCTTTAAATGCAAGTATTGAAGCAGCTAGAGCAGGGGAAGCTGGAAAAGGTTTTGCAGTAGTGGCATCAGAAATATCTGGAATGGCTGATCAGACTAAGGGAGCAACTGTAAATATAACAGAACTTATTGAAAATGTTTCTACTGCTATAAATGAAGTAGTTGAAGTTATATCTAATATGATTTCAGGAATTAATGAGGAGCGTGAATCAGCTTCTAATACATCACATGGTTATGATATGATTAAAAAACATACATTTGTTATTAGAGATAACATAGATAAGTTAGCAAATAACATTCAAGATCTTAAAGAATCTAATCAAGAAATTGTTGATTCAGTTCAGACAATATCAGCTGTTTCTGAAGAGGTAACAGCTCATGCAAGTGAAACAATGAATGCAGAAGAGAACAACTTAGAAATTGTTAAAAATATAGGAAGTAAGATGGAAGACTTATTAGAGCTTATAAAATCAGAATAAAGATAAATGATGTTAAAATTATTTAAATTATAAAATGTAGAAACTCGGCTGACATGGTTAACCGAGTTTCTACATTTTGTGATTTTGTAAGATTGCGAAAATATTAATCTTCTAGTAACTCTTCTTTTGCTATAGGAATATAAAATACAAATTCAACTCCTGTATCTATATTGTGAAAAATGTATCTGAAATTATGAATTTCTAGAAGGTTCTTCACAATAGATAAACCTAACCCAGTACTGTTTGTGTTTCTTTGTCTTGATTTATCTATTCTATAGAATTTATCAAAAATTTTAGGTAATTCTTCTTCGTCAATAGAAGCACCTTCGTTTATAACAGAAATCTTATATTCTTCTCCTTCAATGTCTATAGAAACAATTATATTATTTCCAGTTGGAGTATATTTTATTGCATTAGTAATTAAATTAGTCATAACTTGTTCCATTTGGAATGTATCAGCATTTACATAAGAATATTCTGTATGAGGTGTAAATATTAGATTTAAATTCCTATCTTCTGCATTAATTAGTTGAGTTGTAACTACTTTTTTTATAAGCCTATTAATATTAAAATATTCTATATTAGGTTTTGTAGCTCCAGATTCTAATTTCGATAATTCTAACATATTACTGACCAATACACCCATTTTTTTTGATTCATCTATTATAGTATCTAAATAAGCTATTGCATCTTCTTGAGATACTATACCATCTTTAATACCTTCTGCATATCCTTCTATAATACCTATAGGTGTTTTTAATTCATGACTTACAGAAGCTATGAAATCCTTACGCATTGTATCTAAACTTCTTTCTTTTTCTATATCTAATTCTAATTGCTTGTTTTTTTGTTTTAAATCTTCTAAGGCATCATTTAGATTAGAAGATAAGAAGTTAAGAGTTTTCGCTAAATTACCAACTTCATCATTTCTATTAGTAACACAAGATTCTGAAAAGTCTAGATTACTCATTTTAGTTGCAACTGAATTTAATTTAACAAGCGGTTTTGATATAAAGTTTGAATATATAGAAGAAAGTATAATAGATATAAATATAAAAGCAATAAATATATATATATAGAATTCTCCTATTACACCAGCAGCTTCTTCAATTGGTTGTATAGATGAAACTGCAATTACAAATCCATCATTTTTACTATTAAGTGAGATAGGGGTTATAACACCTATTCTCTTAGTGCTACTGCTTCTATTATAAAATATTGATGATTCTGTTTTATTGTTTTCCATAACATTAGTTATTAGATCGGAATCTTCACTTAATTCTCTACAATATGAAGTTAATGTTTGCATCTCATCCTTGTCGGAATTATTATTAAAGTTAGTAATATATAGTGGGCTAAAAGAACCATTATTATAAGAAAATATTACTATTTTGGCATTATTGTTATTTTCAAATGCATACATGGCTGTTGATCTTGTTGTATCAGAATTAAGCTGATAAGAATAGAGGCTAGAGAACCTTTCAATAGATTTAGTTAAGCTATTAACCTTTCTTTCTTCATAAAAGTCTTCAAAAAATAATACTTGAAATAACAATGTTCCTCCCATAAGCATAAGGAGTAAAGCTAACGTTACAACAAATAATTTTTTAGATAAGTTATATTTCATCTATCTCACCTCGAATTTATACCCACTACCTCTAACTGTTACTATATAGCTTGATTTATCTTGCAATTTTTCCCTTAATCTTTTTATGTTTGTGTCAACAGTTCTAATATCTCCATAGTAATCTAGTCCCCAAACATTATCTAAAATATTATCTCTTGATAAAGCAATGGATTCATGTTCAACTAGATAAATTAAAAGTTCATATTCTTTTGGTGATAGTGACAATAAATCTCCGTCTAGTTTGACTTCGTGGGAAAGCTTGTTTATAGATAATCCATTGTAATCTTGAGTACTTGAATCTATTTCTTCACGACTTCTTTTTAGTAAAGCTTTAATTTTTGCTACTAATACTTTAGGACTAAAAGGTTTAGTCATATAATCATCAGCTCCGTACTCATAACCTTGAAGTTTGTCTTCTTCTTGGCTTTTAGCAGTTAATAAAATAACAGGTACTGTAGATATTTCTCTTATTTTATTTAGAACAGTTAAACCATCCATTTTGGGCATCATTATGTCTAGAATCATTAAATCAATTTTATTAGTTTTGAATAAATCTAAAGCTTCTAGGCCATTTTCTGCTTCTATAACTGTGAAATTTTCTTTTAGTAAATAATCTCTAATTAAAAATCTAATCCTTATTTCATCTTCTACAATTAAAATAGTTTTTTTCATATATCCTTATGGCAACTGAAAAATTATATTTGTTTATATGAGAATTTTTCAGAACCTATCTCCCTTCTTTTGAATTTATAGTATATTAATTTTGCACAAAATAATTATACTACAAATTTAGCTTCTATTTAATTAAAATATAATATAAAATACTTAAATAAAGCTTAAATAAAATGTATAATATATTTCAGAGATGATATTATTTAAGGAGAGAATATGTTTAAAATAAATTTTGATTCAAAAAAAACAATATTAGAAAATGGCCTTGAGGTATTAACAATTAAGAATTCTTCACAAATTGCGTCTGTTAATATAGGGGTAAAGGTTGGAGCTATGTATGAAAATGACGATGAAAGAGGCATAAGTCATTTTATTGAACATATGCTATTTAAAGGTACTTCCAATAGAAATAATGAAGAGATTAATGATGAACTAGAGTTCTTAGGTGGTGAATACAATGCTTATACAGATTATGATGCAACAGTATATACTATTAGTTGCTTAGCTGATGAGATAGAAAATGCAATAAGATTATTAAGTGATATGATTTCATGTTCAACATTTCCTGAATGCGAGCTAGAGAAGGAAAGAGGAGTCATTATTTCTGAGATAAAAAGTGGCAAAGATGATATAGAAGATTTATCATTTAAGAGAGTTAATGAAATTGGATTTTCTAAAAGCCCTCTAAAATATGATGTAACTGGAACAGAGAAAAATGTATCAAGATATAATAGAGATGATTTGAAGAAATACTATAAAAGATATTATATACCTAATAATTCTATTGTAACTGTGGTTTCACCATTAGAACATGATTATATAATAAAAATTATTAAAGAATGTTTAGGAAAGTGGAAAAGTGGAAATAATATAGAAGAAATATCTATTAAAGAAGATAATGTGGAAACAATTAAAACTTCATATAAGAGAGATATAGAACAGAGTACTATAATATATTTGTATACATTCTATGATTTAGATAAACAATACGAGTTGCCGCTTAGAATACTTAACAATAGATTAGGAGAGAGTTCGAATTCATTATTGTTTAGAGAGATTAGAGAGAAACGTGGTTTGGCTTATGATATATATACTCATCTAGAGAGTACTAGTTTGGTGAAGACACTCTATATATACACTGCAGTTGCCAAGGAAGATATACAAGAAGCTAAGAGATCTATAGATGAAGCTATTAATAATATAGTTGATAATAAAATTATATTTAACGATAGAGATTTAGAAATAATGAAGAAGGTTCATAAGACTGCAGTAATTAATACTTTAGAAGATTCATCTGAATTATGTAATTATGTATTACATCAAGAGCTAGATGGAGAAGATATATATGAATTTGTACATGATATGGAGGAACTTAACAAAATAGATATTAATACATTAAATTTAGTAGCAAAAAAAGTTTTAAAGAATCCAACAATTCATATATTAACAAGTAATTAATAGGTGATGGCGGAATGGGAAGAATAAGTAACATAGAGATTCAGAAGAACAATAAAAAAAGATATAATATATATGTAGATAATGAATATGCCTTTTCTGTAAGTGAAGATGTTTTAATAAAAGAGTCACTGCAGAAAGGATTAGACATAGACGATAATAAGCTTAGTAATATTATACAAGAAGATAATTTTATTAAGTGTAGAGAAACGGCTTTTAGAATAATTGAACGAAGTTATAAGAGTGAAAAAGAACTTAAAGAAAGATTGTTAGAAAAAGGATATAACAATATAGAGATAAATAGAACTATAGATTATCTCAAGGAATATAATTTTGTAGATAATGAGAAGTTATGTGAGATGTACATAAAGAGTAAAATTAAAACTCAAGGAAAAAAGAAAATAAAATATCAACTTCTGCACAAAGGAATAGATGAAGAAACTATAAATAATGTATTAGATAACATTGACTCAGAATCAGAATATGAGAGAGAAAAAGCTATAGAAGTAGCAACAAAAAAATATAATTTACTTATAAAAAAAGAAGAGGATATATATAAGATAAAGGGTAAGTTATATGCTTTTTTAGCTGGAAGGGGATACGAGTATAGTATTATACAAGAGACTATAAGCAAAATAATTAATAAAGATTAGGGTGAAGAATTATGCATATTGGTATAAGTGAGATAATTAGTATAGCTATTATAATAATATCAATTATATTATCTATAAAAAATGTATGTGTAGAACAAAGTAATGAGGATATAGTAGAATCTATAATGTCAGTATCGGCAACTGTTCTTACATTTTTACTTATGATAACTAATTATAATGGATTTAATAAGATAAGTAATAATATATTAGGTAAAATTTTTAATAATAATCTCAAGTATAATGGCATAATTCAATTAATAGCTATTGTTTTATTATTTTGTTTAATAAAATATTTAATACAGATTCTTTTAAGAATACTTAATTCTTTTTCGGGAATAAAATCTATACAAAACAAAGTTGTATTATATGTTTTATCTGTGATTTTTGGATTTATAAGAGGTGTAGTAGTAATAATATTATTATGTATTCCTATAGTTTTATTTAACAGTTTAGTAGATAATAAAATATCAGTTCTAGATGAGTTTAAACCTTATGAAAAATTATGTGCTATATTAGACGAGCAAAATATAGATATATTAACAGGTGGTGTAAATGAACAGATAGCTAATGTAATTAATAATAAAGAAATAATTTATTATAATGGAGTTACTATAGAAGATGGGGTTGCATCTAATGATGATATAGATAATAAGGCTAAAGAAATAACTAGTGAATATTCAAGTAATAGAGATAAAGCTAAAGCAATATATGAATGGATAGGAAGAAATATTTCTTATGATAATGCAAAGGCAGAAGAAGCATTAAGTAACAATTCAAATAATATGAAAAGTGGAGCTATTGTATGTTATGAAGAAAAAAGTGGTATATGTTTTGATTATGCATGTTTGTATACAGCAATGTGTTCAGCTATAAATTTAAAGACACAAGTTATAATAGGAGAAGCTTATAATGGAAGTGAATATATAAGTCATGCATGGAATAAGGTATATATACCAGAAGAAGGTGCTTGGATTAATGTAGACAGTACATTTTATAAGGCAGGAGACTTTTTTGATAGTTCTAAGTTCGAAACATATCATAGAGAAGAAAGTGTAGCAGGAGAATTTTAAAATACAAATATTAACTATTTTTAGCCATTATGATAGAATTTAAAACTTGTTTTTGTGCTCTGTGTCATTATATTATTTTTTGCTCTTTAGGTAGTATGCTCTAACATTACTTAAATACTATATCTAAGATAATTATACACAATTATAAACAAAATATAATTTTCTAAAGAGTAAAAAAAATAATTGCAAAATGTAAAAAAATATATAGCTATTTTAGAAAAAATGATAAAAAAAAGCTAGACAAAATAGATAAAAAAACTATTATAATAAAAAATACAAAAAAATGTAAAGTGTCTACAAATGGGATGATTAAATAAATGTTGAACTTTTTGTAAATAATATGTATAATTAATGATGTAAAATATTATATATGGAGGGAGCACTATGAAAAGGTTAAAGAGGGTCGCTTTATTACTTATAACTCTTACAATGTTAATGTCAGCAGTTGTTGCAAATGCAGCAGTAAGTCAAGACACATTATCAAAGGTTCAAGCTAAGATTGTTGAAGCTGGAGTACCAAATAGCGTTGCTACAAGTATGGTTGATTATATCTCAACTACTAATATGTCAGCAGCAGATGCTAATGCACTAATTGGAAAAATTTCTTCATTAGAATCTAAATATGCTGGAGTAGATTTTAATAGTAAAGATATTACTGCTTCAGAAAAACAACAATATTTTGCTGAAGCACAATCAGTAGCACAATCATTTGGTATGAACTTAACAATTGGTGATGATAACAAAATAACAGTTACTGATTTTAGAAGTACAGACTTAGGAACTTATAAAGCAGCAGATTTAAAAGAAACTGTTTTAGGATCTGATTCAAGTAAATTAAAAGAAGCGTTAACATTAGTTGTTGATGCACAATTAGTTTCTGATGATGCAAAAGTACCTACTGTAGATGGTGGAAAGAATACAACAACTACTACAGATGCAAATGGTAACCAAGTAACTTTATTTGATGCAGCTGTTAAGAATCCTATAATGGCTACAGAAATGAAGAAAACAGCAAGTAATAATGGTAATTTATTATTAGCTGGAGTTATGTTAATAGCTTTAGGTGGTACTGTTTATGCAGTTTCTAGAAAGAAAGTTGTAGCATAAAAATTGAATTTATAAAAAGTAAGGAGTTTTATCATGGCAAAAGATAATGAATCTAAGTCTATGCATAAAAGTTCTTTAGTGAAGAAGATAGGAATTACATTTATTATTCCTATCTTTTTGACTATTTTAGGGGGACTGCTTATATGTGTAGTAGGATGGAATTATATATCATCTAGTATTAATTTTGGAAAGATAGTATTTTCAAAACCTGTTATTAATTTAAATCAATATTCATTTGAAGTAAATGAAACACAAGTAGCTATTCCGCTAAATGGAGAGATTTTTGCAAGTCTAAAGATTCCATCTGTTAATATGAATGTTGATGTTTATCAAGGTGATGATGAAGGACAAATATCTAGAGGGGCAGGACATAATGTATATACGACAATGCCTGGCCAAGGTGGGAATTGTGTTCTATGTGCACATAGAGATGGGTATTTTTTACCACTTCAATATGTAAAAACAGGGGATGAGGTAATAATTGATACATCTTATGGAACATATTATTATGAGGTAGATAATATATGGATAGCTGAACCAGATGACATGACAGTAACAGCACCTGCGGATGAAGAAAAACTTACTATGTATACTTGTTATCCATTTGATTATATAGGAAGTGCACCTCAACGTTATATAGTAGAATGTAAATTTGTAAAAGTAGATCATAAGGAGGGATAGAATATGAGAAAAGTAAAAAGTGGAATATCATTTTTAATATCCTTTATTATGATGTTATTGTTATTAGTTGCAATGGGTATGTTATTTTTTATGTATGGGATAGGCAATGAAAAGTTATATTTTGAGGTAGTAAAAGACAATAAAACAGTAGATGATATATATGAAGGCGTTAATGATAAATTGAAGTATGTAATGCTATCTAACAATATACCAGAATCTGTAGTAAATAACATAATAACTAAAGATGAAGTGGAAGATAGTGTTTTTACAACAGTTTCTAATGTGTTAGATTATATAGAAGGCAATAACAATAGTATTAAGCAATTTGATTCTTCAATATATTCAGAACGACTTATAGAAGCAATAAAATCACAGCTTACAGAAAATGGAGTAGCACTTACACCGGAAGTGTTAGAAGTACTAGATGAAATTAAAGAATCAGCAAATGACATAATAGATTCAGAAGTTGAAAATATTGATGTTAGTAAGATAAGCTCATCTAGTTATAGCACAAAGATTCAAAAAATAGTGGCTATTATGACTAATAAAACATATTTCTTATCAATAATAGGTGTATATATTGTGTTAGCGATAGCACTTATGATAATGTGGAGAAAATCTATTACAAGAGCATTTTCATGGATTGGATATTCTTCGTTATCTTCTGGAGCATTAGTGTTAGTTGTTGGTTTAAGTGGTTATATATCTAAATTTTATAATAATATTGCACTTACTTCAGAGACTTTGAAAGAAAATATTTCTAGTATAATACAAAGATATTTTATAACTTTATCAACTATAGGAGGTATATTTGCTATAGTAGGAATATTTTTTGTATTATTGTATTGGATACACTTAGTTAAAAAGAATAACAGATAATTATATTTAGATAAGTTATATATTGCAATAAGTGGTGAAAATATTTTAGATGTAATTTAATTATATAATTCATAAAAAATTAAGTTAGTTAAATGTTGTGAACTAATTACAGCTTGCATAATACAACATTTTAGATGCTAACTTAATTTTTTTATTATATAGGAAAATACTAAAATTCATTATGAATATTCATTACTACACTAACAACAATTAATTTCTGAAAATTACAATATAGAAGTTTATTAATAAAATATGCATAATTGTGCCCTAGAGAAGACGTGGTTATGTTATATTATTGTTGCTTTAGTTTAGATGTTATTAAATTAATTGCTTTCTCACAATCATTATCATCATTGTTAAGAGCCCATGCTATATTAAAATTAAGTAATGCTTTATGAGAAATATCCTTCATAGCAAAACAATAGCCTAAATTGAAAAAGTATTTACTGTCTTGTTGAATGGCAATAGCTTTATTTAGCATAATTATTGCATTATCATAATCTTTTAATTTTATAAAACATACTCCTGCATTATAATAAGAGCAAGCTTCATTTTCGTTTTTTTTGACTGAACGGGTATAATAGTCAATGGCTTTAAGATAATCTTGATTGTTATATAATTTATTGCCTTCACTAAAAAAATCCATTAAAATCCCTCCGTAAAATATTAAAAACCATTAATACCTAAAATGTTAATAAAATGTTAATGATCACATTTATTATTATAGACACTATTTATATAATGTATACATTTTTTTTGAAAAATATTCGTATATTATAAAAAAATATGGATTTATTAAAATAATTAGTTTATTTATAATAAAATAAAATCGAGGGATATATAGATTTTGTTTAGCTATTATGACATGTTCTAAAAATTATCTTTATAGTTTTTGCAAGGAATTTTTACATTCTATAGCTAACATATTTTCAAATTATAAAAATACTATGTTTATAATACTTTTATATAAGCTTAAATTTAATATGATTCTGTATAAAGTAAAAAATAATACTAATAAAATTATTGAAAAAAACAATATATGATTTATAATAATAAGAAGGGATAGAAATCAAGGTGGGTGAATTATGAATAAATATAATATAGGTTTGGATGTAGGTTCTACAACAGTTAAAGTTGTAGCATTAGATTCAGATAATAAAGTAAAGTATAAAGAATATAGAAGACATTTTTCAGATATCAGAACTACTATTGTAGATTTGGTTAATGAGTGTTATGAGGTTTTAGGAGATAGTGATATCAGTATAGCTATAACAGGCTCAGGTGGATTATCAGTATCTAAATGGCTTGGAGTTGAATTTGTTCAAGAGGTTATAGCATGTACTAAGACAGTAGAAGAAGTTATTCCACAAACAGACGTAGCAATAGAATTAGGTGGAGAAGATGCAAAGATTACATATCTTAAAGGTGGAATAGAACAAAGAATGAATGGTACATGTGCAGGAGGAACAGGGGCATTTATAGATCAGATGGCAAGCTTGCTTAATACAGATGCAACTGGGCTTAATGAGTTAGCAAAGAATCATACTGTTTTATATCCTATAGCATCTAGATGTGGTGTTTTTGCAAAGACAGATGTTCAACCATTAATAAATGAAGGTGCAAAGACAGAAGATATAGCAGCTTCTATATTCCAAGCAGTAGTTAATCAAACTATTAGTGGTTTAGCATGTGGTAAGCCTATAAGAGGAAAAGTTGCATTTTTAGGAGGACCATTAACATTCTTATCTGAATTAAGACAAAGATTTATTGAAACATTAAACTTAAAAGATGATGAAATAATATTTCCAGAAGATCCTCAATTATTTGTAGCAAGAGGGGCTGCTTTATTATCAAAAAAACAAGAGCCTATACAGATAAAAGAATTAGTAGAAAAGGTAAAAAATATAACAGATATCAATGATGAAGAAATAGATAGATTAAGACCTTTATTCTTAAATGAAGAAGAATACAAAGAATTTTCTACAAGACATGAGAAGGATAAAGCTAAGAGAGGCGATTTGAATAATTATAAAGGAAAGGTATTCTTAGGAATAGATGCAGGGTCAACTACTACTAAAGCTATATTAATAGACGAAGAAGGTAGAATTGTATATGATCATTATGGCAGTAATCAAGGTAACCCACTTAAAAAGGTTATAGAAATTCTTAAAGAAGTATATTCTAAACTTCCAGATGGAGTTACTATTGCAAATAGTTGTGTTACTGGTTATGGAGAATCACTTATAAAAGCAGCATTACATGTAGATATTGGAGAAATAGAAACAATAGCACACTATAAAGCTTCTGAATATTTCTTGCCAGGTGTTGATTTTATATTAGACATTGGTGGTCAAGATATGAAGTGCTTAAGAATAAAAAATGGTGTAATAGATTCTATATTATTAAATGAAGCATGTTCATCAGGATGTGGATCATTTATAGAAAGTTTTGCTAAGACGTTAAATATGTCAGTAGCAGATTTTGCTAAGGAAGCATTAAAATCTAAAGCACCAGTTGATTTAGGTTCTAGATGTACAGTATTTATGAATTCAAAAGTTAAACAAGCTCAAAAAGAAGGTGCAGAAGTTTCTGATATATCAGCTGGATTATCTTATTCTGTTATAAAAAATGCTCTATTTAAGGTTATAAAAATAAGAGATGAAAAAGAAATGGGAGAAAAGATAATAGTTCAAGGTGGTACTTTCTATAATGATGCAGTACTTAGAAGCTTTGAGCTTGTATCAGGTAGAGAAGCAGTAAGACCTGATATTGCAGGATTAATGGGAGCTTTTGGCTCAGCAATTATTGCAAGGGAAAGATATGTTGCAGGAAGTGAAACAACATTACTTTCAAGTGATAAGATAGATAGCTTTAAGATGACTTCTGACTTTAGAAGATGTGGTAAGTGTGGAAATAACTGTCTACTTACTATAAATAAGTTCTCAACTGATGAAGAATTTATATCAGGAAATAGATGTGAGAGAGGACTTGGATTAGATAAGAAAAAGGAAGATGTACCTAATATGTTCAAATATAAATTTGCAAGAACATTTGGATACAAACCACTTAAGAAGGAAGAAGCTAAAAGAGGTGTTATTGGAATTCCTAGAGTTCTTAATATGTATGAAAATTATCCATTCTGGTTTACAATGTTAACTAAATTAGGCTTTAGAGTAGAATTGTCACCAGTTTCAAGTAAAGATGTATATGAACTAGGAATAGAGACAATACCATCTGAATCAGCATGTTATCCTGCAAAGATAAGTCATGGACATATTATGGCATTAATTAATAAAGGAATAAAGAATATATTCTATCCATGTATAGCTTATGAAAGAATAGAATTTAAAGATGCTAATAATCATTATAATTGTCCTATGGTTGCATCATATCCTGAAGTAATAAGAAATAATGTTGATGCAATAAAAGAACAAAACATTAAGTTTATACAGCCATTTTTATCATTAGAGAATAAAGAAAAATTAAAAGAAAGAATTGCTGAAGAATTCAAAGATTTTAATGTTACTAAAAGTGAAGCTGCTGAAGCAGTAGAAGCTGCATATGCTGAAAGAGAACATTTTGATGAAGATATAAGAAATAAAGGAAAAGAAGTTCTTGAATATCTTGAAAAGACAGGTAAAAAAGGTATAGTGTTAGCAGGAAGACCATATCATATTGACCCAGAAATTAATCATGGTATTCCTGATATAATTAATTCATTTGATATGGCTGTATTAACAGAAGATGCAGTATCACATTTGACTGATTTAGACAAGCCTCTTAGAATAGTTGATCAATGGATGTATCATTCAAGATTATATAGAGCAGCTGAATATGTAGGCAAGAACCCTTCATTAGAATTAATACAACTTAATTCATTTGGATGTGGATTAGATGCTGTAACTACCGATCAAGTTGCAGAAATATTAGCTGCTAAGGGAAAAATATATACTTGTTTAAAGATAGATGAAGGTAATAACCTAGGAGCTGCTAAGATAAGAATAAGAAGTTTAAAAGCAGCTATAGAAGAGAGAGAAAGAAATGGTTATGTTCCAGTAGAAGAAGATATTGAATATAAAAAAGCAATATTTACTAAAGAAATGAGAAAGACTAATACAATTATTGCACCTCAAATGAGTCCTATTCATTTTGAAATTGTAGAAGCAGCAGTAAATTCATGCGGATATAACTTTGTAGTTCTACCATCAATAGATAGAGGTGCAGTAGAAGAAGGATTAAAGTATGTAAATAATGATGCATGTTATCCATCAATATTAGTTATTGGACAACTTATTCATGCATTGAAGTCAGGAAAATATGATATTAATACTACTTCTGTGTTAATTACTCAAACTGGTGGTGGATGTAGAGCAACAAATTATGTTGGATTCTTGAAAAAAGCATTAAAAGAAGCAGGCTTTGAAAAAGTACCAATATTATCATTAAATCTAGTTGGATTAGAAAAACAACCAGGATTTACATTATCAATTGGATTAGTAAGAAAAGCATTAATGGCATTAGTGTATGGAGATTTATTCATGAGAGTATTATATAGAGTAAGACCTTATGAAAAAGTAAAAGGATCTGCAAATGCACTATATGAAAAGTGGAATGAAATTGCTAAAGAAAATTGTAGAAATGGAAGCAAGAGAGAGTTTAATAAAAATATTAAACAAATAATAAAAGAATTTGATGAACTTGAATTATTAGATATAAAGAAACCTAAAGTTGGACTAGTTGGTGAGATATTAGTTAAATTCCATCCAACAGCTAATAATGAAGTAGTTAAAGTGATAGAAAGAGAAGGTGGCGAAGCTGTTATGCCAGATCTTCTTGATTTCTTCTTCTATTCAGCATATGATAATACATTTAAGAGTGATAACTATGGAAATAGCAAACTAAGTAAGAAAATAGCTAATATTGCTATTTCATATATGGAAAGCTATAGAAAGGTTATGAAGAAATGCCTTGATGAATCGAATAGATTCCATGCACCAAAACATATTAGCGAGTTAGCAAATATGGCTAGTGATATTTTATCTATAGGAAATCAAAGTGGAGAAGGTTGGTTCTTAACTGGAGAAATGATAGAACTTATAGAAAGTGGAACAGAAAATATAATTTGTATGCAACCATTTGCTTGTTTACCTAACCATGTAACTGGAAAAGGTATGATAAAAGCCTTAAAAGAGAAATATCCAAAAGCAAATATTGTAGCTGTTGATTATGACCCAGGTGCTTCAGAGGTTAATCAATTAAATAGAATTAAATTAATGTTATCAGTTGCCTTTAAAAATTTAGATGAAAGGGTTATTGAATTCCCTAAAGCTAAAGAAGCAACAACAATGAAAAAACAAGCAGTATCAGTAGAATAAATATTGTAAGATAACTTATATTTTAAAATAATTAATATCAAAATTATATGTTTAAGTAAATAATATAATATCATTAAGTATTTACTAATATAATAAAAAAGAGTAAAGATCCCTAAATACTATAAACTCGCTAAAGCTCAGACAGTATAGTATTTTTAACGGGATCTTTACTTTTTTATTATAAGAAATACTAAATTCTATTATAAATAATTTACTTAAATCAATAATTTGATATTAATAATTGAAAAATAAGTGATAAAAAATAAATAAATTCAATAATTTTTTAAATAAGAAATACTGAAGACATAAGATACTTGTTAATAATATAGATATATTAAAAATCACCATAACGCTTAAATAATTAAAATATAATAAGTTTAGTGGAAGTAACCATTATTGTTAAGGTTAGAATTATAGGTAGATATAGAATGATATAACCATGAAGAATTAAAGATTAGTAGAAATAATATGGAACAATAGGTTACTAAACTAATGCTATTATATTTTAATTATCAATATTTATTCAAAGCAATAATATTGATACTAAAAAAGAAAATCATAATATTAGCATTATCAAATAACATTGGATTTTTCATTATAATAATATTAATTTACTTAAAGCAATAATTTGATATTAATAACTGAAAAATAAGTAATCAAAAAAATATATTCAATAATTTTTTTAGAGAAATTTTAGAGATTAGTTTGATATAATCAATTTGAACTTAAAGATTGGGGGTATTATATGAAAAAAACTAAAAATTTAATTTTAGCTTTATTGGTTTTTGTTTTTTCTTTTACAACTATTGTGGGATGTAAAAGCAGTGATAAAACTGAAAATTCAAAAGGTAGATATATTGAAGAAGACTATAATATGGTAGAAGGATTAGGTTATCTATTAGATATTTCAAAATTAGACAATGGTAATATTGCTGTTATAGGAGTACCTAGTGAAAATCAAGAATCGGAAACATTTTCTTTAACAAAAGTAAAATATTATGAGTCTAGTGATGGTGCTAAAAGCTGGGAAGAGAAAGAGCTTAATTTGCCAGAAAAAAAAGACGATAAATTTATAAGTTATGATCAAGCAAAAATATTAAAAGATGGATCTATAATATTTACAACAACTGAATATACTCAAGAAGAAATAGATAGTATTAATGAAGAGATAGCATCAGCAGATGATGAAGATGCGACTGAAGAAACAGATGATACAGAAGATGATGACGTAGAGATATATAATGAATCTGATGATACAGAAGATAATACGAAGATTCTTAAGAGAGATACAGAAGGTAATTTAAGTGAAATAGGAGATAAATCTTTCAATTCTGGGTATATGGGTAAAATTGTTGACGATGGAGATTATTTGTACTTTGAACAATATGATCCGTCACAAGTTATTAAATATGATGTAAAAAATAATAAAGTAGATAAAACTATAAAATTAAAAGGTGAATATGTAAATGAAGTAGCTATATTAGAAGATAGTATTATTGCAAATGATTATGAGAAGGTTTTAGAATATAGTTTAAAAGATGGTAAAGAAAAAGGGGAAATTAAAGCATTATCTAAAAAAGCTACATCAAATTTAAGTTATTATAGTGGTATGGATAATAAAAACTTGTATTTAGTGGGGGAAGATGGAGTTTATAGATACAAAAATGGTAGTGATAAAGTAGAACAATTAATGGATCCAACATTAACTACATTTGGCGACAATGATTATTATTTAGACAAATTTGTTGAAATTGGAGAAAATGAATTTTTAGCTACATTCTCTAATTCAGAAGATAATAATGTGATTTTAAAGCATTATTACTATGATAGTAAGCAATCAAGTAAGCCAGATAAACAGATAACAATTTATTCGTTATATGAAGATAGTTCAATAAAGCAAAGTATAGTTAAGTATCAAAAAGAACATGCTGATGTATATATTAATTATGAAACAGGCATAACTTATGAGGGCGATAAAGAAGATATGATAAGTGAAGACGATGCAATAAAAGCATTAAACACAAAAATAATGGCTGGTAAAGGTCCTGATATAATATGTCTTGATGAGCTTCCAGAAAAATCATATATAGATAAAGGATTGCTTCTTGATATTACAGAGATAGCTAATAGTTTTGATGAAGCTACAACTTTAACTAATGTATTAAATAGTGGAAATGTTGATGGAAAGGTATATTCTATACCTACATCATTTGAAATTCCTATATTATTTAATGGAACAGATAAAAATGTAAATAATTTAAATGAATTAGCAGCAGCAGCTAAAGAACTTAAAGGAAATTATTCAGGAGATATTGTAACTCCAATAGAAGCAGATGAATTATTATATTATTTCTATAGTACATGTGGTGCAGATTTACTTAATAATGATAAATCTCTTAATAAAGATAAAGTAAAAGAATACTTAGAAGATATAAAAACAATATATGAAGCTTCAAAAGATAATCATACAGATGCAGCAATTAATGAACATAAAAAATCATTGAAAGATTATGAAGAATACAAAGATGAAATTGGAGAAAGTTTTGCAAAATCTATGTATAGCTATAATTATCTTGATTATTCTTTATTAAGTAATAAAGATACTTGTCCGGCATTTGTGTTAAGTACTATTAATTATAATCAAGATGTAGTTTGTAATAATAAGGTTATTGAAAAATATCCTTCATACAAATATTCTGCATGGCAAGGTATGGGAAGTAAATCAATAATACCTAGAGGTAAAATTGGTATATCATCAAAAAGCTCTAAACAAGATATTGCAAAAGAATTTTTAAAGGCATTATTTAGTAAAGAATATCAAAAGAATAGCCAAATGTATTCATTACCTATTAATAAAGAATTATTAAAGGAAACTCTTCAAGATAAAGAAGCATTACAAGGAACTATGGGATATTCAGATGAGGAAGGTAATGATACTTTTGAAATTGACTTAGCACCTCTTACAGATGAAGAAGTGAATAACTTTATACAAATGGTTGAATCTTTTGATAATGCTAGAGTAGCTGATTCAAAAATTATCGATAAGACAATAGATGATATGACTGCTTATGTTACTGGTAAAAAGAATATGGATGAAACATTATCTGCAATAGATAAAGAATTAAAAGTATATCTTTCAGAATAAAAAAATTGATAAACTTAAAATAATAAAATAAATGAAACAACTCGGCTAATGTAATTAGACCGAGTTGTTTTGAGTTATACATTTTATTTTATATTATGATATAATAATAAAAAAATGAGAGAAGGAAGTTATGTAATGGGGAAAATAGGTTTAGTATTAGAAGGTGGAGGACAAAGAGGTATATATACAGCTGGCGTATTAGACGTGTTAATGGAAAATGATATATATGTAGATGGAGTGATAGGGGTATCAGCTGGGGCTATACGAGCAAGCTCTTATGTTACAAAACAAATAGGAAGAGAATATAAATATACTATGGATTATTGCAAGGATAAGAGATATATGAGCATATATTCTTTGATAAAGACAGGGGATATAGTTGGAAAAGAATTTTGCTATTCTATTATTCCAAAAGAATTAAATAAATTTGATTATGAGGGTTTTAGAAAATCTGATATAGATTATTATGTTACTTGTAGTAATCTAGAAACTGGTGAGGCAGAATACATAAAGTGTACTGATTTAGATAATGAAAGAGATTCAGATTATTTAAGAGCATCTGCATCATTACCATTAGTATCAACTATAGTAGAGGTAGATGGCAAGAAGTTATTAGACGGTGCAACTTGTGATAGTATACCAGTTATGGCATTTAGAAAGATGGGATATCTTAAGAACATAGTTGTTTTAACAAGACCTAAAGGTTATAAAAAGTCAAAAGAAAAAATGATGAATATCATTAAAAGAAAATATAAAAAATATCCTAAATACATAAAAAGATGCGCAGAAAGGCATGAGATGTATAACAAAACTTTGAAAGACATAAAGAAATTAGAAGATAAAAAAGAAGCAATTGTTATAGCACCAAGCAAAAACATAAAGATCTCAAGAATGGAAAAGAATACTAAGAAACTTCAAGAATTATATGAATTAGGAAGAAAAGATGCTTTAGACAACTTAGAGAAAATACAGAAATTTTTTAAAGTCTAGGGAAGAGGTTAAATAAAGATATTAAAAGGAGAAGACTATGAAAATTTATTTTGCACCTATGGAAGGTATAACTGGAGATATCTATAGAAGAACTTATAATAAGTATTTTGATAATATAGATAAATACTTTACTCCATTTATAGCACCACATCAAAATAAAATCATGAATTATAAAGAAAAAAATGATATTTTACCCGAAAATAATAAAGGAATGGTAGTAGTACCACAAATTCTTACTAACAGTTCAGAAGATTTTATAAAAGTGGCTGATAAGCTTATTGAATATGGATATGATGAAGTTAATTTGAATTTAGGATGCCCATCTGGAACAGTTGTATCTAAGAATAAGGGATCTGGATTTTTAAGTGAAAGAGAAGCTTTAGATAAATTTTTAGAAGAAATATTTAATAAAGTGAATATGAAAATATCTATAAAGACTAGAAATGGAAGAGATAATCATGAAGAATTTTATAAACTAATAGAGATATATAATAAGTATCCACTTGAAGAACTTATAGTTCATCCTAGAATACAAAAAGATTTTTACAAAAATAAGCCTAATATGGATATCTTTAGTGATGCTATTAAACTTAGTAAAAATAAATTATGTTACAATGGTGATATTTTTACTAAAGATAATTATAATGCTTTTGAGCAAAAATATAATAATATAGATATGGTTATGCTTGGAAGAGGAATAATTGCTAATCCAGGACTTACAAATGAAATAAAAAATAACACATTTCTAAATAAACAAGATTTAAGGAATTTTGTAGATGAATTATTAGAAGAATATATGAAAAGATTGCAAAGTGAAAAAAATGTATTATTTAAAATGAAAGAGATTTGGAGCTATATGATTTATATTTTTTCAAATAATAAAAAATATAATAAGAGAATAAAGAAATCACAAAGAATGTCTGATTATTTAGAGACACTAAATGATTTGTTTTCAAATGAAGATATCGTGGAGAATCAAGGATTATTTGAGTGAAATATGAATTTACTTAATCATATCTATTGATATATAAGCATAATAATTATAGAAATGCTTAATAAATCAAGGGTGGAATATGATGTGAGTTATATAGATTCATTAATATCAAAAAGAATAAAGAATAGCAATACTTCTTCAGAAGATGATATATTCAAATTTGAAAAGATAAAAAGAGCAAAGAAGGAAGCAAAGAAGAATAATCCATCTGTGAAGTTAATTGATATGGGAGTAGGAGAACCAGATAAATGTGCAGATATAGGAGTAATTAATACATTATATAAAGAAGCAAAGAAAAAAGAAAATAGACAATACGCTGATAATGGCATAGAAGAATATAAAGAGGCAGCTATAAAATATATGCATGAAGTATATGGTGTACAAAATTTAAATATAGATACAAACATAGTTCATGGTATTGGTTCTAAGTCTATATTGGCTATGCTACCTACAACAGTAATTAATTCGGGAGATTATAGCATAGTAACAGTACCTGGTTATCCTATAATAGGTACACATACTGAATATTTAGGTGGTCATGTATATAATCTTGAATTAAGAGAAGAAAATGATTTTTTGCCAGATCTTGAAAGTGTTCCTTTATATGTTAGAAAGAGAGCAAAGCTTCTATATCTAAATTATCCTAATAATCCTACAGGTGCTGTAGCTAATGGCGAATTTTTTGAGAGAGTAGTAGAATTTGCAAAAAAAAATAAAATAATAGTTGTTCATGATGCAGCTTATTCTGCCATTACATATGATGATTATAAACCTCTTAGCTTTTTAGAGGTAGAAGGGGCTATAGATGTAGGAGTAGAAGTTCATTCTATGTCGAAAGCTTTCAATATGACAGGTTGGAGATTAGCATTTATAGTAGGAAATGAAAAAGTAATAGATGCATTAAAAAAAGTTAAGGATAATTCGGATTCGGGTCAATTTAAAGCTATACAAAGAGCAGGAATATATGCTTTGTCTCATAGAGAAATAACCCAAGATATAAATGAAAGATATTCAACAAGGTTAGATAAATTAATAGAAATATTAAATAAAGTAGGATTTACAGTGAAGAAACCTAAAGGGAGCTTCTATCTTTATGTAAAGTCGCCTAAGGCAGCTGGAAGTGTTTGTTTTAAGAATGCTGAAGAAGCTAGTGAGTACTTCATATATAGAGAATTAATATCAGTAGTTCCGTGGGATGATGTTGGAAGCTACTTGAGATTTTCAGTTACGTTTGAAGCAGAGAATGATGATGAATTTTTTGAGGAATTAGAGCTTAGATTACTAAAAATGAATTTGAAGTTCTAAATAAAAAATTGTCAAGGCGACTTTATGGAGTCGTCGATTTTTTTTAGCCATTAATTAGGAAGAAAAGTTGTTTTATCATACTTTATTGTATAAATGTTAAATTTTAATGTGATAGTATATATATCAAAATAAATGAATAATATTATAGTAATCTAAAGTATATGAAAAAATATAAAAGTTCATTGTATAATATAAAAAAGTACTCTATAATTAAAATGTGTACTATTTGTAGTATGTTTTGTGTGAGGTGGAATATGATAAAGGTAACTGTTAAAATAAATGGAAAAGATTATAACTTGGTAGGAAAAGAAGAAGAAGAATATTTAAAAGATGTAGCAAGTTATGTAAATGATAGAATAGAAGAAATTAAGCTTAAGAATCCTCTTTTAAGTTTGGTTGATCAATCTGTGTTAGCATGTGTTAACGTAGCAGATGAATTATACAAAAGAGATGTAGATGCAAGAAGATTTGCAAAGGAAAAGGCAGAATGCATTAAAGAAAATGGTGAGCTTAATAAGAAGATAAGAGAGCTTAATGAAGAGATAGAATTGTATAAAAAAGGTGATGCTTCTAAGATATCAGAATTGAATATGAAAAATGATTTGTTACAAGAACAAATAGAGAAGTTAAACGAGGAAAAGGCTGAACTAGCTAAACAAATAGAGAAAAACTCAAGAGTTAATGAATCTATTTTGTCAGATAGTAATAAGTTAAAAGAAGAAATGTCTAGAGTTAAAAACTTAAATGATATGCTTAATAAGGAAATAGTTAAGGTAAAAGAAGAAAGTGAAACATTAAAAGAAGAAGTAATGCAAAATGAATATGAAGAGGGCTTAATAAGAAAAGACCTTGAAGAAGCATTAAAAGCTAAAGAAACTATAGAAAAAGAACTTTTAGAAAAAGGTCAAGCTCATGATTCAATTAGTGAAGAGATAGAAAAGTTAACAGGAGAAAAAGAGCAGCTAGAGGAAGAGTTATCTAAGGTGAAAGAAAAAAATCAAGAATTTAAAGAAACAATAGCTAATATAAAAACAGATAAAAATGGATCTAGTAAAGAATTAAAAGATGCAAAATATAAAGTGTTAGATTTAGAGAAAAAACTTCTTGATGCACAGTTTGAAATTGCAAAGTTAAAGAAGAGTGGAAATGCATTATTAAAATAACATAGAAAATCTAATATGTTCTCATGATTAATATTATTAAGTGTTTATAAAATAATAGAAGTAGGTAAAGGTCATTAAATGCTATAACCCAGAGCTTGGTAAATAGAGCATTTTAATAGTATCTTTGCCTATTTTTTATAAGTAATATTAAATATGGCGGTTGGATTATGGGAGGCAAGATTGTTGGCTATTCTAAAATAAAAGACATACAATTAAAAAATGTGGTTGTATTTGGAGTTGGAATGACAAAGAGATTAAATGCTTTGAAAAATCCATGTCATTCTATTTTAATATAAATTAAATTAAGGTATACTAATTAGTGAATTCTATAAACAGGAGACGTAATTAATATGGAAAAAGTTGAATTATTAGCACCAGCAGGAAGTATGGAGAGCCTATATGCAGCAGTTAATAATGGAGCCGATGCTGTATATTTAGGAGGTAGTAAGTTTTCTGCTAGAGCATATGCATCTAATTTTAATAATGAAAAAATGCAAGAAGCAGTTCAGTATTGTCATGCTTATAATGTTAAAATATATGTAACTATGAATACCTTATTAAAAGAAAAGGAATTAAAGGAAGCAATAAAATATGTAGGATATTTATATGAGATAGGTGTAGATGCACTTATTGTACAAGACTTAGGTTTAGTTAAGCTGATAAGAGAGAGATATCCTGAATTTGAGATACATGCATCTACTCAAATGACTGTACATAATGGAGAAGGGGCTATATATTTCAAAGATAAAGGATTTACTAGAATAGTTTTATCTAGAGAACTTTCCTTAGAAGAGATTGAATATATATCAAAGGAATTAAATATTGAAACTGAGATGTTTATTCATGGTGCATTATGTGTAGCTTATTCTGGTAAATGTTTAATGAGTTCTATGATAGGTGGCAGAAGTGGTAATAGAGGTAGATGTGCACAACCTTGTAGAAAAGAATACATATTAGAATCTGAAAATAATGGCAAGAAAAGGGGATATTTATTAAGTCCTAAAGATATGTGTACAATAGATAATATAGAGGACATTATTAAAAGCAACGCATATTCTCTTAAAATAGAAGGAAGAATGAAAAGACCTGAATATGTCGCAGGAGTGGTACAGAATTATAGAGCAGCCATTGATAGAGTCTTGCATAATTCTGTTTATGACAATAAGAAAGGTAAAAAAGTATTATTACAACTTTTTAATAGAGAAGGTTTTTCAAATGCATATCTTAAGAAAAATACAGGAAGAGATATGATGAGTTATAATTTCCCTAAGAATACAGGCGTAGAGGTAGGTAAGGTAACAGAAGGCAACAAAGTATTATTATCTAGTTCTGTAGCTGTAGGAGATGGAATTAGATATAGAGATAAAGGTTTTACTATAAATAAGATAACAGTAAAAGGAAATGAAGTAAAAAAAGCTAGTGCTAATGAAGAAGTTGTTCTTTATCCTAAAGATTATAAAAAGGGAGATATATTATATAGAACATCAAGTAAGGAATTGTTTGATGCATTAGATGAAACAATAAAACCATACAAAAGAAAAATTCCTATATCAGTTGAAGTTGAATTTGCAGTTGGAAAGCCTATAAGACTTATGGCTAAGTATAATAAAGAGTGCTATTATGTAGAGGGAGATATTGTAGAAGTAGCTGAGAAAAAGCCTTTAGATAGAGAAAGAATAATTGATAATTTAAAGAAGTCAGGAGAATACTCTTATAAAATAGATGAGGTTTATTTTAAAGAATTTCAAGATGGATTTATTAGAATATCATCTATAAATACAATAAGAAGAGAATTGTTTGAATTAATATCTAAGAAAAATCTTTCAAAATATAGAAAAAGACCTATGGAAAGAAAAAAAGAAGAATGTAAGTTAAAGCATTCAATTTCTCATGAATATATATATACTTGTACTAGCAATGAGCAACTACAAACATTATTAAAAAGAAACATAAAAGTACTAGGTATAGATCTTTTTAATAAATCAAAAGATGCAATAGATATAAATAATATAAATGTATTAGATGATGTTAAAATATATCTATTACTTCCTGAAATAATAAAAAAGGAATTTGATTATATATGTAAGATAATTGATAAAAATATAGATAAAATAAAAGGTATTATTACTGATAATGCAGGTATAATAAATAAATACAAAGATTCATTAGATATAATAGGAGATTATAAGTTAAATATATTTAATTCAGAAGCTGTGAAGTTCTATAGAGAAGATCTTAATAATGTTACAATAAGTATGGAACTTACTAGAAATGAGATAAAGGAAGCACTTGCAGATAAGATTTCTGGTATCTCTTGTGTGATATATGGGAAATCAGAACTTATGGTAAGTGAATATTGTCCTATAGGAAGTAGTTTTGGAGGAAAAAATACTACAAGAGAATGTAATAAGGCTTGTATGCAAGATCAATATTATTTAATAGATGAAAAAAAAGCAAGATTTAAAGTTATGACAGATAAATTCTGTAGAAGCCATATATTTAATTCTTATGCAACTAATCTTATTTCTGAGATAGATGAATTAAAGAAAATAGGTATAGATACATTTAGAGTGGACTTTAAAGATGAAAGTAGCAAGGAAGTAGATAATGTTCTTGATATGATAGAAGGAAAAGCTACAATAAATTCAGAAAAATATACAAAAGGTCATTATAAAAGAGGTGTAGAGTAAATGAATAGTAAATCTCTAAGAGTTTTAGAGTTTAATAAAATAATAGAAAAAGTTCAAAAGTATGCAGTTACTTCTGGTGGTAAGAAAAAAGTATTAGAACTTAAACCATATGAATCTGCTTATGAAGTAAGAAATGCACTAGAAGATACTAGAGAAGCATACGAGATTCTTCAAAGAAGAGGCAATCCACCATTTGAAGGATTACATGATGTGAGGGAAGGACTTAAAAGAGCAAAAAAAGGAGGTACATTAACAGCAGGACAATTATTATATATTGGAAATATGCTTAGATGTACAGCTAGTATAAAGGAATATTTAGGTAGAAATGAAGAGGATGAAAAATTTGAGAGATTAGAAGACTTAGCATATATATTAACGCCAATAAAGAATCTTCAACAAGAAATTGAAAGATGTATAGTATCAGAAGAAGAAGTTTCTGATAAAGCAAGTGGTACATTATACAATATAAGAAGAAATATAAAAGAATTAAATTCTTCTGTAAGAGAAAAGATAAATGAATTAGTAAGAAGTAATTCAAAATATCTTCAAGATGCTATATATACAATGAGAGGAGATAGATATGTATTACCTGTAAAAGCTGAATATAAAGGCAATGTAAAAGGATTGGTACATGATCAAAGTGCAACAGGTGCAACTCTCTTTATAGAACCTATGAGTCTTGTAAATATAAATAATGATATAAAGGAGCTTAAACTTAAGGAAACAGCTGAAGTTGAGAAGATACTAAAAGAGCTTACTATGAAAGTAAAAGATAATGAAGAAATTTGTGATTCTAACATGAAGGTTCTTTTAGATATTGATTTTATATTTGCAAAAGCAAAATATGGTTCTAGTATAAATGGTATGGTGCCAGAGGTAAGAGAAGATGGCGGATTTCATTTGAATAAAATAAAGCATCCACTATTAGACCCAGAAAAGGCTGTGCCTTCTGATGTATATTTAGGTGATGAGTTTAATGTTCTTATGATAACAGGACCTAATACAGGAGGAAAAACTGTAACATTAAAAACAGTAGGTCTTGCACATTTAATGGCACTAAGTGGTTTGTTGATTCCTTGTAAGGATCAATCTTCAGTAAGTTTTTATAGAGAAGTATTTGCTGATATAGGAGATGAGCAGAGTATAGAACAAAATCTATCTACATTCTCTGCACATATGACTAATATATCTAAAATTATGAGGGAAGCAGACAATGAATCATTAGTTCTATTTGATGAGTTAGGTTCCGGTACAGATCCAACAGAAGGTTCTGCACTTGCAATGGCTATAATTGATACTCTTAGAGAGAGAAATACAAAAGTAATAGGAACTACTCACTATAGTGAACTTAAAGGATATGCTATGAGGACTCCAGGAGTTGAGAATGCTTCTGTAGAATTTGATGTAGAATCTTTAAAACCTACATATAGACTACTTATAGGAGTACCTGGTAAGTCTAATGCTTTTGAAATAAGTAGAAGAATAGGATTAGACGATTATATTATAGAGAGAGCAAAAGAAAATATTTCAAAAGATAGCATGCAATTTGAAGACTTGATAAAAGAGCTTCAAGAAAAGAGTATAATTGCAAAAAATGAATTAAGAGAAGCTGAAAAAACAAAACTTGAGGTTAAAGAGTTAAAACATAAATATGAAGAAAAGCTAAAAAAATTAGAAAGAACTCGAGATAAAGCTTATTCTGATGCAAGAAGAGAAGCAAAGGAGATAATATCTAATGCAAAAGATGAAGCAGATGAGATATTAAAGGCTATGAGAGAATTAGAGAAGATGGGAATCTCTGGTGGTGGAAGAAACAGATTAGAAGAAGAGAGAAGAAAACTTAAAGAATCTCTTATTGAAAAGGAAAATAGTTTAATAAAAGAAAGAGAAAATAGTGGTAAAGAAATAAAAGAAGTGAAACCTGGAATGGAAGCATTCTTACCATCCCTTAATCAAAATGTAGTTGTAATATCTATGCCGGATAATAAAGGTGAAGTTCAAGTTGAAGCTGGAATTATGAAAATAAGTGTGAAGTTAAAAGACCTAAGGGCCGTAGAGAAGAGTATATCAAAAGAGCAAAAGAAAAAAGCTAAGAGAGAATTGAAATTAAATAAGAGAAGTGTAGAGAGCAGGGTAGATTTAAGAGGAATGGATTCACAAGAAGCATTATATGTAGTTGATAAATATTTAGATGAGGCATATATGGGTAATCTTGCAGAAGTAACAATAGTTCATGGAAAAGGTACAGGAATACTGAGAAAAGAGGTTTCTACAATGCTTAAAAGACACCCTCATGTTAAATCTTTTAGACTTGGAGAATATGGAGAAGGTGGAGATGGAGTAACAATAGTTACACTAAAGTAGGTGATAATTAATGATAATGATAAGTTCATGTTTGTGTGGTGTAAATTGTAAGTACAATGGAAAGAATAATAAAAATGACAAATGTGTAGAATTATTAAGAGAAAATAAAGCTATATGTTTTTGTCCTGAACAATTAGGTGGACTTACTACTCCTAGAGTCCCTTCTGAAATAAGAGAAGATAGAGTTGTATCTAAAGAAGGAATAGATGTTACTGATAATTTTAAAAGAGGAGCAAAAGAAGCACTTAAAATAGCACAGATAACAGGGATAAAAAAGGCTATAATGAAAGAAGGAAGTCCTTCTTGTGGAGTGCATTATATATATGATGGTACTTTTAGTGGAAATAAGATAGAAGGTATGGGAATAACAACTAGAATGTTTTTAGAGAATAATATAGAAGTTGTTAGTGAAGAACAGATATTGTAGTATATATTAACTTGTTGATAAAAAAATATTAAAAAATCGACAAAAAATAGCTATTTAATACTGTAATATATCACAAAAATAGGAATATTGTTAATTCTGATATTGTAAAAGTAAGAAGTTGTTGTATAATAATACTTGGATATAAATGCAAGGAGGATGTTATGTTGTATAAGGAAAAATATCAAGCTTGGCTTGACTCAAGTATAATAAGTGAAGAAATCAAAGAAGAATTAAGAAACATAAAGGACGAAAAAGAAATAGAAGATAGATTCTATAAAGACTTAGAATTTGGTACAGGTGGATTAAGAGGAGTAATAGGTGCAGGATCTAACAGAATGAATGTATATACTGTATCACAAGCAACTCAAGGATTTGCAGATTACTTAAATGCTAACTTTAAAGAACCAAAAGTAGCTATAGCATATGATTCAAGACATATGTCACCAGAATTTTCAAAAGCTGCAGCATTAACTTTATGTGCTAATAATATAAAAGTTTACTTATATGAAAGCTTAAGACCAACACCAGTATTGTCTTTTACAGTAAGACATTTAGGATGTCAAGGTGGAATTATGATGACTGCATCACATAATCCTAAGATATACAATGGATATAAGGCATATGATGAATTCGGATGTCAGCTTACAGACAATAAAGCTAATGCAGTTATTAATTGTGTAAAAGCAATAAGTGACTTTAGCATGATAAAAACTATAAGTGAAGATAAAGCAGTAGCAGAAGGATTATTAAATTATATAGGTGAAGAAGTAGATAAAGCTTATATAGAAAAGGTTAAGAGTGTTACTATAAGAAAAGAATTAGTAGAAGAAGGAGCTAAAGACTTAAAAATTATCTATACTCCTATTCATGGAACTGGTAATATTCCAGTTAGAAGAGTACTTAAAGAATTAGGTTATGAACATGTAAATGTAGTTAAAGAACAAGAATTACCAGATGGTGATTTCCCAACTACTCCATATCCTAATCCAGAAGCAGCACAAGTTTTTGAATTAGCATTAAAGATGGCTGAAACTGAAACTCCTGATATTATATTTGGTACTGATCCAGATGCCGATAGAATAGGTGTTGTTGTTAATACTGGAAACGGTGAATACAAAGTATTAACTGGAAACCAAACAGGTTTATTATTAACTGACTATGTTATAACATCATTAAAAGAACTTAACAAATTACCTAAAAATGGAGTTGTAGTTAAAACAATAGTTACAACAGAAGGTGCTAGAAAGATAGCAGAAGCAAACAATGTTGAATGTATAGATGTATTAACAGGATTTAAATATATTGGAGAAAAGATGCGTGAATTCGAAGTAAGTAAGGATAAAACTTATATCTTTGGATTTGAAGAAAGCTATGGATATTTAGCAGGAGACTTCGTTAGAGATAAAGATGCAGTTATAGCTTCTATGTTAATATCTGAAATGACTTTATTCTATAAGAAACAAGGAATGAGCTTATATGAAGCACTTATTAATCTATATAAGAAATATGGATTCTTTAAAGAAGAACAAAAAGCAATTGAACTTGATGGAAAAGAAGGTCAAGAAAAGATAGCTTCATGTATAGATTCATTAAGAAATGCTACTATAGAATCAGTTAATGGTAGCAAAGTAGTTATAAAATATGATTATAAGTTAAGTAAAGAAGAAAACTTCAAAGAAAATACAGTAACAGAAATCAAACTACCAAAATCTAACGTGTTAAAATTTATATTAGAAGATGGATCAAGCTTTGTAGTAAGACCTTCTGGTACAGAACCAAAGATGAAAGTTTATTTTGCAGTTCAAGGTACTAGCTTAGAAGATGCTGACGAAAAAGGCGCTAAGTTTAAAGAAGCTGTTATGGAATTAATAAACAAATATCTATAATATAAATAATATAGTTTAATTTATAAAGGGTTAAATAATGCTTCAAGATATTTTTATGATATTTTGAAGCATTTAATTTTAATTTTAACCTTTATGATATATAATAGGTTATAAAGTATATAGATTGGAGAAGTAGACTTATGAATTATAAAGATTTAATAAAAGAAAAACTTGCTAAGCTTTTATTCTTAGAAATTGATTGGGAGAAGTTCAAAGTATCAGTAGGAATACCTTCTAATATTAAATTAAAGACAAAAGATATATATATACCTATAAGTTCAAAATATGTAGCTGATAATGCTACAGATTCTATAAAGGTGAAAAATTTACCAATATATTATTTTATTGAGGGAATGCTTATTGCATTAGGAGCAGATAAGAATCTAGCTTATACAGAAGATTATATTATTATTTTTAATAATTTAAAAGATAGTGAAGCATGTGGTAGGGCATTAGTAGCAGATAATATCAAAAAAGATGAATTGCTAGAAGCATATCTTCTTCTTAAAGGGTTATATTTAGCTACAGGAGATGAAGAATACTTGAAGAAGCAACTATTAGTTGAAGAAAGTATAAGAGAAAAAGATAGTGGTTTCTCTAATATATTATTAGCTGATTGTGATGAAGCATTAGAGGAATTTGAGGATATGCCAGAGCCACACTTATATAGAGCTATATATTATAAAGAAAAATCTGACATTCAGAAAGCAAAAGTAGAAATAAATGAATATCTTAGATTAGGTGGAGAAACTAATGAAGATATTGATATTATTATAAATGATATTAATAATCTATCAAGTTATGAAAAAGCTATTGAAAATATAGACGAAGATCCAGCTAAATCAATAGGAACATTTTTATCGTTATTAGAGCAATTTGATAAAAATCCACTTTTATATTATTATTTAGCAGTTGCATATAGGAAGCTAGATAATTATGAAAAAGCTATATATTATTTAAATGAAAGCTTGACATTAGAATCAGGAATAGCAGAAGTTATTAATGAACTTGGAATAAATTATGCATGTTTGGGAGATTATAATACTGCCTTAAAATATTTCAAAAAAGTATTTGAAGCATCAAAAGACATTGAAGCATGTACTAATATAGTGATGTGCTATATCAAATTAGGGGATAAAGAACAGGCAAAACTTAATTTAGACATTGCTAAAAAATTAGATCCGACAGATGAGATAGTATGTGATTTAGATAGAATGCTTGCAGAATAAGGAGATATATATATATGAAAAAAAAAGTTAAAGGAATAGTATTAAATGACTATTATTTTGCGTTAATATATTTAATACTTTCTTTTTTGATGACAACTACATTAAACAATAATGTTATAAATTTTATGATAAAGATATCATTGTTATGGGGGGGAGGGATTTGTGCTTATAATTTATATATATCATTTAAGAACAAATTTAATGTGATAGAAATTATTGTTTTATTGTTTTTGGCAGTAACTTTCAGTTTAAATATCTTTGTTTACAGAAGTACAGAAAATATTACAACATGGATGGTAAATGTTATTCTCTTATATGGAATATTTAAGATACAAAGATATAAATCTAATGATATAATAAAAAAAGAGTTGATAAATTCAAGTATAATAATTGTTTTGTTAACAACAATATTATCATTTATATCAATTGTTATGTATTTTATAGATAAAACATACGCTTGTAGAACAGAAGGAACATTTCAAGGAATATATAGTTATAATAATTCATTAGCTATATCAGCAGGTATTTCATTAATTTTATCTATATATTTATGTTTTAGTTATGAGAAAAAATATAAATATTTATTTATTATAAATTGTATTTTTGAATTTATTATAGTTATTTTATCTGAATCTAGAAGTGTGTATTTATTATTTATTGCAATTCCGTTTTTATTTATTTACATAAAGATAAAAAATAAAATATTTAGAAGAACAATTTTGCTTTTGGGAATAATAGGAACAATAGGAGCGTTTATAGCTTTTTCTGATAAATTATATAGTTTTTTATCAGCTAGAAATGAATTGTGGATTTCAGCTATGATGGTAATAAAACAAAATTTACTTACGGGTGTAGGATATTCAGATTTAGTTAATAGTGTTAAAGTAGTGAGAAAAGATGTTTTATTACCAGGATTAGAATTTGGAGGACTTCATAATATTTTTATGCAAGTAGCAACTGTAAATGGAATAGCGGTTTTAGCTATATTTATTATATTATTAGTTATTATATTTAGTAAATTATTTAAAAACAATTTTGATACAAACAAATTAGATTTATCTATGTTTTTATTAAGTTCATTAGTTATTGGAATATTATTTGTTAATGTATTTGAAAGTAATATATTATATATAACAAGTTATATATCTATAATTTTTTGGATGTATCTAGGTAGGCTAATAAGCATAAAAAATGGAAATGAGGATAAGGAGTAATTATGTTTACTAATATTTTAGAATATAAAATATTTAATAAAGGGAAAGAAGATTTAATAGTGGAAACTATGACTAGAGATAAAGTAAGTGTAGTTTCTGGTAATCCAGAAATACTTTATAATGGATTAAATGACGAATTTTTAAAAAAGAATTTCATGAATGAACATACAATTATAATTCCAGATGGAGTAGGTACTGTAATAGCATCAAAGATAGTTAAACATCCTGTTAAGGAAAAGATAGCTGGAATAGACGTTATGAAAGAAATAATTAAAAATTCAGCAAAGGAAAAGAAGCCTGTTTATTTTTTAGGAAGTAAACAAGAAGTGGTAGAAAAATGTGTGGAAAATATAAAAAAAGAGTATCCTAACTTAAAGGTTTCAGGATATCATGATGGATATTTTGATGTGGATAATTGTAGTGATATAGTAGATGAAATTATTGCAAGTAAGCCTTGGGCAATTTTTGTTGCAATGGGTTCACCTAAACAAGAAAATTTTATATACAATAATTTTGATAAAATTCCTGCTTCTGTTTTTATGGGAGTTGGAGGAAGTTTTGATATTTTTGCAGGTAACCTAAAGAGAGCTCCTAAATGGATGATTAAATTAGGCTTAGAGTGGTTATATAGAGTTGTAAAAGAACCATTTAGAATTAAAAGACTTTGGGTAATTCCTAAGTTTTTATGGATAGTATTTAAAAATAGAAATAATGGAGAACGATAATGAAGAAATCAAGTGTTGCAAAGTCAGCTATAATTGTAATAATAATAACAATTATAAGTAAACTAATAGGTGCATTAAGAGATGTTTTGATCTCATATAAGTTTGGTGCTTCATATCAAACGGATGCTTACAAACTTGCAATATCTATACCTGATGTTATTTTTACAATTATTGGGCTAGCTATATCTACTGCTTTTATTCCGATGCTTAGTGAAGTACGTGCAAAAGAAGGAAAAGATAAAATGAACGAATTTGCTAGTAAAATAATAAATATACTAACGGTTATTGCGGTGGTTATATTTATTGTAGGAATAATGTTTCCTGAAAAAATCGTAGGATTGATTGCTAGTAAAAATATGGACTCTATAACATTAGCAACAACTGTAAAGTTGACCAAGATAATACTTATTAATATTGTGTTTTTAGTCGTTAATGCTTGTTTTGTTGCTATATTACAGGTTAATGAAGATTTTATAGTGCCAACTATTTTAGGCCTATTTTTTAATTTACCAATGATATTATACATGTTAATTGTTAAAGAATATAGTATATATGGATTAACTATAGCTAATGTTTTGGGAAATATATTTAGGATATTTGTACAAATTCCTAGTTTGAAACGGAATGGATTTAAATACTCATTTTTGTTTGATTTACAAGATGATAGAATCAAGCGTTTTGTATTTATAATAATACCAGTAATAATTAGTGCAAGTGCAAATTCATTAAATTTAATAATTGATAAAAAAATTGCTTCATCATTAGGAAATGGGGTAATAACAACATTGGATAATGCACAATTACTAGTTAATGTATTAACTAATCTAGCATTGACTGCTATATCATCAGTAATATACCCAGTTTTAGTTAATCAATTGAATGAAAAAAAACAAAAATCATTTGGAGAATTAATTAATAAAACATTAGTGTATTTAGGAATTTTATTAATTCCAATAAGTTTTGGGGCAATAGTTTATGGAAAAGAAATTATAGAAGTTGTGTATTTAAGAGGTGAATATACTTTGGAAGCCACTAAATTTACAATTCTTGCATTTGTAGGGTATTCTATAGGTATATTTTTTATAGGAGTTAAGGATTTACTTAATTCATCATTTTTTTCTATGGGAAAGACAAAAATAACAGCTAAAATTAGTGTGATAGGGGTTATTATTAATATTATTCTAAGTATTTTGTTGTCTAAGTTTATAGGAATTATGGGTATAGCTATTGCATCATCAGTTTCTATGATTATTACTTCTATATTGTTGTCTATTTACATAAAAAAAGAATATGAATATATAAATTTTAAGAATATAGGGTATGATATTGTAAAAATAATCATAGCATCAATAATAATGATAATAACTTTAGTACCTTTAAAGAATTTTCTTAAGCAATATAATAATTTTATTATATTAATTATAAGTGTTGTTTTGGGAGGAATAGTATATATTATAACAATAGTATTATTTAAAGTTAATGGAATTAAGGAATTAGTTGAATTGATTAGAAGGAGAAGAAAATGAAGATATTATTTATAGCGTGTTATTCGCCATTTATTAATAATTCGGCTGCAATAGAATCATTGCAGTATTTGAATAAATTAAACGAGATAGTAGAAAACGAGATTTATTTATTAACTGTAAGATTTCCGCAGAATTCAATATATTATGATGAAAAATTAGCAGAATTATTAGATAAAGATATAAAGGTTTTTCAAATAGATGGAGGAACTATTTTTAATAGATTAGTTCCTAAAAAAACTAACAATACAGCATATGATGAGAACAAAAAAAATAAAAGGTTTAAGATTTTAAGAAAAATCAAAAATGCAATAATAATTCCAGATATGTATTATAATTGGGCAAAAAGAGCAAGTAAGGTTGGAATGAATATTATAAAAAAAGAGAATATAGATGTTATATTTTCAATGCATGAACCGCCTTCATCACATTTATGTGCATACAAAATAAAAAAGAGATTTAAAGATATTCCATGGATAACTTATTGGAGTGATCCGTGGCTTAAAGATTCAACTAAAGAAAATTCATTTATTATAAAAAAAATGATAGAAAAAAGAATGGAAAAAAAGATTGTAGATGTAGCAGATAGATATATTTTTGTTACAGAACCTAATAGACAAGATTATATAGAAACCTATAACTTAGATTCAGAAGATACATTTGTTGTAACAAGAGGGTTTGATAAAGATTTGTTTAATAGGTTAAGACAAAGAGAGAAACCATCATTACTAAAACATGATAAAGTAAATATTTTGTATACAGGTGAAATATTTGAAAAATTGAGAGATATAAAACCTTTTATTCAAGCAATAAGTAATATAAAAGAAAAATATAAAGATTTGTACAGTAAAATGAATATATTATTTTTTGGTAATATAGATGATATAAAGGCAAAAAAAATGCTTGAAGATATTGATGTCGCAACAGTTAATGGAAGAATTCCGTTTGAAGATGCATTGACATATATGCTTAATGCAGAAGTATTGCTATTGTTTGGCAATAAAGCTTCTAAGCAAATTCCGGCAAAAATATATGAGTATTTTGGTGCAGAAGGTAAGATACTAGTTATATATGGTGATGAAAATGATCCAATAAAAAGCTTGGTAGAAAATAATAATAAATGTATTTGCTCTAATAATAATGTTAATGAAATAGAGCACTGTTTAATTGATTTGCTACAGACAGATACAAGAAAATTATTGTTAGAGCCTAATTATAAATATGAGTGGGATAATATTATTGATAGATTAAATAAAATATTAGAGGTGTAATTAATATGCATATTATGGTTGTACCATCTTGGTATTCTTCTGAACGTAATAAAGTACATGGAAGTTTTTTTAAGGAACAATTTATTGCATTACAGAATAGTGGAGAAAAAGTTACAGTTGCTTATAATGAAATATGGCCTTTGAATCTTTTGGGCAAAATAAAAGAAAGAAGTGGCTTAAGTTTTTGTATTGAGGACGGTCTTAGAACATATAGATATAGGCAATATAATTTCTTGCCTAAGAATCCGTTAATGTTTAAACTTTTTAATAGAAGGATGGATATATTATATAAGGAAATTATAAAAAAAGAAGGTAAAGTGGATATTATTCATGCTCATTCATCATTATGGGGGGGAATATCTGCAGCATACATAGCAAAAAAATACAATATTCCTTTTGTAATTACTGAACACAGTTCATTAAAATATAGTCAATATTTAAAGGAAAGTTACAGAAAATATGTTTATAATTCCTATGACTCTGCAGATAAGTTAATAGCTGTTGGAAATGGATTAAAGTGCGAGATGCAAGATTATACTAATAATAAGATAGACGTTATACCTAATATGGTTGATTTATCAATATTTAAGGATAATGCTATATATAAAAAAGATAAAATGAATCAAGATGTAATAAAGCTTTTTTCTTTAGCATATTTAGTTAAAGGAAAAGGGATGGATTTGTTGATAGAAGCATTTAATAATAGTTTAAAAGGAAAGAATGTTCAATTGTTTATTGGCGGGGATGGAACCGAAAGAAAAAACTTAGAAAACATGGTGAAGAAATTACAACTAGATAAACAAATATATTTCTTAGGAGCACTATCAAGAAGAGAGGTTGTTAAGGAAATGGCAAATTGCGATGGTTTTGTTTTAGTGTCAGAACATGAAACTTTTGGAATGGTATATATTGAGGCAATGGCTATGGGCAAACCTGTTTTAGCAACTAAAAATGGTGGCGCAGAGGATATAGTTAATAACTTTAATGGGATATTAGCTGATAATGGCAATGTAGAGTCTATATCAAAAGAATTAATTAATTTTATTAATAAGATTCCGAAGTATGATAATGAAATGATAAAAAGAAAATGCATAGACAAATATAATGAAGATGCAATAATAACAAATATAAAAAAAGAATATAATGAAATTTTGAATAATAAGGGAGAATAGTAATGCAATTTAAAGAATATAAAATACAAGAATTTCTAAGTGATTTATCATCAGAATCACCATCACCAGGTGGTGGTAGTGTAGCTGGACTAGTAGCAGCTCTTGCAGGAAGTTTAAATTCTATGGTATATTCACTTACTGTTAACAAGAAGGCTTTTGAAAAGATAGATATAGAAGATAAAAAGCTAGTATTAGATTTTAAGGAAAGAAGTCATAAATTTATTAATAATTCTGTTCAAGCTATGGAGAAGGATAGAGAAGCATTTGTAAAGCTTATGAATTGTTATAAAATGCCAAAAGATACTGAAGCAGATATAATAATGAGAAAAAAAGCATTAGCAGAGAATACTATAAAAGCAATGATGGCACCTTTAGAGTTGGCTAGAAATGCATACGAATTTTACGATAATATAGATATCGCCATGAAATATGGTAATAAGATGGTTTTATCAGATGCAGTATGTGCTGCAATATTATTAAATGCTGCAATAGAAGCTGCAATAGAGAATGTTAAGATTAATTTAAAGTCTTTAGAAGAAGGTGAGTTAAAGACTAAAACAGAAGAAGAGATTGCATATCTTTTAATAGATTCAAAGAAAAGAAAAGCAAATATATTAGATTCTATGAACAAATAGAGAAATTTTTTGATTACTTATATTTTAATGATTAATATCGAAATTATATGTTTAAGTAAATAACATTGGATTTTTCATTATCAATATTTACTTAAATCAATAATTTTGATATTAATCAAGTAAAAAAAATAAGTAATCAAAAAAAGATTAATTAAATATTTTTTCCCTTATAAGTTATTTATAACATGAATTGCTTTCCCTCTATGATAAGAAAATTCGCTACAATCCAAATTATATATCTTAATTGTAGCAGGAGCAGATTCTTCTAATGCATTTATATTGCTAATAAATTCTCTTAAGGTATAATAAGCATCTGTAGTATTACAATTATGTTCTAATAAAATTGTAAAAGAAGCTATACCATCTATCTTTTCAAGGAGAATTTGTAATATTCCTTGATAGTTAAGTTCTTTAACCAATACATCCTTTATATCGTTATAATTGAAATATAGATTGTTGAATTTAAATAAATCACCTTTTGTTCCAACTAGTTCATAACATTTTATATTATTATCATAATTGGACCATTTACCTAGTTCTCCACTTTCATATTCATAAGTTAAACCATTTTTCTTAAAATTATATATTACACGGCCTATTTCATTATTATTTACGTTTTTATTAGAATCAAATTTTAATATTTTTATATTTGAATTAGGATAATTAGGACGATATATATTGCAAGGATAATTTAAAGCATTTATAGATAATGTATCTAATGATTTTACATAAGAAATATTTAATTGGTTGTTTAGTGCTGTTATTTCATTATAAGTTAACATTTCATCCTTATAAAATATCTTATCTAATCTTCCATAATAGTTGACCCAATCAGTGTTGCTAAAAAGTAAATTATATATATATGAAGAATTACCTATTATTGAATTGCATTCATTCTCAAAAATAGATTTTAAAATATAATTAAAATCATTAGTTTCAGCGATAATAAATGGTTTAACGTTAATTTGAGAAAATACATTAGAAGTGTTAACGTAGTTTGTAAAATAATTTTCTTTAGGTAAAATTATTGCTAGTTTATCTAATTCTTTATCATATCCAGATAATAATAACTTATTTAATTTATCTTCAGAAGTTTCTAGATTAAGAATATCATATATATTATTAACCTTAATTGTTTTATGTGAATCAAAATAATTAGCAGAAGGTTCTAATAAATTATTCAATGAACTTAAACCAAAAGGAATAGCTTTATTGTTTATTTTAATTGGCTTTACATAGTTTAATAATGAATCATTTGAGTAATTCTTATAGATTTCTCCTATATTGCAAAAAGATAAAATATCATAATTAGAAAATGTATTAGTTAATTCTAAGAATTCATCTAATAATGCATCAATTGCTACTGTATTAATTAAATGCGAGTTGTTTTCCAAAATTTTTGTGAGATTTTTTCGTGAGATTTTTTTAATTATAAGTGTATTGTAATCATTTGTAATGTTGAGTTTATCACTTGTATCTACAATTATTCTATATGGCTCCTTATTGCAAGTAATAACTAGATTGCTATTTAAACCTAAATCTATAAGGGGCAATTCAGAAGTAAATGTATCAGATATTGAATCTGGAACAATATCTGATTTTAGAGATGTTATTGCAGCAGATACTTTTTCACTAAATGTAAGTAGTTCTTTTTTAGTATCGCATTCATAATATATTATTTTAGGATTGTAATATCCATATGAATTACTTAAATAATCTTTTGCAAGTAATTTATGAGTATTAGGATTTTCACCTTTCTTGGTTACATAAGATATATTTACATAGTCATTGTGAGGTATTATTGGATTAGAAGTTAACTTGTTAATGTCAAAGACATCACTATTATCTCCTATTACATTTACAATATCACAGTATGACAATATATTTTTTTTATCTTCCTCAAGCAAATCGCCTAAAGAATAGAAAAATATATAATCAGCAAGTCTAGGTTCGATTTCACATAATGAGTTTAGAAAATTGAAAGCACCGTCAGCTATATTATCAGAAGCTAAACATATAGTTTTGTTTTTAGTTATTAGCGAATCTGTAATAGCTATAACAAATGAATAAAAATTATCTTTCATAACAATATGTGCTACAGTACCTATAGGTAAAAATCCTTGAAAACATTGAGGATTGTTCCAAGTATTATTGACATTTGCAGAAAAGTTGCCTAGATCTTGCTTGATTTTATCCATCAGAGAATTGTATTTTAAATATGATGAATAATTATTATTTGTGTTTTCATAAATATTATTGAAAGCGTTTAGTATATCTATTGAATCAATATTATTTATAGCATAGATATCATTTGTTAAATCTTTTGATAATTTTGTTATTGAATTTTTTATTTCTTTTTTAGGACGGATAGTTCCTTTGTAAATAAAATTGTCCATATAAAACCTCCTAATGGTAAAAAATAACAAATTCATTATAACATAAATTACCAATATATGTAAAACTATAATTCTTTTAGAGATTTAAATTCGTATCCTTCTTTTTGCAAATCTATAATAACTTTCTTTAATATTTTTGTGTTTGTGTCAGATACAGCATGTAATAAAATTATAGCTCCAGGGTGCATGTTACTTTTTATTTTTTCTATAGCATAAGATTCTTCTGGTTGATCATCAACAAGCCAATCTTTGTATGCAAAGCTCCAGAATATAGTCTTATAACCAAGTTTTTGGGTTAAAGCTAATGAATTTTTAGAGTATTTACCCATAGGTGGCCTAAAAAACTTGGGCATAGACTTACCTGTTAGTTTCTTGAAGGCATCTTCAACTTCTGTAAATTCCTTGTTAAATTCAGTAGGATCAGTTATAGATGCCATAGAAGGGTGGTGACTACTATGATTACATACTAAATGACCTTCTTTAACCATTCGTTTAATAAGTTCTGGCTCAGATTCTATAAAAGGCTTTACTACAAAAAAAGCTGCTGGAACATTTACCTCTTTAAGTGTATCTAATATTGCACTTGTATTACCTCTTTCATATCCTTCATCAAAGGTTAAATATAGGACTTTAGATGAAGTGTCACCTACAAAGTAACCATCATATTGTGATAAAAAAGAAACGGATTCTTTACATGGTTCGGGAGTTATTCCTGCTCCTTTAGGTACATAATACCAGTTTAGTTCAGTTGTATCTTCATCAGCATGTGTGACAACTGTTGGCATAATTAAAAATAATAATGTAAGTATTAAAATATAAGATAATGCTGCTTTTTTCTTCATTTAATAAATCACCTCTTAATATTATGTTATATTTTTAGTTTGTTCTAATTTGCTAATATTATTCATTTTTAAATTAGCAGAACGCATATTTCTTGAAATAAAAGATTAGGTAGAGTATAATTTGATAAGGTAGTTTTTTAGAATAGAAAGGAATGTACATAGATGAAATTAGGAATAGTTGGGTTACCGAACGTTGGAAAAAGTACTTTATTTAATGCAATAACTAAGGCAGGAGCAGAATCAGCAAATTATCCATTTTGTACAATAGAGCCTAATGTAGGTGTTGTTGCAGTACCAGATAAGAGATTAGATGTATTAGAAGATATGTATCAAGCTAAGAAGAAGGTTTATACTTCTATAGAATTTTATGATATAGCAGGACTAGTTAAGGGAGCATCTAAAGGAGAAGGTTTAGGAAATAAGTTCTTATCTCACATAAGAGAGGTTTCAGCAATAGTTCATGTAGTTAGATGTTTTGATGATGGTAATGTAGTTCACGTAGAAGGTTCAGTAGATCCTATAAGAGATATTGAAACAATAAACTTAGAACTTATTTTCTCTGATTTAGAAGTTTTAGAGAGAAGAATGGAGAAAACAGTTAAGCTTGCAAGATCTGGTGATAAACAAGCGAAATTTGAATACGGAGTTTTAGAGAGAATAAAAGAACACTTAGAAGCTAATCTTCCAGTTAGAACTATGGAAGCAACTGATGAAGAACAAGAATTTATAAAATCTTTATTTTTAATAACATCTAAAAAAGTTCTATATGCATGTAATGTTAGCGAAGATGACATAATGAGTGGTAATTTAGAAAATGATTATGTTAAGAGAGTTAAAGAATATGCTGAAAAGGAAAATTCAGGTGTAATGGTTGTTTCAGCTAGATTAGAAGAAGAATTATCAGGTCTTGAAGATGATGAAAAGAATGAAATGCTTGCAGAATATGGCTTAGAAGAATCTGGTCTAGATAAGCTTATTCAAGCATCTTATTCACTACTTGGACTTATGAGTTTCTTAACAGCAGGGGTTCAAGAAGTAAGAGCATGGACAATTAAGCAAGGAACAAAAGCTCCAAAGGCAGCTGGTAAAATTCACTCAGATATTGAAAGAGGATTTATTAGAGCTGAAATAGTAAGCTTTGACGATTTGGTTAAATGTGGTTCAGAAGCAAAAGCAAAAGAAGCTGGATTATTTAGACTAGAAGGAAAAGATTACATTATGCAAGATGGAGATGTAGTTAACTTTAGATTTAACGTATAGAATATGGAATGTATTTACAAAAGACTATTGTGAAAAATTTTCAATAGTCTTTTGTTGTATGTAGAGCTTTTAGTAATAATATGTTACGAGGCATATATAGTTATTTAGGAGGAATAATATGAATTTTGATAAAATAATATTTGAAATGATTAAGTATTACTCTAAAGATCCAAAGAGGATTCAACATTTTTTAAAAGTACATTCTTTTGCTAGTATGATAGGAAGAGGAGAAAATTTAGATAATAATACTCAATATATATTAGAAATTGCTGCAATAGTTCATGATATTGGAATTAAGGTTAGTGAAGAAAAATATAATAGTTCAGCAGGAAAATATCAAGAGATAGAAGGACCTAGTATTGCAAAAGATATGTTAACAAAACTAGGTTATGATGAAAAAGTAATAGATAGAGTATGTTATCTTGTAGGACATCATCATACATATAACAATATTCAAGGGATTGATTATCAGATTTTAGTAGAAGCGGATTTTTTAGTTAATATATATGAAGATGGACTTGATGAAATTGCTACAAAAAATGCTTATGATAGAATATTTAAGACAACAACTGGTAAGGATATACTTAAAAATATGTATGGAATATAAGGTGATAAAGGAGAAGTAAATGATTGATTTAACGTTAATAGGAACAGGTGGAGGCATGCCGCTTCCAACTAGAAATTTATCTGCTACACTTATTAAATATAATGGACATAATATATTACTTGATTGTGGAGAAGGTACTCAAGTATCTATGAAGATGATTAATAGTGGATTTAAGAAAATAGATTATATATGTATATCTCATCTACATGGAGATCACATTATAGGGCTTCCAGGGTTATTAAGTACCATAGGCAATAGTGGTAGAGATGAACCTTTGACAATAATAGGCCCTAAAGGAATAAAGAAAGCTATAGAAGGTATGATGATAATTATAAATTATCTTCCTTATGAACTTAATATTATTGAAGATCCTAATAAAGATATACAATTATACGACGATGTTACCCTTAATACATTAAAACTAAAACATTCTGCAGAATGTTTAGGATATTGTTTTTCTATTAGCAGAAATCCTAAATTTGAAGTAAATAAGGCATTAGATAATGGAGTGCCTAAGAATCTATGGAAGAAACTACAGAATGGAGAAACATGTATAGAGGATGGTAAAATATATGAACCTAGTATGGTTTTAGGAGACAATAGAAAGGGAATAAAGATATCTTTTACCACAGATACTAGGCCAATAGATGCAATAATTCCATTTATAGAAGGTAGTGATTTATTCATATGTGAAGGAACATATGGAGATGATGAAGATATTGATAAAGCAATAAAGAATAAACATATGACTTTTAGAGAAGCTGCTACTCTTGCATTAAGAGGTGGTGTTAAGAAGTTGTTACTTACCCATTTTAGTGAATCAATGAAGGAACCAGAGATATATACTAACAATGCAAAAGAAGTATTTAATGATGTAATAATAGGAAGAGATAGAGAAACTTATACTATTAATTTTTATGACGATTAGTATTAATATTGTTTGTTTTTATAAATTGCATAATCATAATATCATTAAGAATTTTTAATAGAAGAAAATAGTTAAGGTGATTATGAAGCCTTAGGTTTTGGATAATTTCCTACAGAAAAAATAGTAAAGATTCCTAAATGCTATAAACTTACTAAAGTTCAGATAGCATAGCATTTTTTAAGGTATCTTTACTATTTTTTTTAACTCTTTAGTTACATTTTGTTCACTAAAAAAAGAAGGGATTAATAAGTTTTTATCGAATAAATAATATATTGTGGCACAAAGTGGCGTAAAGTGGTTGAAAGTAGTTTAAAAAAGTTATAAAGTATATAGGAGGGGGTACAAGAAATGTTTATAGGCGAATATCAACATTCATTAGATAGTAAAAATAGAATTATTGTACCTTCAAAGTTACGAGATGAATTAGGAACTAAATTTGTTATAACAAAAGGATTAGATGGGTGCCTATATGCTTATCCATTAGATGAATGGAAGAAACTTGAAGACAAAATGAAAACTTTACCATTAACTAATAAAGATGCCAGAGCTTTTGTGAGGTTCTTTTTTTCAGGTGCATGTGAAGTGGAAATAGATAAACAAGGAAGAGGATTAATTCCTCAAAACTTAAAAGAATATGCAGCAATAGAAAAGGAAATAGTAAGTATAGGAGTATTACAAAGAGTGGAGATATGGAGTAAAGAGAGATGGAATGAATACAACGAATCAGATATAGATTTTGACTCTATAGCAGAAAAAATGAGCGATTTAGGAATTTAAGGAGTTAGATGTATGGAATTTAAACATGTTTCAGTATTACTTAATGAGTGCTTAGAAGCACTAGATATAAAAGAAAATGGAATATACGTTGATTGTACTTTAGGTGGAGCAGGTCATTCAAGTGAGATACTTAAGAGACTTAGTAATAAAGGCACATTAGTAGGAATAGATCAAGATACAGATGCACTTAAGGCAGCAGGAGAAAGACTTAAACAATATAATAATGTAAGATATGTACATAACAATTTTTACAATATAGACTCAATATTAGAAGAATTAAATATACCCAAGGTTGATGGGATACTTATGGATTTAGGTGTATCATCTTATCAATTAGATGAAGCAGAGAGAGGCTTTAGTTATATGAAGGATGCACCACTTGATATGAGAATGAATAAAGACAATGATTTTTCAGCATATGATGTTGTCAATAATTATTCAGAAGAAGAGCTATATAGAATAATTAAGGATTATGGAGAAGAACGTTTCGCTAAAAGAATTGCAAATTTTATTGTTAATAGAAGAAAAGAAAAAGCTATTGAAACAACTTTAGAGCTAGTTGATATAATAAAAGCAGCAATTCCGGCAAAAGCAAGACGAGATGGACCACATCCTGCTAAAAGAACTTTTCAAGCAATAAGAATTGAAGTTAATAGTGAATTAACTATTTTAAATAAGGCAATAGAAGATGGAGTTAATAGACTTAATGAAGGTGGAAGAATGGCAATAATAACATTCCACTCCTTAGAAGATAGAATAGTAAAACTAAAATTTAGAGAATTAGCAAACCCATGTACTTGTCCTAAGGAATTTCCTATATGTGTATGTGGTAAAAAGCCTTTGGTAAAATTGGTTAGTAGAAAAGCTATAGAACCATCAAAAGAGGAAGTTGACGAAAATCCTAGAAGTAGAAGTGCAAAACTTAGAGTTATTGAGAGAATATAAAAGTATATGAGGGGCGTGAGTATTTATTATGGCAGTAAAGAAATTAGAAGAATATGAAATTAATGGGAACGTTGTAAGAAAACCTTTAAGAAAAACTACTGAACAAGAAAGAGAAAAATATAAACAATTACAAAGATCTAAAAAAAATAGACAAAGAAGATTAAATGAACAAAGAAAAAGGAATAGAAGGGCTATTATGCAAATAGCAATGTTTATATTTTTAATGGGCGTTTTAACAATTTTTAGGGATTCTAAAGTTTTTTCTATGCAAAATGAATTAGCTAAAATTAATAGCGATATTAAGGCAGAACAATTAGAAAATGAAGCATTAAAAATAGATTTGTTAAAAGGCTCATCTTTAGATAATATAAAAACAACAGCAGAAAAAGATTTAGGAATGACTATTGCATCAAAGGACAATATGGTTGAAATAGATTTATCAGAAAATTATTTTCAAAAATTAGATGACAGAGATAAAAAAGCTGCAGAAGTAAAAAATAAAGGCTTTTTGTCTAAGATATTAAATGCACTATCATAAAAATAGTGCATTTAATATTTTTGCCACTCTTTAGGGCATTATAATATCTACTTATGAATTAAAGAAAGTTCTATAAGCAACATAAAGTTAGTGTGAATAGGAGTAAGTAGAAGTTTTGAAAAAACAATATCATTTTTTAAACTTAAATTAGGTTAAAAAAAATATTGTCTACAAAATTTATATATATTATAATTTCATGAAGAATAAAATTATACAATTGTATAGTTAAATTTAATATTATAAAATATAATATTATAAGAGAATCAAAAAAACATCTGGAGGAATAGAAGTGAATAGAAAGAATATAAGAGATAGATCCCAGATAAAAAAAAGAATTATGATAGCATTAGGGACATTAACAGTATTGGTAACAGCTTTAACTATAAGACTTGGATACATTATGATAATAAAACATGATGAGTATTCAGCATTGGCTAATGAGCAGTGGACAAGTGAAGTTACAATTGCAGCAAGAAGAGGAGATATTTTAGATAGAAATGGAACAGTTCTTGCAATGTCTGCAAATGTATATAGAGTTGATTTTGATTTGAATTCTATAAGAAGCTATTTAAAGGCAAGTAAACAATATAATAATATGGAAGATATAGCTCCCCTTATAGCAAAAGCAACAGGGATAGAGGAACAAAAAGTATTAGATAAGTTAAATACTAAGTTATCTAATGGCTCGGCAGCTGGATCAGCAACATTAGTTAGAAGAATAGAGAAAGATGTTGCAGATAAGGTAAAAGCACTTAAGATAACAGGGGTTATCGTATCATCAGATACTAAAAGATATTATCCTAATAATGATTTTTTATCTCATGTATTAGGATGTACAAATATTGATGGAGAAGGACTTACAGGAGTTGAACTTGAATATGATGATGAGCTTTCAGGAGTACCTGGAGTTAAGATAACAGAGATTGATAATGCTGCTGAAGATTTACCATATACAGTATCTCAATTTACTGACCCGGTAGATGGTAAAGATGTATATTTAACTATAGATTCTAATATTCAGTATTTTGCAGAAACTATAGCTAAAAGGGCACAAGAAGAACATAAGGCAGTTGCTGCTTCAGTTTTAGTTATGGATCCAAAGACAGGAGAAATATTAGCTATGGCAAATAGTCCTAGTTATGATCCTAATAATCCATATGATGGAATTGAAAATTATCAAGGTGAAAATGATTCAGAAAAATTGCAAAAAATGTGGAGAAATAGACTTGTAAATGATACATTTGAACCAGGTTCAATCTTTAAGGTTATAACAGCTATAACAGCAATGGAAGAAAATTTAGTTTCAGATTCAGATACATTTACATGTACAGGTGGTTTGCATTTTGGATCAAATTTTATAAAGTGTTGGGATACGGATGGACATGGTACACAACATTTTGGAGATATAATTCAAAACTCATGTAATGTTGGATTTATGCAATTAGGTGAAAAAATTGGTAAAGAAAAACTATGTGAATACATTGATAAATTTGGATTTGGAAAGCTTACAGGAATTGATCTTCCAGGAGAAGCATCAGGAATTGTAAAGAAACCAGAAGATATATCCGTAACAGACCTTGCAACTATAGCATTTGGACAAACAAATACTGTAAATTCAGTACAATATATGGCGGCTTTTAATGCTGTTGCGAATGGTGGCACTTGGATTCAACCACATATAATGAGAGAAATAGGTCATACAGATGATAATAATAATACTATAATAGATAGAGAATTTGAACCTAATACAAGAAAAGTTGCATCAAAGGATAATACAGCAGAATTAAGAGAGTATTTAGAGAGAGTTGTAACTGGAGGATCTGCTTCTCAGACATTTATGGAAGGGTATAGAATAGGTGGAAAAACAGGTACAGCACAAAAGGTTATAAATGGTGTTTATCAATCAGGAAAATACATATCTTCATTTGTTGGAATGGCTCCTGTTGATGATCCTAAGGTTACTATTATGATAACAGTAGATGAACCTAGTACTGGAGTGTATTATGCAGGTCAGGTATGTGTTCCTTATGCTAAAATATTATTTACAGAATTATTTAATTACTTAGATAGTAAATATGATGAAGAAAATAATATTGCTGTTGCAAAAAATGTTGTTGTACCAGAAGTGAGAGGATTAACATTAGATGAAGCTAAGAAAGCATTAGATAATGCTAAACTTACTTATGAAGTTAAAGGAAGTGGTAGCACAGTTTTATCATCTTCTCCATATCCAGGATATACAGTTAAAGAAGGTTCTAAAATAACTTTAAAGACATCTGGAAAAGCTAATACAGATGTAATAATGCCAGCTGTTGAAGGATATACAATAGAAGATGCTAAAAAACTTTTAGATTCGTTAGGAATTAAATATACTATTTCTGGTTCAGATGGTACTGTAGTGAAACAAAGTATTTCACAAGGAGAGCTTATTCAAAAAGGTACATCAGCAGTATTAACACTAGGAAAAAGTGTAGAAGATTAAAAAATACAAATTAAAGTTAATTTTGAGGTGATAGATATGATATTAAGTAAGGTATTACAAGGACTAGATTATGAAGTGATAAAAGGTAGTGTAGATGTAGATATACAAAAAATCAATTATGATAGTAGAAAAGTAAAGGAAAATGATGTTTTTGTATGTATAAAGGGATTTGCATCAGATGGACATAAATATGTTGATTCAGCTGTACAACTAGGTGCAACAGTTATAATTTGTGAAGATCTAGTAGAAACAAAAGAAAATATAACTATAATAAAAGTTCAAGATACTAGAAAAGCATTAGCTGTTATGGGAGCTAACTATTATGATAATCCAAGCAAAAAAATGAAGATAATTGGTGTGACAGGAACTAATGGAAAAACTACATCTGCATTTATGATAAAAACAATTCTTGAAGAAGAAGGAAAAAAGGTTGGTCTTATAGGAACAATAGCTAATTATATAGGTAACAAAAAAATAGATACAGAAAGAACTACTCCAGAATCATTAGAACTACAAGAATTGTTTAGTGAAATGGTGAATTCAAATTGCGAATATTGTGTTATGGAAGTTTCATCTCATTCATTAGCTTTAGATAGAGTTTATGGAATAGAATTTGAAGCAGGCATATTTACTAATCTTACAAGAGATCATTTAGATTTTCATAAAACATTTGAAAATTATTTTAATGCAAAATTCAAATTATTTGATAATTCTAAAATAAGAATAACAAATGTTGATAATGAGTATGGCGAGAAAGTATATGATCTATGTAAGGAAAAGGGATATGAATGTAAAACTATATCAATAAAGAATGAAAGTGCTTATAAAGCATATGATGAAGCATTTGGAGCAACTCATATTGATTTTAAATTAAAAGTTAATAATAATGTAGAAGAATTCAGAGTTGGTATGCCTGGAGAATTTAACATATATAATGCGTTAGGTGTAATTGCTTGCATGAATGAACTTGGTATCTCTATTGAAAGTATCAAAAAAGGTATATCAGAAATAGTAGTTCCTGGTAGATGTGAAATGGCAGGTAAAAAGTTTAATCTTCCATATACTATTATATTAGATTATGCACATACACCAGATGGATTAGAAAATATTCTTGAAACTGCAAGAGGATTTACAAAGAACAGATTAATATCTGTATTTGGTTGTGGTGGAGATAGAGATAAGGTAAAGAGACCACAAATGGGTAAAATAGGTGTGGATTTAAGTGATATAGCGATAATCACATCAGATAATCCTAGAACAGAAGATCCAAGTGCAATTATTGATGATATAGTTGCAGGTATTGACAAGGACAACTATGTTGTGGTAGAAAATAGAAAGGATGCTATAGCTAAAGCTATTGATATTGCAGAACCTGGAGATGTAGTGGTAATAGCTGGAAAGGGTCATGAAGATTATCAAATATTAAAAACTGGTAAGATTCATTTCGACGAAAGAGAAGTAATAGATGAAATATTATCTTCAAGATAAAGTGTTTTAATGTCAGTTAATATATTATTAACTGACAATATTTATTAGATTTTGAAAGGATGATTACACTTGGAACTTAGTTTTAATGAGTTAGTAAATGGCTTAGAAGGCGAGGTATTAACAAAGGGAAGTATTGAATTTAATGAATTATCAACTGATACTAGGAAGATTCAAGAGAATAATATATTTTTAGCATTAAAAGGAGATAATTTTAATGGTAATAAATATATAAAAGATGCATTTGATAAAGGGGCATCTATAGCTATAATAGATGAAGTATTTATAGATGTTGACGATTATAGAGATAAAAAGACAATTATAAAGGTTAATAATTGTAATGAAGCTTTATTATCTCTTGCAAAATTTTATAGAGAAAAGTTAGGGATAAAGGTAGTTGGAGTAACAGGATCTTGTGGGAAAACATCAACTAAGGATCTAGTTGCAGCTTTTTTGAGCGAGAAATATAAAGTCTTTAAGACAAAAGGAAACTTTAATAATCATATAGGAATGCCTCTTATGATATTACAATTAGACAGTACATATGATGTGGCTGTTTTAGAACTTGGTATGAGTAATTTAGGAGAGATACATACCTTAGCTAATTGTGCTAGACCAGATATAGCATTAATAACTAATATAGGATTATCTCATATAGAAAATCTTAAAACTAGAGAAAACATACTAAAAGCAAAATTAGAAATAACAGATTTCTTTACTAAAGATAATACTCTTATTGTAAATGCAGAAAGTGATTATTTAAATGATCTACTACCTAAAGAATATACCTTGCTTAAAACAGGTTTAAATGAAGAGTGTGATTATTATGCTACAGATATAATAGCAACTAATGAAAGCACACAGTTTACTGTATCACATAATGGAGTAAACCATAAGTTTACACTTAATATGATAGGAGCTCATAATGTATTAAATGCATTACTAGCGATTGCTGCAGCAAATAAGTTAGGAGTATCTTATGATGAGATGGAAAAAGGATTAAATAATATTGAAAATACTTCTATGAGACTTGAATTCATAAAAGGAGATAATATAACAATAATAAATGATTGTTATAATGCAAGTCCAGATTCTATGAAAGCAGCTATAGATGTTTTATACAATGCAGAAGGCAAGAGAAAAGTTGCTATACTTGGAACTATGCTTGAATTAGGTGAGGAATCTAAAAAAGCTCATAAGGATGTAGCAGAATATGCTAGAGATAAAGTGGATTTACTTATAGTTACAGGAGATTATGGAGAAGATTATAGAGCAGGGTATAGAAGTGATACTATTGAGGTATATAATACAAAACAAGAATTAATCAATAATTTAAAAAATAATATTTTAAAAGAAGATGTTATATTGGTTAAGGCATCAAGAGGAATGAAATATGAAGAAATAGTAAATGAATTAAGGAGAATAGAAAATGACGGAATTAATTAATGAATTTATTTCAGGAAAGATTATCATAGCTTTAGTATTAGGACTTATCATATCATTAGTGTTAGGACCGATAGTTATACCTATGTTACACAAACTTAAATTTGGACAAAACATAAGAAAAGAAGGACCTAAAAGTCATCAAAAAAAAGCCGGAACACCTACTATTGGTGGAATTATATTTATAGTATCGATTGTTATGGTTATGATATTTATGAGATACAAACTATCAGATGAAGCTATGGTTGTATTATATGGTATGTTAGCTTTTGGAATAATAGGATTTTTAGATGATATGCTTAAGATAATTCATAAAGAAAATGAAGGGTTAACATCTAAACAAAAATTTATTCTTCAACTTATTTTTTCATTAGTATTTGCCATATATGGATATAAAGTTATTGGAACAGATATTATGATTCCTTTTACAAACAAAACAGTTGATTTTGGAATATTATATATTCCGTTTGTAATTTTCTATTTCACAGCTATTACAAATGCTGTAAATCTTACAGATGGATTAGATGGACTTGCAACTTCAATAACTATTCTTGTAATGGCATTTTTCGGAGTTGTATCATATAATACTGGTCATACATCAGTAGCAGTTTTTTGTGTGGGACTTGTAGGAGCTTTATTAGGTTTCTTGAAGTTTAATGCATATAAGGCTAAAGTTTTTATGGGTGATACAGGATCTTTGGCACTAGGAGGTGCATTATCTACTATACTTCTTGTATTAAAATCACCATTTTTGGTTATAATAGTAGGTATGATTTATATAATTGAAACATTATCTGTTGTTATACAGGTAACTTATTTTAAGAAAACAGGTAAGAGAATTTTTAAAATGGCACCTATTCATCATCACTTTGAACAATGTGGATGGTCAGAGGTTAAGATAGTTACAGTATTTTCTATAGTAACATGTATTTTATGCTTGATAGGATTATTTGCCTTTTAACATATTAAAACTGGAGGGGTATGTATGGTGAAGAAGAAACACCAAAAACAAAAAAATAAACTTGGGAGAATAGATTATGGGATTTTCTACTCAGTTGTTATGCTTCTAGCAATAGGTGTTGTTATGGTGTATTCTGCTAGTTCATACTATGCAATGCATAATAATAGTAGTAGTACTGCTTTTTTGATTAAACAGTCTCTTGCAGCAGGGTTAGGTTTTATAGCTATGTTTTTCTTTATGAGATTTGACTATCATATATTGAGGAGATTTTCTGGAATCTTGGCTATTATATCTGTACCTCTTATGTTAGTAGTTAAGTTATTCCCAGCAGTTAAGGGGGCTCAGAGATGGATTCAATTAGGACCACTATCTCTTCAACCTTCAGAAATTGCAAAGTATGCAGTAGTTTTATTTTTAGCTACCAATATGGCATATAAGGGAGAAGGAATCAAGAAGTTCTGGAGTGGAGTTGTTCCTTATTTAGCTTTTGGAGGTTTTTTTGCAGGTTTATGTTTATACCAGAGTAACTTAAGTATAGCAACACTTATAATGATAGTTACATTTATATTGCTTTTTTGTGATGGAGCAAGGATTAAACATTTATTCTTGTATATTATGCCCGTATTACTTGCAGCAGTTGGAGCATTTGCCTATTTTGAACCATATAGAAGAGAGAGGTTACTTAATTTCCTAGACCCATGGAAAGATGCCCAAGATGCTGGATATCAACTTATACAATCCTTTTATGCATTAGGTGCTGGAGGAATAACTGGTCTTGGGTTAGGTCAATCTAGACAGAAAACTTTATATATGCCAGAACCACACAATGACTTTATTTTTTCTATTATAGGAGAAGAATTGGGCTATATAGGATGCCTTGTAATAATTATATTGTTCTTGATACTTATATGGAGAGGCATCAAAGTAGGACTTGATGCTAAAGATATGTTTGGAACATTATTGGCAATAGGAATTACATCTGTAATAGGTGTTCAGACTATAATTAATATAGCAGTTGTTACTGGATCGATGCCAGTTACTGGAGTTCCACTTCCTTTTATAAGTTATGGTGGTACTTCTATCCTAATAACGATGTCTGCAATAGGAATTCTGCTCAATATTTCTAGACAGAGAGACGAATCAACTATAAATAACAATTCACTTTTGTAATAAATTATAATAAGTTATTCGCTTACAAGAATGAGATGAAAATGTACTTGTAAGCGAATTTTTTTTCTCTATAGAAAAGTATATAAAATGTTTATATTTATAAAAGGTGATGAAAAAAAATAATTATGGTGGTATTATTATTATATAATTATATTAACGTGGAGAAATTGTATGAAAAAAATAGAAAATGCATATATACGAAAAGCAAAAAGAAAGAAGTTATTAAAAAAAATTATTTTTTTCTTAATTCTATTAATGGGAGTTGCTCTATATATTGTTTTTTATACAGATTATTTTATAATTAATAAGGTAGTTTTAGAGGGCAACAATCTGATAACAGAAGATTATATCTTAGATAAATCAGAATCAGTTAAAGGTAAGAATTTAGTAACTTTTAATAAAAATAATTTAGAAAAAATACTTAAGAAAAATCCATATGTTGAACAACTTAAGATTACAAGAAAATTTCCGAAAACATTAGTAATAAATGTGGAAGAAGCAAAAGGTCTATTTTATATAGAGAATAATAATGCGTATTCCATAATAAGTAGTGATCTTATATATCTAGAAAATAAAAACAAATTAGATAGTGACGAATATATAAAAATAACTGGAGTGGATTTATCTAAGAAAAAGCTTGGAGATAAAGTGTTAGATAATTCTAGGATGATTGCAGTATTAAATGAATTATATGATGAACAAGGTATTATAGAAGATAATAAAGAAGAATTTAGAATAACATCTGTAAATTTAGCAGATTTATCTAAGCTTAGTGTGACCTTAAACGACATAACAGTTTATTTAGGAGCAGATGAGAATATTCGTGACAAAATGAGTGATGCTATTTTGATTTATAAAAGTGATTTACCAAAAGAATACATTAATGTAGGCTTTGATGGAACACCAGATTTTAAGTGATTTATTTTGAGGAGGATAATATGAAAAGACATAAATCGCAAGTCGCAGTAGCAATTGTTTGTTCTTTGTTAGGTTTCTTGTTAGCGTATCAATACAAAGAATTAGCACTTAATAAAAAGGCTCAAAGTGGTAATTATTCTAATAGTGATATATTAGATGAAGTTGAGAGCTTAAAGAAGGAAAAGAAACAATTACAAGAAACAAATGACGAGTTAAACAAAAAATTAACTGATTTAGAGCAACAAGTAGTTAGTGGTAATGTAGAACAAGAGATAAAAAAACAATTAGATAATTCTAGATTGCAATTAGGATTAGTAGATGCACAAGGACCAGGTATAAAAATTAAATTATCATTAAAAACTAATCTATTCAATTCAAACATAGCTGATAGTACTTCAACTTTATCAGATGCAGATTTAGTATCAATTGTAAACACATTGTGGTTTTCAAAGGCTGAAGCAATATCAATAAATGGATATAGAATTACTCAACAAACAGGAATAAAGGTATCAGGTAATTACATATGGATAGGTTCTGCAGGAAGAATAATTCCTACTGAGGATATAGTGATAGAGGCAATAGGTGATATAAAATCTATGAAAGCAGGGTTGGATTTTCAAACATTTACTTATGGTAATTATAATTATTATGATGTAAAAATTGATGAATATGATAATTTGGTACTTAAGAAAACAACTCAAGCACTTAGAAATGATTATGTAACAGCAGTAACAGGAGAAAATTAAGGAGGATATATATGATAGCGGTAGTAGGATTATTAGTAGGTGTTTTATTAGGCTTTCTTGTAGATGTTAACATTCCAGTAGCTTTTTCATCATATATGTCAGTAGCTATACTAGCATGTCTTGATTCAGTTTTTGGAGCTATAAGAGCTAATTTAGCGGATAATTTTAGAGCAGATATATTTATATCTGGATTTTTTGGAAATGCTATACTTGCAGCAGCACTTGCATTTTTAGGAGATAAGCTTGGAATTCCAATATATATGGCAGCAGTAATAGTGTTTGGTGGAAGAATATTTGATAACTTTGCAGTAGTAAGAAGACTAATTTTAGATAAAATTAGAGATAAACATAGAGGTATAAAATGAAAAAAAAGCATTTTAAAACTTTAGTTTTAATAAGTATGATTATAGTTGGATATCTAATAGCAATTAACTTTGATGCAAAAGGTTCAGAGTCTGCTAATAGTATGACAACTTCTGAATATCAAAAGGCTCAAGAAGAAAAAAATAAATTAATAAAACAAATAAGTACATTAATGGATGAAAATCAAGAAATTGAAGAAAGAATTTCAAAGTATTCTTATACAAAAGGAGACGAAGAAGTAGTTTCAGATATGAAGTCTTTGCTAAATATATATGGTCTTGTAACAGGCCTTAATGAAGTAAAGGGACCTGGTGTAGTAATTAAAATAAATGATGGAAAATATACAAGTGATGAATCTACCTATGAAAAAAGAAATAAAATATTGCATGATAATGATGTGGAATGTTTATTAAATGATATAAAATATGCAGGAGCAGAAGTTATTTCTATAAATGATCATAGAATTGTTTATAATACGGGAGTTGCATGTAGATGGGCATTTATAGGATTTGAAGATGGAGATCAAGCATATGCAACATTTAATTTCTATTGTATAGGTGACCCAGATACCCTTGAAGCAGAATTAACAAAAGACGGAAGTTATTTGAATAAATTAATAACAAGAGGTCTTGACATTTCAATAGAAAAAAAGGAAGAGATAGTGTTAAAAGCAGGATATTTAGCTAATTATTCTAATTTGACTGAATATACTGGAAAATAGTTTGCTTTTATTGTATAATAATTAATGTTAATAAAATTATAAATACAGAAGGATTTGTTGTATTTATGTAGAATATAATAATCAATTAGGGTTAAGTGCTCTTTAAGGAGGAGGCTACTATGGGCATTAAAGAAAATATAGAAGCTATTCTTGAAGATATACCCAAAGATGTACAATTATTAGCCGTTTCTAAGACAAAAAGTATTCAGGAAATGGAAGAAGCATACGAATATGGAATAAGAGACTTTGGTGAAAACAAAGTTCAAGAAATTATGAAAAAGAGTGAAGAATTTCATTCTGATGTGAGATGGCATCTTATAGGTAAACTTCAGACAAATAAAGTTAAATACATTGTAGGAAAAGTTTTTTTGATACATTCTTTATCTAGTGTAAAGCTTCTAAAGGTTATCGAAAAAGAATATGAAAAAAAACAATTAACAGCTGACGTTCTTATTCAAATTAATATAGGAAGAGAAGAGAGCAAAAGCGGAGTATTAGTTGAAGAATTAGATGATCTAATATCTGAAATAGAAAAATGTAATTATGTTAAAGTACATGGAATAATGACTATTATACCTAAGGGTGATGATGATAGTAATAGGATGTATTTTAAACAAGTTAAACAGATATTTGATGATTTAAAACAAAAAGATTTTAAAAATATAACTATGGAAACATTATCTATGGGAATGACTCATGATTACAAAGTTGCCATTGAGGAAGGCTCTACTTTAATAAGAGTTGGAGAGGGAATCTTTGGAAAGAGAAATTATAATGTGGAGGGATTAAGTAATGAGTAATGTATTAACAAAGATGAAAACAATATTAGGTTTTGGAGATTATGACGAATATGATGAATTCGATGATGAATATGATGATGATGTAGATACAGAAGAACAAGAAGAAGAAGTTGAACCAATTATTCAAAACAAAAAAAATGCAGCTAATAATAAAGTTGTAAATATTCATACAGCTACATCAGCAAAAGTTATTATATCTAGACCAGCTCAATATGAAGATGCTACTGAAATATGTGATGCTCTTAAATCAAGAAAAATGGTAGTTATTAATACATCAGCATTAGAAAAAAGAATAGCTCAAAGATTAATAGACTTTATAAGTGGTTCTTGCTATGCTTTAGGTGGAGAACTTCAAACAATAGAAAATGGAGTATATTTACTTACACCATCTAATGTAGAAGTTACTACTGAACTTAAAAGTGAATTAAGCTCAAAAGCTTTATTTAATTGGAAATAATAATTTATGGATAAGAAAAAGTTACTTGAAAACTTTGGTGATGATGAAAAAATAGAAGTTATTAATTTATTAGATAAATATAATCTTTCTTACAACAAGGACATTACTGTCTTTGGAAATGATTTTTACACGCCAAATATTTGGAGATATTTTAAAAATAATCTTCAAAATAGTAACTGTACTATAGAGGATGATGGCTTTTTTAAAGAAGCAGAGAGACGTATGATAGCATTTAATAATCATTATGGTACACCATTTCCATATAAAATTATTAAAATTGAAAATACATCAAAGTTTCACACATTAAGTCACAGAGATTATTTAGGATCACTTTTAGCTTTAGGAATTAAAAGAAGTAAACTTGGTGATTTATTAGTTAAGAATAATATATGTTATGTACCAGTATGCGAAGAAATACAAGATTTTATTTTATGTAATTTAGAAACTATAGGGAAAGTTTCTTGCAAGGTAAGTGTTATAGACAACTTAGTAGATATTCCAGAATATGAATTAGAAGAAGAAGTTATTTTAGTTCAATCAAGAAGAATTGATTCGATTGTATCTAAGCTTGCGCGAGTATCTAGAAGTAAAGCACAAGATATGATTGAAGAGGGGAAAGTATTATTAGATTATAATAAAGTAAGAGAAAAGAGTAGCGAATTAGGAGAAGATAATAGAGTAACTATTAGAGGTATTGGCAAGTTTATTATAGGAAATACAATTGGTAATAGCAAAAGTGGTAAAATTAAAATTGTAATAAAAAAATATTTGTAATATAGAGGTGGATTTAATGAAGGTTACACTTACTCCTATGGACATTAATAATAAAGAATTCAAAAAAGTAATGAGGGGATATAATGCTGAAGAAGTTGATGATTTTTTAGATGAAATCATAGATAATTATGAAGCAATATATAAAGAAAATTCAGCATTGAAAGAAAAATTAGCATCTATTAATGAACAAATAGAACATTATCAAAAGATAGAAAGTACTATTCAAAATACTTTGTTATTAGCTCAAGATGCAGCTGATCAAGCAAAAGCTTCTTCTGAAAAAGAAGCAGAAATGATTGTTAAAAATGCTAATGAAACAGCTCAAAAGATATTAGATAAAGCACATAATGATGTTTTACAAATAAATGATGAGTATGAAGATATAAAACAAGAGTTTATAAAATTTAGATCAAGATTTAGAAATTTTATGACTGTTCAATTAGAAACATTTGAAGATTTAGAAAAAGATTTTACTAAGAATCTTTCAATTGTTGCTCAAGAAAGTGATATATCAATAGAACCTTTAGAAGATATTGATGAAGAAATAGGTCTTCCAGAAGTAACTGAAGAAGAAGAAACTTTAGAAGATGAAGAGGTTAACGAAGAAGTAGCAAATGAAGAAGTAACAGTTTCTGATGAAGTAGAAGAAGATGCAAAGATAGATGAAGAATCTATAAAAGAAATAGAAAATAGCATAACTACTGATGAAATTGCAGAAATAAAGAATTTTTTTGCTATGAAAGATGAACAACACAAAGTTAAATAATTTGTATTTATAAAGGCTTGGCTCCATATTTAGGGGACAAGCCTTTTTTATGTATAAGAAAATATATGATTATTATTTAAAATGAAGAGTTTAGTTAAATTCATTTAAATGCTTAATGTCTTTTTATAAGAAAAAGTTGATGTATTTAAGCGATATTATAAAAGAGGTTATATGTTATTTTAGTCTTTGTTCATTGATAAAAAGGATTCATTATATTATAATGTTAAAGAAACTAGAAAGATGTTATTAAACAAGGTCCTATAAGGGAAGGAGATGAAAGTATTTTCTACTTATTTAAGTAGTACAGTGTATATATGAGTGAAAAAAAAATATTTTATATAAATGATGAGAATGTTGGTATTAGAATAGATAAATATCTAAATAATATATTTAAAGATAAATCGAGATCATATCTTCAAGGATTAATAGAGAAGGAATATGTAAAAGTTAATGATAAATGCATAAAGAGTAACTATAAGTTAAGACTTAATGATAGACTAGAGATGAATCTTCCAGAACCAGAATTGCTTAAAGTAGAACCAGAAAATATACCAATTGATATATTGTATGAAGATAGAGATGTTATTGTTGTAAATAAGAGCAAAGGGATGGTAGTTCATCCTGCACCAGGTAATTATAATGGAACATTGGTAAATGCAGTATTATATCATTGTAAGGATTTATCAAGCATTAATGGAGTAATAAGACCAGGTATTGTTCATAGAATTGATAAAGATACATCAGGAGTGCTTGTAATTGCAAAGAATGACGAAGCGCATAACTTTTTAAGTGAACAACTAAAAAATCATACAATGAAGAGAGAATATTATGCTTTAACTGAGGGAATAATTACAAGTGATGAAGGTGTAATTGATAAACCATTAGGAAGAAATAAGAATGATAGGCTTAAGTTTGCAATAGTTGAAGGTGGCAAGAGGGCAGTAACGCATTATAATGTGCTTGAGAGATACAATAAGGGATATACGTTAGTTAAGTGTGTATTAGAAACAGGAAGAACTCATCAAATAAGAGTTCATATGGCTAGCATTCATCATCCATTAGTTGGGGATCCTGTATATGGACTTAAGAAGCAACGTATTAAGACTAATGGACAGATGCTTCATGCTAAAGTTTTAGGATTTATTCATCCAACAACTAGAGAATATATGGAATTTACTACAGAACTTCCAGATGAATTTCAAACAATAATAGATAGCCTTAGAAAAGATTCTATATAGATTTTATTATGAATTATGTATACCCAAAAATATAATTATAATTAAGAAAGGAAAATTCAGAACTGCATAGTTCTGTAAGGTGATTTTAGTATGAAACTTAAAGCAAACATTTTAGATGAAAAAGCTATAAAGAGAAGCCTTATAAGAATATCTCATGAGATAATAGAGAGAAATAAGGGCGTTGAAAATGTTGTTTTGATAGGTATTGAAACAAGAGGATATCCTATTGCTAAAAGAATAATGAATAATATCAAACAAATAGAGGGAGTTGAACTACCAGTTGTTGGTTTAGATATAACTTATTATAGAGATGATATTTCTTCAAGAGAAACAGAAATTCCTGTAGCAAAATTAGTAGACCTTGATATTGATGTAGAAGATAAGGTTGTTATAATCGTTGATGATGTATTATATACATGTAGAACTGTTAGAGCTGCAATAGATGCAATTATAGATAAGGGAAGACCTAAAGCTATACAACTTGCAGTGTTAATAGATAGAGGACATAAAGAACTACCTATAAGGGCAGACTATGTAGGTAAAAATATACCTACTTCAAGAGAAGAAAAAATAGAAGTAAGTATAGTAGAAATCGATGATGAAGATTCAGTAAATATTTATGAAGATTAGAGGAGAAAGAAACAATGAATTATGATTTGATTGCAACAACTACTTTTGGGCTAGAAGGAATAACAGCTAAAGAGTTAAAAGCATTAGGATATGATGATGTTAGAACAGACACAAGTAAAGTTCAATTTTCAGGCGATGAAATGGACATTGCTATATGTAATATTCATCTAAGAACAGCAGATAGAGTGCTTATTAAAATGGCGGAATTTGAGGCAAGAAGTTTTGAAGAGCTATTTCAAGGAACAAAAAAAGTTGATTGGGCTAGAATTATTCCTAAAAATGGAGTTATGCATGTTGTTGGTAAGTCAGTAAAGTCAAAGTTATATAGTGTGCCTGATTGTCAATCAATTGTAAAAAAAGCTATAGTTAATAGTATGAGTGAAAGTTATGGTATAAGTCATTTTAGTGAAGATGGACCTGTATATAAAATAGAAGTAGCTATATTAAAGGATAAAGTTACACTTACAATAGATACATCAGGAGAAGGGCTACATAAAAGAGGCTATAGAAAGAATTCAGGAGCAGCACCTCTTAAAGAAACATTAGCAGCTGCTATGGTTTTATTATCTAGATATACAGATGAATATGAGCTTATAGATCCATTCTGTGGATCAGGAACTATACTTATTGAGGCTGCTATGATAATGAAAAATATTGCACCAGGACTTAATAGAAAATTTGTATGTGAAACATGGCCAACTATGCCTGAAAAATATTTTAATATTGTAAGAGAAGGAGCTAGAAATTCTATAAAAGAAAAAGACATAAAAATGATTGGTTATGATATTGATACATGGGTTCTTAGAACAGCTGAAGATAATGCTATAAAAGCGGGCGTTGATGATGTTATTGAATTCCAAAAGAGAGATGCTAGAGAGTTTTCTAACAAGAGAAAATATGGTTTTGTTATAACTAATCCTCCTTATGGAGAAAGACTTGGAGAAAAGAACGAAATAACAGAATTATATAGAGAGTTTGGCAAGATTATGAGTACTTTCTCTAATTGGGAATATAATATTCTTACATCATATGAAGATTTTGAAAAAGTATTTGGAATAAAATCTAGTAAGAATAGAAAACTATATAATGGTAAATTAAAATGTTATTATTATCAATATTTTAATAATGATAAGATAAAAAATGCAGGAAGTACTGTAATTCAAGAAATAATAAGGAATTCTTAAAAGAGAACTAAATGAATCTTTTTTTAGAGAGATAATGTTGTGGAGGAAAAATATACTACTTATTTTAGAAGTATAGTTTTTCGGCGTAAAATAAAGATTATTTTTAACAGAATAAAATCGCCAAGGTGACTATAGAGCCTTGGCGATTTTGTTCTGTTAATTCGTAAACATTTTTTTATCAATTTTAAATAGTAATGTACAGAATAACAATAATATCATAGGAGCTATTAAAGCAATTCTTCCATAATGTAAAGATAAATAAGCTCCAAGTGCACTTCCAACTAAGAAGAATAAAATTATTGTATAATATCTTTTTGTTTTTTCTAAAGCTTCTTTATCTTTTTTGAATATAGCTAAGTACAAAGCTTCAGTTCCACTTCTTAAATTTCCAGTACACATAGTTGTTGAATAAGGCGAGTTTACTAGTTTTCTAAAGGTTTGTATCTGCATAGATGATACAAATGATATAGAAGTTGTAACTAGTAATTGTGGGAAATTAAAAGGTAAAACAGCTATAAGAAGTAAAACAAGGGCCTCTATTAAAATAACTACAATTTCCCAATCAAATAAAATATTAATTTTATTTTTTACAGTTGCAGATACAAATACCCCTATGATAAATGCTAGGATTGGAAAAAAACTAAACAAAGCTTTATGAAAATGTCCTTGTGATAAATTCATTCCGAAGATAACTAAGTTACCAGTTTGGGCATTTGCAAAGACTCCTCCTTCAATTATATAAGTGTAAGCATCAAGAAATCCTCCTATAACTGCTAATATAATTCCTAATCTTACAGATTCAGAAGTTACATTATGTTGAAATAGTTTATCCTTTAAGTTCATATAAGTTCATCTCCTGTTATTTTTGAGTGATATTTAATGTTGAAAATAATTGTGGGTCAACATATATTGTCTTATTTGTATAATATATAACCATTCCAGGCTTAGCACCATTAGGTTTTCTTAAGTTCTTTATAAGTGTATAATCTATTGGTACTTTAGTATTAGTTTTATTCTTGCTATAGTAAGCAGCAATTATTGCAGCCTCTTCTATAGTGGTTTCATCAATATTGTTTCCTTGAATAACTACATGTGATCCTGGAATATCTTTTGCATGTAACCATAAATCGTTTTTGTTTGCAAATTTTAAGCTAAGATAATCATTTTGTATATTATTTTTTCCTACATAGATATTAAATCCTGTAGAAGATATAAAATGATAAGGCTTGCTTTCTTTTGATTTTTTTTCTTTTTTTGCATTTCTTTTATGTTTAATATAACCAGTAGTAATTAATTCTTGTTTGATATCATCTATTTCTGTATAGCTTTCTGCATTAAGGATGTTTGATAATACAGAATTTAAATACTTTAGTTCATCAGTATTTATAGCTAATTGTTGTGTAGCCATGATTTCTGACTTTTTCATTTTGTTATATTTCTTATAATATCTTTGTACATTTTCTGAAGGGGTTTTATTTTCATCTAATGATATTGTGATAAGTGGACTGTCTTCTACAAAGAAATTATTTAAGGATATTTCTTTATCACCTTTTTTAAAACTATAAATAAATGAAGTTAGTAAATCTCCTTTTATCTTGTAATCTTCTTTTTTTTCACAATCTTTTAGAGTATTGTTTAATATTTTTTCTTTTTTCTTGCATCTATCAATGTTGTTGTGAATTAATTTTTGCAGATTTGCTGATTTATTTAATAGTCTTTCTTGTTTATCTTTGGTACTGAAGAATTCATCTAACAATTCAGATGGATCATCAAAAGTTATTTTATTAAATTCTTTAGTTGTTAGTGGAATAGAATAGAAGTCTTTGTATATTCCGTTTTTATCTGTATAAATATTAAATTCTAAATTGTTATTAAGATTTAAGATAAATTTTGAGAAAGAATTATATAAAAAATCTATGTTTTCTAAAGAATAATTAGTTTTTGTGTATAAATCTTTAGATAAAGGTTTTGATATACCTGTAAAAACATTATAATAAAATAATTCATCGTATTCTATAGAATTAGAAGCTATATAAGCTTTTAAATTATCTAAAGTAAAATTATAAGGGTTTATTTTTTTTGATTCTGGTGGCCATACATATTCTAAACCTGGAAGTAGAGTACGATAACTGTTTATGTCAGGGGTTATATGTTTAATTGAATCAATTATTTTGTTATCTCTTTCACGAACTAAAGTTATATTTGAGTGACGTCCCATTATTTCTATAATAAGATTATAAGCACTATTAAATCCCATTTCATCAGAAGCTTCAATATTTATGACAACAATTCTATCTCCGTTTACTTGAGATACATTTGTTATTTTTCCACCTAAAAGATATTTCCTTAAGACCATTAGGTACATAGGAGCCTTTAATGGATTTTCTTTTTGAATTTTTGTAAAATGAATTCTTGGAAAACTTGAAGATGATGAAATTAATAATTTTAAGTTTTTTCTGTCTTTTCTTAAAGTGAAAATTATTTCATCTTTCTCTGGTTGGTTAATTTTATCTATTTTTGTATCTATTAGATAAGGTTTTATATTATATATCAAATTATTTAAAAATATACCATCTAAAGCCATATGTCTCATCCTTTCAATGTAATAATCATAGTATATCATTAAATGTTATTTTAGTTAAGTAAATGATAAGATAAAAGAAAAGTTAAGATGATGTATTATTAAAAAAAAATTAATAAAAAATAAAATTATAGTTCTGGCTAGTAAGTTATTGATATAATAAATTTATGGGGGTATTATAGTATAGGAAATAATTCGAAGGTAAATAAAAAAATATAAAATTATATAGGGTAAAGGATAGAATTACAGTGAAGAAAAAGACATTATTAATATTATTCATAAGCATGATAGCTGTATCAATGATATCATGCGAAGATAAAAAAGAAGTAAATGAAGATAAGAACATAGAAACAGAAGTAATAGAACTGAATGATGGATCTATTTGTACTGAAGATAATGGAGAGTATATAAACTATACATACAATAATGAGAGGTATTCTGAAGCTGAAGGAGAACAAATAATCGCTGTTTATGATACTGCAAGTGGTAATTATTTAGGACAGAAGGATAGAGAATATATAGCAAGGTATAAAGATAAAGAAAAAGAATTACATTCTATAGAAACTTATGATAGTTATTTTAATCTATCACCTGGAGGAGAATATTTATCTTTTTTTAGAAATGAAGAATCATGTAATTTATATATAATGAGCATGAAGGATGATAAATTACTTAAGCTTAATATATCTGTTATGATATCAGGTAAATATGTAGATTGGTTAGATGATAATACTATTGTATATTATGGTATACGTGAAACAGATAAGAAAAATGGAATATTCACTTATAATATAAAAGAAAAAAAAGAAAAATTACTAGTAGAGTTTGATGAAGGATTTGTTGAATTTATAAAGGTACTAAATGATAAGATAATATATTCAAAAAGTTCCTACGAAGGAGAAAAAACTCTTGTATCAATAGATAAAAATGGAGAAAATTCACAAGAATTAACTTCGGAAATAATGAAGGTATATGATATTGTAGATGGAAATAATGATGATTATTATATATTAGGAAGTTTTAAGAATACAGATTATGCCTTATATTATCTAAAAGATTCGATTCATAAGAGACTTACATATTCATTTCCATCTTATGTAGATGTAAAGAAGGGATTATCAAAAGGTGATGATGGTAATATACTTTTTATTGGATCAAATAATAAGAAGTTTCAATCTGTATATAAATGCAATAACGAAGGTGCTATAAGTCTTATATTAGATGGTACTGGAGAAGTATATTTTGTTAGAAGATATAGCGTTCAGAATTCTTAAATTTTATATGATTTCTTACTAGAGTAAAAAAATTAAGTTAGCTAGATGTTGAAAACGCATTTAGTTATAACTTAATTTTTTTATTTCTAGTTATAAAAAAGTATACTGAAAATCAACTTTCTTAAAGAAATAGGGTCTTTTCCATGAAAATGTTGATATTTTTAAATATTATTCTAAAAGTATTAAATAAATAGCTTGACTTAAACTAATGCTATTAATTTTAATTTATTTATTATGAATAAAAAAATATATTATGGAGATAATAGCAAAAGTAAGTAAAGAAAATGGGAGATATAATATGCTAGATGTAGAAATGCTTTATAGAATTGATTTGGATGTTGCACGTATGGTAACTAGAGAAGAGGCTTTAGATAATATGATTTTGCCTATATTTATTGTGGATTCTGTACTTAATTGTTTAGCTTGTAATTGTGACGATATGAGATGTAGTGAGCATTTAAGGAACATTTATAATAAAGACATAAAATTCATATACGTAACTGCAGAAGAATTATTAGGATATATAGATATGGTATTAGATTATAATTACTCCCATTATGAAGATAAGATTTTAGAATTAGCAATTAAGAATAGAACTAGTGATATACATTTTGAGCCGATGTTAGATAAAGTATATATACGTTTTAGAATTAATGGATATTTGGTTATATTTAGGATAATCAAACTCAGTGAATTCATAACTATTTTATCTAGGCTTAAGATAAATTCCAATATGGATATGACAGAGAAGAGAAGACCTCAAGATGGCAAGATGAATATAGCTATTGAGGATAGAACCTACAGTCTTAGATTGTCAACGATTCCGGTTGTAGAAGGAGAGAAGCTAGTAGTTAGAATTATATATGAAGATAGGCTTATATCTACATTAGAAGAACTTAATTTTAATGATAACCAATTAGATAAACTTAAGAAAATAATAAACATTAAAAGTGGCATTGTAATAATTAATGGACCTACAGGATCAGGGAAATCTACAACTCTTTATACAATACTTAATTTATTAAAAAACGAACCTGTTAATATTACAACCTTAGAAGATCCTATAGAAGCAAATATTTTAGGAATTAATCAAATTAGTCTTAATCCTAAGATTGGTATAACATTTGCAAGTGGTCTTCGTAGTATACTGCGGCAAGATCCCGATATAATTATGATTGGAGAAATAAGAGATATAGATACAGCGCAGATGGCTATAAGAGCTGCTATTACTGGGCATAAAGTTTATACAACTATTCATAGTAAGAGCCCAAGAGAAGTTTTTATTAGATTAAGAGATATGGGGATAGAGCATTATCTTATTGAAGATTCACTTAAGGGAATAATATCACAGAGGTTAATAGGAGTATTGTGTGATAAGTGTAAGGAACAACTAAAAGTATCTAATAGAATTTACTATAAAAAGCATGGCTGTAAGAGTTGTAATTATACTGGATATATAGGTAGAACATTAGTATCATCTGTGTGCTATATAGAAGATAAAATCACAAGAAATGTTTATGGAATAGAAGATAGAAATGAAAAATTATCTAACAAAGAGATGCTAAGTATACTTATTAAGCTACTTAATAATGGTAAGTTAGACTATTATGATTATTTAGATTTTATAGAATGGGAAGATCTTAATTGAGAAAACAATCAGAAAATTTAATTATGATATCAGAAGCTTTAGGCAATCTATATAATGAAGGTATTTCAATAGAATCTTCATTGTTGTTATTAAGTGAATTAGATTTAAACAAAGAATATAAAAGAATAATTTTATTAGTGCATAGAGAAGTTTTAAAAGGAATGACATTATCAGAAGCTTTTAAGAGATATCCTAAATTTTTTCCAACTATGTTTAGTGGTTTTGTCAAGATAGGAGAAGATAATGGAAGTTTATCAAGAGTTTTATGGGCACTTAAGGATTATTATTCTATTAAACAAAATATTGAAACAAAAATAAAAGCAGCTATAGCATATCCATGTATAGTTTTAAGCACTTTATTGTTAATGGCTATAGTTATATTTATAATATTTTTACCTAAAATGTGTAACATGTTATTAGAGTTAGACAGAGATTTTACTGGAAGTATTAAAAATTTATATAATTACAGAGTTGAGCTTGATAATAATCCACTTCTATTTTGGGGAAGAATTATAAGTAGTATGGTTATTTGTATTATTATAATTACTATATTAAAAGATAATATAGATTATAAGAACAAGATGAAAAAATTTAAAATTATAAGATTGTACTATGAAAATATCCTTCTTTTAATTTTATCTATAATATATAAAAGTCAAGGGAATATAGTTCAGGGATTATGCTTGGCTAAAGAATCTATGGACAATAATATAGTTCAAAGATATTTAGAATATATATATGAAAAACTAATACAAGGAAATGAACTGAGTTATACATTAGAAAATATAGATATATTAAGTAAGCACAGCTTATCATTTATAAAGATAGGAGAGAAAGGGGGAGATGTTGAGGAGATGATAACTAAAGCACTAAATAGTAATAACAAAGAATTAATAAAATGTATAGATAAAAAACTAAAATTAATTGAACCAGGATTAATGATATTATTAGCTGTTATAGTTTGTTTTATTCTTATTAAATGCATAGTCCCTTTTATGAATTCATTAAATGGGTAAAAAATACGGATATACATTAATAGAGTTAGTTGTGTCAATGTCAATAATTCTAATATTAGCATCTATTGGAATAGGTGCTAGCAAATATCTATTAAAAATAAAAAAGGATATGTATATAAGACAAGAATTATATGAGGTTTTAGATATTATTCATTATGGAAAGAGTTATTCAGTTAATTCACAACAATATGGCAATATAAAATTTATTATGAAAGATAATATCTTGGAGGTAAGTTTAATTATAAATGATGAAACAAAACGAAAGATTGAATTAGACAATTTAAAATTATATAAAAATTATTCATTAGAATATATGATGCATTATAAAATGATATTTATTAAGCAAGATGGAACAGTAGAATCTTGCACATTAATATTTAAGGATTCATTAGATAAAATGCATGTTATAACTATTTCAGTAGGAGAAAATAATATAAGGCTAAAGGAATGAAAAAAGGATATATATTAATAGAAATTATAATATCTATAATGATATTAACTATAGGCATAACAATGGCTTTAAGTGGATATACATCAATAATAAAATCTATAAGAGAACGAGAAATTAATAGAAGATTAAAGGATGATTTATATTCTATATGCATGGAAATAAGATATAATGAAACCTTATCATCATTAAAAGATAGCTTAATAGATGGCACTATATATATAGAATATGGTGAAAAATTCTCTGAAATTATAAAAACAAAAAGTTTATTAGATGTAAAGAAGGGGAAAAAGGATAATTATATAAAGATATCAAAGCTATCTGAAAGTGATACTGGTCTTAAAATAAATGTATCAATAGTATATGAAGAAGAGTGTATAAGTGTAGATGTAATAAAGGATGAATGGATGGATGAATAATAGACATGGATTTACTTTAATAGAGTTAGTTATCTCTATAGCCATAGGAATGATAGTGGTATCTATATGCACTAATTTATGTGCTAATTGTATAAGTAAATATAATTGTTATATAGAAGAAACTAATAATATGAATGAACTAGAAGAAGTTATTATAAATATATCTAGGATATTAAGAGAAGAGCATGTTAAGAATATATATAGCATGGATAATAAAATAATAACTAATACAGCAGAAGATAGCTATGAGATTATCTATAGAAATAATAATAAAATATGCATTGATTATGTTACATTTTATGCTAATAGATTAAATAAAACTACTACGAAAGTCATAGGTGAAATAGAAGACTTTCAAGTTGTAAATAAAGATAGACTTATATATATAACCATTAAGAAAGGCAAGTTTTCAATAAGTAGGTGTTTATAATGAAAAAAGGATATACATTGATTATTGTGGTTATAACAGTAATGCTAGTGATTATTCTAGCAGGATTTACATTTACTATAGCATATAATAATCATGATAGTGCAGCTATAGAAGAGTCAATTATAGATTTATATGGATTTAATGTAAAAAACGAAGATGGTATAACAAGAGTTAATAATTATTTTAGAGAAGATAATAATAGGGTAAAGCAGCTATTAAGTGGAGAAAAAATAAAAATAGATGGTATATATTATAATTATGTTGGCAATAATATAATAGAGGCTACTATAGAAGAGAGTGTAGTTTTGTATAATGTGATAATTGAACCTATGAACGATAGGATAATAATATATCCTAGAGAGAAAGGATACTGAGTATGAGAAGTACTATATTATTGTCAAGGGATGGTGTAATATGCAACCATAAGTTTATAGCATATAATGAAATTGATTATAGAACGTTTGGACATAAACAGAAGATTATAATATTAGATGAGGAATTATATACTCGTAGAATACTTAACAGTTCAGAAGAAGAAGTACAGCAAGATGTTAAGAGATTATTTGGTGAGAATAATGATTTTGTATATGATTATTTTACTTTTAACAAGAAGAGAGAAACTATAGTTTATGCCATAAAAGGATTATCTAATATAAGAAGAATTTGTGAGAATGCATATAATGTTGAAGTTGAACCTATTCAATTAATAGCGGTTAATAATTTGAAACGTAAATATAATAAATTTAATTTGATGTTTGTATATAACTCTAATAATTATTATGTTAGTTATAATGGCAAGTATATTACAAGTACCATAGTTGATCCAGAAGTAAATATATTTATGAGAAGGGTAGAAGAAACTATAGATGATAGTATTACCATTATAGATAAGAGGATTTCAAACAGAATTAGTTTCAACATTATCGATGCATATAAAGAGGTAATAGATGACAAGAAGATATTTAAACAAAGATTTTTTACCACCTGATATTGCTATTAAGATATATAAACGTAAGTATAAGTACTATAAGAATATGATATTAGCATTATCAGTTATATTTTTAATAAGGATACCTACAGTGATTAAATCTTTTAGTAGAAATAAAAATATAGAGAATAAGAAAACATATACGCAAGATGTGGGATTACCAATTAATGAGATAGATAAATATCTACAATTGGGCAAGATTTCCTATAAAGCAAATATTACAGAAGATGAGAAAAAGTATGAGGTATCAGATATAGAACAACTTATTAGAATTAATAATAGTAATGTTATTATTAAAGAAATGGAGTCTTTAGAAGAAGGAGGTTATAAACTAGAAATAGAAAGTTGTGACAATGAAGAGTAAAATATTTATTATAATTATAGGGTTATTAAGTTTAATTATGGTTGAGAATTATATTATAAATTATAATTCTTCAAGTGAAGTGATAGAAACAATAGATGTTATTAATGAAACAGAAGAGGTAGATATTAATGATATAATAAATGAAATGAAAAATAAAAAATTTAATATATCTAAGATTACATCGTGTTATGATGGATATGAAGTTATTATAGACATTAATGGAGATATTGAAGGTGTACGTACCAAACTTAAAGGATTAAAAGATAATACTATAAAGAGTTATAAACTTGATATAGATAAAGGTGTTGTATCAGGAAACATAACTATTCAATATTCATTTAAGCTAAATTAAACAAAGTTAGTTGCAAAATTCTCTTTCTTTTGATAAAATAACTATGTTACGCTATTAAATTAGAAAATATACCATTAAATTTAGGTATCAATTTTATATATTTTTGGAGGGATACTATTATGATTTCAGCAGGAGATTTAAGAAAAGGAACAACTTTTGAACACGAAGGACAAGTTTATACAGTAGTTGACTTTTTACATGTTAAGCCAGGTAAAGGTGCTGCATTCGTAAGAACTAAGTTAAGAAACGTTATTTCAGGTGGTGTTACAGAAACTACTTTTAACCCAACAGCTAAGTTCCAAGAAGCAGTTATAGAAAGAAAAGAAATGCAATATTTATATTCTGATGGAGAGTTATACTACTTCATGGATCAAGAAACATTTGAACAAATTCCTTTAAACTATGAAAAAGTTGAAGAAGCTATTAAGTACTTAAAGGAAAACATGTTCGCAATAATCAAATTCTATAAAGGTGATGCATTCTCAGTAGAAGCACCAAACTTTGTTGAATTACAAATCACTCATTGTGAACCAGGAGTTAAAGGTAACACAGCTACTAACTCATTAAAACCAGCTACATTAGAAACTGGAGCAGTTGTTGGAGTTCCTATGTTTGTTAACGAAGGAGATACAATAAGAGTAGATACAAGAACTGGTGAATACATGGAAAGAATCTAATAATAGATTCTTAATATAAGGATGGTTATTAATGAAAGATATTAAAAATAAGTTGGATGTTCTACGAGAAGATATATCCAAGGTTGAAGAAGATAAATATAATAAGATATTCTCAGAAATGTATAATCTGTTAGATGCTTATTCTATAAAAATAGAAGAAATTTTGGAGAATCAAGCAGTATTAGCAGAGAATTTTAAATATATGGATGAAGATATTTCGGGAATTCAAGAAGAACTTTTTGAAGAAGTTACGTTAGAAGATTTAGAAGAATTCGAAGATGAATATAAAGAAATCTTATGTAAAAATTGTGGGAAACCTATTTTTATTGAAGAATCAACGCTTAAGGAAAATAAAAATATCAAATGTCCTTATTGTAATGAAGATATTAAATAGAAAAACGTCAAGGTTAATTTATTGCCTTGACGTTTTTTTGATCTTTAGGAAATTATATTTTGTCTATAGTTGAGAATAAGTATCTTAGATATAGGGTATAGGTAATATTAGAGTATACTACCTATATGGAAAAGACCTTATATTTTAATTTTTGTTCTTATAAATAATTCAGTAATATTTTTGTAACCTAAACATAAGATTAGATATAAACAATTTAGGAAGGGAAAAATAATGTTAGAAGAAGAGATTTTTAAGATATTTCCGCAAAAGTTATTAAAAGAATTAGCAGTGTATTTAGATAATTCAAAGCTTCAAGAAATAAGATTAAAAGAAGGCAAATATGTTATATTATATCTAGGTGAAAGAGAAATAGTTAATAATTATAAGGTTACTAGAGCAGATATAAAGTTTATTCTCCAAAGAATATCTAATTATTCATTATTTGCATTTGAAGATGAGATTAAGCAAGGATTTATAACTATGAAAGGTGGACATAGAATAGGGTTAGCAGGCGAATGTGTTATGGATGGTGATGATGTTCGAACAATAAAAAATATAACTTCATTAAATATAAGATTATGTAAACAAATAATAGGTTGTTCTAAAAAAGTTGTTCCATATATAGTAGAAGAAGGAGAAGTTAAGAATACTCTTATAATATCGCCTCCTAAATGTGGCAAAACTACACTTCTAAGAGATATAGTGAGAGATATATCTCAGAATTATAAGAAGAAAGTTGTAGTTGTAGACGAAAGAAGTGAGATAGCAGCTTGTTATGAAGGGGTTCCTCAGATGACATTAGGAATAAGAACAGATGTATTAGATAATTGTATAAAAAGTAAAGGCATGATTATGGCTATAAGAAGTTTATCACCAGAAGTAATCGTGTGTGATGAATTAGGAACTGATAATGATATAGCAGCACTTATGATGGCTTATAATTCTGGAGTGAAAATAATAACTTCTATCCATGGATATGGAATAGATGATTTAAAAAATAGAAGAATATTTAAAGATGTTATAGATAATAATATATTAGAAAGAATAATAATCTTAAGTAATAGAGAAGGTGCAGGAACTATTGAAGGAGTATATAGCAATTCTCAGGAGGATTTAGATAAATGGTTAAAGTTATTTTAAGTATTGGTATATTTCTTGTTTTTGTTATAATAGGTTATTTGTATGGAGAAATATATAGAAAAAGACCAATTGATCTAAAGGAATGGAATAAAGCTGTTTTATATCTTCAAAGTGAAATAATATATAATAATACACCTATACCAATAGCACTTAGTAATGTTGCAATGAAAATGAATGATACAATAAGAAGGTTATTCTTATGTTTATCTAATAATCTTAAAAACAATGACATAGATAGTTTGGCTTCTGAATTTCACAGAGTTTATATAGAGTATAAGAATGACTTTTATTTAGCAGAAGAGGATGAGGTAGTTATAGGAGATTTTTTTAAAGGAATTCAAGAATCAAGCTCATATGGGATAAATAAGGTGTTTGAACTAACATTAGAGAACCTTAAGATTAATATAGTAGATAGTGAAGAATTATCTAAGAAAAATACAAAGCTATATAGAAACTTAGGATTATGCATAGGTGCTATGATTTCTATTTTAATAATTTAGAGGGGGAGAGTATGTGTTAGACATAAGCATATTATTTAAGATAGGTGGAGCAGGCATTGTACTTGTGATTTTAGATAAGGTATTAACTAGTAGTGGTAAGAGTGAAATAGCAGCAATAACTAATATTGCAGGTATTGTTATTATACTTATTATGATTATTTCACTTATTAGTGATTTGTTTAATACAGTGAAAACATTATTTATGTTTTAGGTGAAGGAAAATGTTTTTAAAGATAATAGCATTTGCTTTGATAAGTCTATTTATGGTTTTGCTATTTAAAGACAAAAGGTCAGATTTGGTTGTTCTTATTCTGTTAGTATCAGGGATAAGTATATTTATTTTTGCATTTTCTGAACTTAAAGGTATTATTAGTTTTCTTCAAGAATTGTCAGAAACAGCTGGGATAAATATTGTTTATTTAGAGCTTGTAATAAAGATATTGGGGATAGCTTATATATCATCTTTTTGTAGTGAGATATGTAAAGATGCAGGGGCTGGTTCATTAGCATCTAAAGTAGAATTAGTTGGCAAAATATTTATATTAATTTTATCATTACCTATATTGAGGGCAGTTTTAGATACTATTATTCAAATTCTGTAGGAGAATGATATGAAAAAAATAATATTCAAAATAATTATTTTTATTGTAATGATTGTAACATTTACAAGTGGTATTAAAACTATTGCTGATGAAACAGAAGATGAACAAAATAAAATATCAGAATTGCAGGAGATATTAGAAGATAACAAAGAATCTATGGAGGGTTTATATAATTATATAGATGGACTTAAATTAGATGTTGAACTTATGAATGAATTAAATCCTAAAGAGTATGTAGAATCATACATAAAGGATGGAAAAGGTAATATATCTTTTGATAAAATGTTTGATGCTATAATTAGCCTAGTGTTTAAAGAAGTAAAAAGTGTACTTAAATTAGCAGTGATAATAGTTACTATAGGTATTATGGGCACATTAATAAAAAGCTTGCATGATTCGTTTAATTCTAAAGGAATTTCAGACGTAGCTTTTTACTCTTGTTATATCATACTTATAATGATATTATCAAAAAGTTTTCTTATATCCATATCAATTGCAAAAGAAGTAATAACTAATATATCTGATTTTATGGCTGCAATATTACCTATATTGGTATCTATGATAACGTTATCTGGAGGAGTTGTAGAAGCAACTACTATAGATCCTATATTGTTAGCGGTTGTTATGATTGTACCTAAGATATATAAGAGCATAATAATTCCTTTAGTCCTTATTTTTTTTGCTATGCAATTTGCCAATAATTTATCAAATGAACACAAGATAGATGGATTATGTAAACTAGTTAAACAAGGTACTATGTGGATGCAAGGGATAATTTTAACTATATTCATAGGGATATTAACAATAAGAGGAATTACAGGAAGTACAATTGATGCAGTAACGTTAAAAACTACTAAATTTGCTATTGATAATTTTATTCCTATAGTTGGTAAATCATTTTCGGATGCAATAGCTTCGGTAGCTGCATATTCATTAATAATAAAAAATGCAATAAGTTCTATAGGGCTTATTGTAATAATTATAATGATAGTATATCCACTTATAAAGATAGTTTTAACATCATTTATATACAAATTAAGTTCAGCAATATTAGAGCCTGTTAGTGATAAGAGAATAACTAGTTCTATACAAGCATCAGGGGAAGCAATGACAATAATTCTTTCTTGCATAATGAGTGTTAGTTTAATGTTTTTTATATTGTTAGCTATTATGGCATCAGCAGGAAAGTATATAGTAGGTATATAGGAGAATAGATATGGAGTCAATTAATAAATATATTATTACGTTAGTAGCTACACTAGTATTTATAACTTCTATAATGCTGGTTTCACCTGAAGGTAGCATGAAGAAGTACATTAAGTTGGTTTTAGGATTGATTTTAATATCTTCTATATTATCACCAATAGTTACTTTTCTAACTGGGGGAGAAAAAATTATAGCTAAAAGCATAGAAGCATATAAGGCTGAATTATTTGATGAAGGTGGAAGTGTTATGAACCAAACAAACGAATCAGAAGTTAGAAGAAAAACAATTTTAAATAACTTAAACAATAATTTGATAGATTTATTAAAAGAAAAATATAAAGATAATGATTTTGATTGTAAGGTAGATGGAGATGTAGATTTAAATGAAATGACTATTTCTATAAATAGAATTAATATATATATTTTTAATAATAATGTGAAAAAGATTCAAAAGGTAGATTTTGAAGATAATGTAGAAGATGACGAATTTCAAAGTGAAATTAAAAATTATCTAGCAGAAGAATTAGAAATAAATAAAGATAAAATAATAGCAATTTATTCTTAGGAGGATTGTAAATATGGACAAGGATAAAATAAAAAAAGAGCTATTAAAATTATTATCTGATAAAAAAATAAACAAAGTACTTATAGTACTTTTAGTAATAGTGTTTTTCTTGATTGTAGTTAGTGTATTAAAACCTGAAAATAATGATAAGGAGAAAAAGATATTTAATAATGCCGAAGAAGTTACTAATAATTTATCAGACTATGAGGAAAGGGAAACAAAAGAATTAGTTAGTATATTAGAGAAAATGGAAGGCGTAGGGAAAGTTGCTGTAAAGATAAATTTTGAAAGTGATGAAGTAAAGGTACCAGCTTATGAGAGTACAACTCAAACATCAACTACTGAAGAAGAGGATAATGGTGGAGGAACTAGAGTGAATGAACAAACAAATGAAAGTACAAGCATAGTTAAATCAGATGATGAGCCATATATATTAAAGACAAACAAACCTAATATTATAGGTATAGCAGTAGTTGCAGAAGGAGCTTCAGATAAAAAAATAAAACAAGATATAGAAAAAATAATATGTAATATTTATAATTTGCCTATAAATAAGGTTAATGTATATCCAATGAAATAGAAGCATAAAATAAATTAGAAATGTAATGGAGGTCATATAAATGACAAAAAAGCAAATAGGTATAATTTTTACATTATTAGCTCTTATAGTGTGTACAGCTCTATTAGCCGGTAAATTAAACAAGTCAGGACTTAATGCTGATGAAGATTTAGCATCAGTTTTATCTGAACAAGATCTACAAGGCAATAAAGATAAGGAAGAAGAAAAAGGTGATACAGAAACTATAGCAGCATCTGATTTTATATATGAAGCTATAAGTGAAAGAGATGAGAGAATAGCTCAAACAACTCAAGAAATAAATAATCAATTAGATAATCCTAATATTGATGAAACTTCTAAAGCAGCAGCTGCTGCTGAGCTTCAGAAGTTAACATTAAGAGTTGATACAGAACGAACAATAGAATCAGCACTTAAGAATAAGGGATATGAATATTCTATATGTATGATTTCACAAGATGATAAGAAGGTTGATATAACAATAAAGGCTGAAAATATTGATGAAACTGAAAGTGCAATTATACAAGAAATAGTAGAAAACTCTTCAGGAATTAAAGATGTAACTATACAGTATATTAAATAATACATTGTAATATAAAAATCCTTTTGATATAATTAATTAAATGATGGAGTTTAATATTTTCCATGAATTATTTATAAGATAATTAAAAAAGGAAGGAGAATTGTTACTTATATTTTTTTATGGTAACGAGTGAACATATGGATATGAATAATGTTGAAGAAAATATTGGAGTAGTTAAGATATCAGATGAAGTTGTAAGCGTTATAGCAAGTATTGCAGCAGAAGAAATACCAGGAGTTATAGGATTCCAAGGAGGAGTATCTAATAATATATCTAAGATAATAAAAGGCAAGAAAACTTCAGGTAAAGCAGTTAAGGTTTCACTAGAGGGAGAAAGAGCTTTTATAGATATTACATTGTCAGTAGAATATGGAATAAAGATAATGGATGTTGTAGCACAAGTTCAAGATAATGTTAAGAAAACAGTAGAAGCTATGACTGGGTTAGTAGTTGATTCGGTGAATGTATTAGTTCAAGACATATATTTACAAAAGAAAGAACAAGAAAAAGTAGAAGTATAATTAATAATCCTTTAGAAAAGCACTCTTTTATTATTAGTAGTAAAAGAGTGCTTTTAATTTTAAATTTTCATTAAAATACGATAAAGGCCTTTTTGTTTCTATCACCATACAAAATTTAGAAAAAAATATAAAGAAAGTAAAATGATAAGACGATATTTAAGAAGTGTACTTAATAAGTATATATGGTTAAAAGGTGAAGTTATTTAGAAAAGGTGAGTTTATATGGTTGATATGCAAGTAATAAAAGTTGATGAAGAAAAGTGTTCAGGATGCAATCATTGTGTTAGGGCATGTCCTGTTTTAGGAGCTAATAAGGTTTACATAAATGAGCAAGGAGAGACAAAAGTTACAATTAATCAAGAATTATGTATTCATTGTGGAAAGTGTATAGAAGAATGCGGTCATGACGCACGTAATTACACTGACGATATTGAAGTTTTTATAGAAGATTTAAAACAAAATAAAAATATATCCATGTTAGTTGCACCAGCAATAAAGGTGCATTTTGGTAATTATAAAAATTTATTTGGCTTTTTTAAAAGCTTAGGAGTACAAAAATTTTATGATGTATCTTTTGGCGCAGATATTACAGTTTGGGCTTATATGAAATATATGAAGGATAATACTGGTAAATCCTATATATCTCAACCGTGTCCAGCTGTTGTAAATTATATAGAGAAGTGTAGACCTGAATTAATTGATAATTTAATTCCTATACAAAGCCCAGTAATGTGTTCAGCAATATTTTATAAAAAATATGCTAAAGTAAAGGAAGAGTTAGCTTTTTTATCTCCATGTATTGCAAAAAAAGATGAGTTTAAAGATACCGGAAATATGATAAGCTATAATATTACTTTAGAAAAATTAATGGAATATATGAAAGAACACAACATAGATATTAATTCTTATAATGAAGTAGACTTTGAAGATAATAGTGCTTTTGGGTTCTTATTTCCTAGACCAGGTGGACTTAGAGAAAATGTTCAATTATTAGATGAAAATGTATGGATAAGGCAAGTAGAAGGGCATGACTTAGTATATAAATATTTTGATGAATTTAAAAGAAGAATTAATACACAAAAGAAAGTTCCAACTTTGATTGATGCATTAAACTGCGATCATGGATGCAATATTGGAACAGGAGTTGATAAGAAAAGCATTGATATAGATGATATAGATTTAAAACTTAATTCTGAAAAGAGCAAAAAAAATAAAAAAATTATTGTAAAGACAATGAATAAATTGGATAAAAAGCTTAAGTTAGAAGATTTTAAAAGGATTTATAAAGATAAATCTACAAAGAAAATTAAATTTCCATCTAAAGATGAAGAAGAAAAAATATATATAGATATGCTTAAAAAGACTGCTAAAAGTAGAAATATAAATTGTTATGCATGTGGATATAAAAGTTGTAATGATATGGTAGAAGCTATATATAATGGTGTTAACGTAAAAGAAAATTGTATAGATTATAATAAGGCTGTAGTAAAAAACAAGTTGAATGAATTACAAAATAAAAATAAAGAAGTAGAAGAAACTTTAAATAAAATAAATGTATTAAATGATGAAAAAGAGAAGTCTAGCAAGGTTTTAGTAGATAGTATTGCAGAAATAACTAAAGCATTAAATGAAGTTACAATTGGAATGAAAGATAATGTTAATGGTATGTCAAGTATAACAGAAGATGTTAATAACATGTTAGAGATAGCTGATGATTTAAATGTTAAAGTTGGAGATATGAAAAAGAGAGTGGAGAAATTTATGGTGTCAGGAGAAGAAATAGTTGCTATATCTAATCAAACTAATCTTCTATCTTTAAATGCATCAATTGAGGCAGCTAGTGCAGGAGAGCATGGAAGAGGATTTTCTATTGTTGCTGGAGAAGTTAATAAATTATCTGAAAAAAGTAATGAAGTTGCTACAACAAATATAAAAGATCAAAAAGAATTATTAAATAAAATTGGCTATATATCAGAAGTATCAAAAGTGCTAGAAATAAAAAATAAAAAAATTCAACAAACAATAAGTGATATGAACGATATTATGAAAATGACAACGGAGAAACAATCTGAAATAAATTTGGTTTTGTCAAAATTAGCCAATAGAGATTAAAGTATAATGTGCCTAGGTTTCGACTTGGGTACATTTTTTTTTACTCTTTAGGAAATTATATAAATTACTAGAATAGTGTTTCTTCATGTGTTAAAATTAATAAAGTTGATTATTATTTAATGAAATAGTGTATAATTATAATATGATAATTTTGGAGAAAATTTTGGAGGAAGTACAGTGAGTAGAAAAGAATCAAGACAAAAAGCAATGGAAATCTTATTTTCAATGGAGTTAACTAAAGATAATCCACAAGAAGCTTTAGAAAATTATTTAGATAATTATGAAGGAAATAAAGAAATTCTAGACATTAAATATATACAAGATATACTAGAAGGAGTATATGCAAATAAAACTAGTATAGATGAATTAATAAGTGCAAATCTTATAAAATGGAAGATAGAGAGAATATCTAAAGTAAATTTATGCATATTAAGATTAGCAATATTTGAAGCAAAAAATTTAGATGATGTTCCTGCAAAGGTTGCTTTAAATGAAGCTTTAGAAATTTGTAAAATATATTCAGATGAAAAATCAGTATCATTTATAAATGGAGTTTTAGATAAAATACTAAAACAAAAATAGGAGGTGCACTTATGGGGAAAATAATTAATGGTAAAGAAATAGCATTAAAAACAAAAGAAGAGATAAAAGCCTTTGTAGAAGATAATTATAATAAAACTGGTAAAAGACCTCAGATAGCATCTATATTAGTAGGTGAAGATGGAGGATCTATATATTATCTTAACAGTCAAGAAAAAGTAGCTACAAGTTTAGGTTTGTTATTTAAGAAGATAATACTTAAGGAATCAACTACTGAAGAGGAATTATTAAATTTAATAGATGAACTTAATAATAATGATGATGTTCATGGAATAATGTTACAAGTACCATTACCTAAACATATAGATGAAAAAACAATAGTTAATAGAATATCACCTAAGAAGGATATAGATTGTCTTAATAGTATATCTGTTGGAAAGTTATATTTAGGAGAAGATGGATTTATACCATGTACACCACATTCTGTTATTACTCTACTTAAAAGTTTAAATATTGATTTGTGCGGTAAGAATGCAGTGGTTTTAGGCAGAAGTAATATAGTTGGTAAACCAGTTGCTCAGCTTTTACTTAGAGAAAATTGTACAGTAACTATTTGTCATTCTAGAACTAAGAATTTACAAGAAGTTTGTAGTAAAGCAGATATATTAGTAGTTGCCATAGGTAAACCTAAATTTTTAGATGCTTCTTATGTTAAGGAAGGTGCAGTAGTTATAGATGTTGGAACATCTTCTTTTGAAGGAAAGATAACAGGAGATGTTGACTTTGATAAAGTAATAGATAAAGCAAGCTATGTTACACCAGTACCAGGAGGAGTAGGGGCACTTACAACTACATTACTTATAAAAAATGCATGTGAGGCAATGACTAAGTATGGAAATTAAAGTTTTAACAGTAACAGAAGTTAATACTTACTTAAAAAGAATATTAGATAATGATTTTATCCTTAACAATCTCTCTGTAAAAGGAGAGATTTCTAATTTAACTTATCATTATAGTGGACACATATATTTTTCTATAAAAGATTCTAGTGGTAAATTAAGTTGTGTTATGTTTAAGAGCAATGCTATGAATCTTAAGATGAAGTTAAAAGAAGGTATGAGTGTTATCATTAAGGGAAGAATATCTATGTATCCGCAAAGTGGTGCTGTGCAACTATATTGTGATGAAATAGAAGAAGAAGGCCTTGGTAAGTTATATATTGAATATGAAAAACTAAAGGATAAATTATATAAACAAGGATATTTTGATGATGATCATAAAAAGAATATACAAGGAATACCTCAGAGAATAGGAGTAGTTACTTCTGCAACTGGAGCAGTTTTTCATGATATTATAAATGTTACAAGGAAAAGAAGCTCACTAGTAGATATTGTTTTATATCCAGCGAAAGTGCAAGGAGAAGGCGCATATAAAGAAATAATACAAGGTATAGAATATTTTAATGAAAAAGAATCAGTAGACCTTATTATTATTGGTCGAGGTGGTGGTTCTATAGAAGAATTATGGAACTTTAATGAAGAAGAATTAGCAATCGCTATATACAATTCTAAGTTACCTATAATATCTGCAGTAGGACATGAGGTAGATTATACAATAGCTGATTTTGTTAGTGATATTAGAGCCGCTACACCATCTCAAGCAGCAGAGTTTGCAGTGCCTTTAGAAAGTGATATACGTAATTATATTGATAACTGTAATAAATCATTAGATAAAATAATAGAAAATATAATTTCTTCTGAGAAGGAAAAAATTGAGTCTTGTATGAGAATACTGAACTTGAATTCACCTATAACTAAAGTAGTTAATTCTTATAGAGAGGTTGAAGAATTATATAAGAGATTACAATTATCTATGCAGAAAAAAATAGACATAGAGAAACAGCAATTAATAGGTATGAATAGTTTATTAGTTGCACACAATCCTATTAATCTATTACAAAAGGGATATGCTATAATAGAAGATAATGAAGGAGTTATATCTACAAAAGATAGACTTAAAGATACAAAGCAAATAACTATAACATTAAAAGATGGAAAAGTACAAGGTGAGTTTACACCTCATGTATAAGGCTATAATATAACTAGGAGGAAGAATTATGGCAAAAAAAGAAAGCTATGAAGATATGATGAATAAGCTTCAAGAAACACTAAGATCTCTTGAAGAAGATGAACTTAATCTAGATGAATCTATAAAAGCTTATGAACAAGGCGTAAAACTAGTTAACAAACTAAATAAAACATTAGGCACTATAGAGGGTAAAATAGCAATAGTGAAGGGTAATAAAGAAGTAGAGGTAGAAGCTGAAACAGAAGACTAGAATATGGATATAGATAACTAGAAAGGAGTTCTTGTATACATGTTTATGTAGCAAGATAAAAGGATATAATGATAGATAAGTTAAAAGAAGAGATAGATGGCTATTTGAGAGAATATTATAAGGGTAAAGGATCTTATAATAAAATAATATATGAAGCTAGTAGTTATAGTTTAAATGTTGGTGGCAAGAGAATAAGACCTATATTTGCAATTCTTACTTATAAATTATACAAAGAAGATTATAAGAAAGTAGTTAAGATGGCAGCAGCTATAGAGATGATTCACACTTATTCTCTTATTCATGATGATTTACCTGCAATGGATAATGATGATTTAAGACGTGGTAAACCTACTAATCATAAAGTTTTTGGCGAGGCAATGGCTATATTAGCGGGTGACGCATTGCTTAATGAAGCTATGGAAGAGTTGTTTAGATATTCTATTGCTAATGGTGAAAATGCTCTTAGAGCATCTAAGGTTATAGCGGAAGCAGCAGGTAGTGAAGGAATGATTGGTGGCCAAGTGGTAGATATACTTTGTGAAGAAAAAACTAATGTAACAGAAGAAGAACTTAGATATATGCATTCTAAGAAGACTGGTGCGCTTATTAAGGCTTCAATTATATCAGGTGCAATATCAGCTGGAGCATCAGAAGAAGATATAGATAAGTTATCTGAATATGGAGATAAGATTGGGCTTGCTTTTCAGATCCAAGATGACATACTAGATATAATAGGAGATGCTAGCAAGTTAGGAAAAAATGTACATCACGATGAAGAAGGCAATAAAACAACTTTTATAACAATGTTTGGTCTTGATAAGTGTAAAGAAATGTGCAAGGAATTAACAGAATCATGTATATCTATATTAGATAGTATAGATAGAGATACTACCTATCTAAAAGAAATGACAATTAGATTATTAGATAGAGAATACTAAAAAAGGAAATGATAATAATGACAAATTACTTAGATACAATGAAGTTTCCTAAGGATATTAAATTATTAAACATTCAAGAATTAGAACAACTAGCAAAAGAGATACGAAGTTTTCTTATAGATAGTGTATCCGTAAATGGCGGACATTTAGCTTCTAACCTAGGGGTGGTAGAACTTACAATAAGTTTATTTAAAACCTTTGATCTTGAAGAAGATAAAATAATATATGATGTAGGACATCAGAGTTATGTTCATAAGATATTAACAGGTAGAAAGGATCAATTCTGCAAGTTAAGAAAGAAAAATGGATTAAGCGGTTTCCCAAAGAGAAGTGAAAGTATATATGATGCTTTTGATACAGGGCATAGTAGTACATCTATATCAGCAGCTTTAGGTATGGCTAGAGCAAGAGATATACAGAAGAAGGAGCATTATGTAATAGCTGTAATTGGAGATGGAGCACTTAATGGTGGATTAGCACTTGAGGCACTTAATGATGTGGGATTTCGCAAGACTAATCTTATTATTATATTAAATGATAACCAAATGTCTATTAGTAATAATGTAGGTGGGTTATCTAAACATTTAAATAATCTACGTATGGACCCTGCATATAATAAGCTTAAAGCTGATATAAACAATTCTCTTGGTAATTCAGATTTTGGTAAGTCATTAATCTATTCTATTAATAAAATAAAAGATAGTATTAAGCAATTAGTTGTTCCATCAATGGTTTTTGAAGATATGGGAATAAAATATTTAGGACCAATTGATGGACATGATATAGAGAAGATGAATGAAGTGTTTAATACAGCCAAGAAAATAGCAGGACCAGTTATAATACATACTGTCACTAAAAAAGGAAAAGGATATGAGTTCTCAGAGGAGAGTCCAGAGAAGTTTCATGGAGTGGCTCCATTTAATAAAGATACAGGAGAAGTTATAAAAAAAGTAGGAGAAACATATTCAAAGGCTTTTGGCTCAGCCATGGTTAAAGCAGCGAAGGAAGATTCAAGCATAGTTGCGGTAACTGCAGCTATGCCAAGTGGAACAGGACTTGTAGAATATTCTGAGAAATATCCAGATAGATTTTTTGATGTAGGAATAGCTGAAGAGCATGCTGTTACAATGTGCGCAGGTATGGCAGCTTCTGGTATAAAACCTGTATTTGCAGTATATTCAACTTTTTTACAGAGATCTTATGATCAGATTATACATGATGTATGTATACAGAAGCTTCCTGTTATTTTTGCAATTGATAGAGCTGGAATAGTAGGTAATGATGGAGAAACCCATCAAGGAATAATGGATATATCATATTTATCTTCAATGCCTAATATGACAATAGTTGCACCAAAGTGTATACAGGAAGTAAAGCTTTTGTTAGAATATGCATTAAAAGCTGAAATGCCAATAGCAATTAGATATCCTAAAGGTCAAGATATATTACCATTAGAGCCGAGACAAGATATTAAATATGGTAAATGGGAAATACTTAACAAAGGAAAAAATATTGCAGTAATATCAGTTGGAAAAATGACACAGTTTGCCACGAAGGCAATAAAGAAACTAAAAGAAGAAAATATAGATATTACATTGATTAATGCAACATTTATAAAACCATTAGACCTTGAAATATTAAAAGAATTGTCAGATAATAATTATAATATCATTACAGTTGAAGATAACGAGAAGATAGGTGGATTTGGCTCTTATGTTTTAAATACCCTAAATGATATAGGATATACTGGTAAGATGAAGATATTAGCTTATGATGATATGTTTATACCTCAAGGGTCTCTTGATGAATTATATAGAGAGTATGGATTAGATGATGAGGGAATATACAGAACAATAAAACAGATGTTATAGATTTTTGGTGGAGGCATTATGTCAGATAAAAAAGAAAGATTAGATATATTATTAGTTGAAAGAGGAATAATACCATCTAGAGAAAAAGCTAAGGCTAGTATAATGGCTGGTGAAATATTTGTAGATGGACAGAGAGTAGATAAGGCAGGAGAGAAGATACCTGTTACTGCTAACATTGAGTTTAAAGGGAAAGCATTAAAATATGTTAGTAGAGGTGGACTTAAGTTAGAGAAGGCAATGAAAGAATTTCCTATTGTACTTAAGGATAAGGTATGTATGGATATAGGCGCATCAACAGGTGGTTTTACGGATTGCATGCTTCAAAATGGTGCAAAAAAAGTATTCTCAGTTGATGTAGGATATGGACAGTTTGCATGGAAGTTAAGAACTGATGATAGAGTTGTATGTATGGAGAGAACTAATATTAGATATGTTACACTAGAAGATATAGGGGAACCTTTAGATTTTGCATCAATAGATGTATCTTTTATATCATTAAAAACAATTATGCCTGCAACAGTTAATTTACTTAAGAGTAAAGGAGAGGTTGTAGCACTTATTAAACCTCAATTTGAAGCAGGTAGAGAAAAAGTAGGGAAAAAAGGTGTAGTTAGAGATATAAATGTTCATAAAGAAGTAGTTTATGGAATAGTTGATTATCTAACTGAGAATAATTTAAATGTATTAGGGTTAAGTTATTCGCCAATAAAAGGACCAGAAGGTAACATAGAATATTTAGTATACTTTACAAAAGATCAAGAAAAACATAGTGATTTTAATAGAGATATGGTAGAAAATGTAGTTGAAGCATCACATAATGAAATATAATAGGGGATAAATGCTATGAAGAAGATAGGAATTGCTATTAACCCATCTAAAGATAGGGAAAATGAAATATTAGAAGAAGTAAAACAAAAATTTAGAGATAACTTTGAGCTAGAAGATATAGTCGTTTTTAATTCTTATGATGCACAATCTATACAATTAGCGAAAGATATAGAACTACTTATTGTTCTAGGTGGTGACGGGACATTACTTAGTGTGGCTAGAGAAATAAGTAAAGAAAGTAGCATTCCTCTTTTTGGAATTAATATAGGTAATTTGGGGTTCTTAAGTAGCGTTGAAATATCAAATATAGATTCAGCTATTGAGAAGATAAAAAATCAAGAATATACTATAGATAGAAGAATGGTGCTTAATTGTACTACTAGTGATGTAAGTGAAAATGCATTAAATGATGTAGTATTATCTAGAGGAACGTTATCAAGAATGATTGAATGTGAAGTATATATTGATAAAAAGTTATATACTGTATTTAAGGGAGATGGAATTATAGTGGCAACTCCTACAGGTTCAACAGCATATAGTTTTTCAGCAGGAGGACCTTTTATATATCCTAACCTTGATCTTATAACTCTTACACCTATATGTCCGCATAATAAGAGTATGCAAACTATAGTTGTTGGAGGCTCTAGCATAATAGAGATTGTCCCAAGAAATGGAATGGGAGAAATGTACTTAACAATAGATGGACAGAAAGCAAGTAAGGTTATGGGCGAAGAGATAATAACTATAACCAAAGCTAAAAAACATATTGGGGTACTTTTATTTAATGATTATGACTATTTTAATGTATTAAGGTCAAAAATATTAAATAATTCTAAAGAATGAGAGTGTGAAGAAAGTGAAATCAAAAAGACACAATAAGATATTAGAGATAATTAGTTCTAAAACAATAAATACTCAAGAAGATTTAGCTGAAGAATTAAAAAAAGCAGGTTTTGATGTTACACAAGCAACAGTATCAAGAGATATAAAGAATTTAAGGCTTATAAAAGTGCAAGGTGAGAATGGTACTTATAGATATGAAGCCCCTAAGGGAACAGATATAGATATAAGTGAAAAATTAAAAACTGTACTAGCGAATTTAACTGTTTCAGTTGAAAATATAGATAAAATGGTAATTGTTAAAACTGTTTCAGCAGGGGCAGCACCTGTTGCAGAAGCCATAGATAGTTTTAATTTCGATGATATTGCTGGAACAATAGCTGGAGAAAATACAATATTTATAATGGTGAGAAGTATTGAAGCAGCAGAAAAACTTGTAATAGAGATAGAAAAATTAATATTATAAGGAGTAAAAATTTTATGTTAATTCAATTAAATATACGAAATTTTGCATTAATAGAAGATATATCTATGGAATTTCAAGAAGGCTTTAACATATTAAGTGGTGAAACTGGTGCTGGAAAATCAATACTTATAGATGCTATTGATTATGTATTAGGCGGTAAGTTTTCAAAAGATTTAATTAGAACAGGAGAAGATAAGACTTATGTTGAAGCTATTTTCTCAATAGATAATGATAACTTAAACGAGTTATTAGATGAATTTGAAATAGATTATGATGATAACTTGATAATATCTAGAGAATCTACTTTAAGTGGTAGAAGTGTTATAAAGGTAAATGGTAAAAGTTTAATAGTTTCACAATTAAGAAAAATAAGAGAAAAGATATTAGATATACATGGACAACATCAGAATATAAGTTTACTACAAAGAAACGTACATATAACTTATTTAGATAATTTTATAGGTGCAGAAATAACTAAACCTTTAGAAGAATTCACACAATTTAAAGAGGAATTAATAGAGGTAAGAAATAGAATATCTAAGATAAATGGAAATGAGAATAATCAAAAATTAATAGAATACACTAAGTTTCAAATAGAAGATATTGAAAAGGCGAAGCTTAAAATAAATGAAGAAGAAGAATTAAAGGAAGAATTCGATATATTATCGAATGCTGAAAAAATAAATAATTCATTAAATATGAGTTATGAGCTGTTAAATGGAAGAGAAGATGGTAATTCTATAATAGAGTCTTTAGCAAAAGTCATATCAGAGTTAACATCTATAGAAAATCATTATGACATAATAAAAGAGAAAAATAGTGCTATATCCGAAGCTTATTATAATTTAGAAGAAATATCAAGAGATATTAGAGATTTAAGTGAAGAGATAGTATATGATGAAGATAGATTGGAGAAAATAAACGAGAGAATATATGTTATTAATACATATAAGAAGAAATATGGCAAGACTATAGAAGAAGTTTTAGAATATTATGAAGAACTAAAGAATAAATATAATGATCTTATTAATGCAGAAGAGATTCTAAAAGAGCTTAAGGAAGAAGAACAGAAGATTTTAGATAAGATGAAGGCTGTAGGTAAGAAGTTACACGATATAAGAGTTAAATATAGTGAGGCTCTAGAACAGAGAATACTTAAGGAATTATCCTATGTTGGTTTAGAAAAGTCTTCAATGAAGATTGCTATAGAACTTCAAGAAGATTATAATGATAGAGGATTTGATGATGTGTGCTTTATGATATCTACTAATACTGGAGAACCACTTAAGTCTCTAGAGAAGGTTTTATCTGGTGGTGAATTATCTAGAATAATGCTTGCATTAAAATGTGTATTTGCTGACAAAGAAGAAATAGGAACTCTTATATTTGACGAAATAGATACAGGAATAAGTGGTCAAGTAGGTCAGAGAGTAGGAGAGAAGATGTACCAAGTTTCCATTGGAAGACAAGTGTTGTGTATAACTCATTTACCTCAAATTGCAATATTATCAGATCATCATTATTTTGTATCAAAAGAAGTGAAAAATGGAAAAACTTATACAAAAGTTGAATTGTTATCTATAGAAGAGAAAATTAAACAAGTAGCATCTATGGTTGGTGGAGATAAAGTAACAGATGCAACATTACAAAATGTAAGAGAGATGCTTAGATTTTCAGAAAATAAAAAAAATGAGATAAAATCAAATAAAACTACATAAGATTTATGAAATAGGGGAAAAATAAAATCACTGAGAATAGGTGGTTTTATTTTTTTGTTTCATTGTAAATAAGAACAGTATTGTATATGGAATAACTTCACTATATTATTGATACTTGATTATAAAATGATATAACTTCCTATTAGATATAACATTAGGTAGTGTTAGAAAACTTAATATAGCATATTAGTAATGTAATGTGGGCAACTTATAAACAGAAGCAAAGGAGGAGATATCATGAGGAAACCATTTAAAAATTTAATAGGCTTTATTGTTGTCTCAATTTTGATTCTGGTAATAGTTACTATGAATAAAGATGCAGCAGATATTGTTGAGGATATGTATACTAGTAAAGGTTCCACTGTATATTCGGATGTAGAAACATATCCTAAAATAGACAGTGAAAAGGATAATTCAACTAATATGTCATCTATAACAACATCAGTATCTCCGGATAAAGATATAGACGTTGTTTTAGGAGGTAATTGTATAGGTGTTAAGTTATCTTCAGAAGGAGTATTAGTTGTTGGGTTCTCGGAAGTGTATAAAAATGAAGAGATACTTCAAAGCCCAGCTAAAGAAGCTGGTGTTGAAATAGGGGATATAATAACTAAGGTTGATAACATAGAGATAAAAGATTGTAAAACATTAATAGATTATTTAGAAGATAATAATAACAATACTATTAATGTGGAAGTAAAAAGAGAAAATAATACAATTAATAAGAAAATATCCTTAGTAGAGGAAGAGGATAATAAATATAAGATAGGATTGTGGGTTAGAGATTCAACAGCAGGTGTTGGAACACTTACTTTTTATCATGAAGGAACTCATAGATTTGGAGCATTAGGCCATCCTGTAACAGATGTAGATACTAACAAAGCTTTTAATATTAAGGATGGAAAACTTTTAGATGCATCTATTATAAGCATTAAAAAAGGAGAAAAAGGTTCTCCAGGTGAATTGAAAGGAATGTTTATAGATTCTAACAAACCAATAGGAACTATAAATAAAAATACTAATTGTGGCATATTTGGTAGTGTGTATGATACAATAGATTTATCAGATAACATAAGAAGAATTAAAGTTGGCTTTAGAAATGAAATAAAATTAGGTAAAGCATCTATTATAGCAACTATAGATAATGAAGGTCCTAAAGAATATGATATAGAGATTATGAAACTATATGATCAAGATAAACCTAGTGCTAAAAGCATGATAATAAGAGTTACAGATAAGGAATTACTAGAGAGAACAGGAGGAATTGTTCAAGGAATGAGTGGTAGTCCTATTATTCAAAATGGGAAATTAGTAGGAGCAGTTACACATGTTTTAATTAATAAACCTGATGTAGGTTATGGTATATATATAGATTGGATGCTTAAAGATGCAGGTGTTATTGAATAGATGATTATAAAAAAGAACATAAAAAATCACAATAAATGGTATATTAACAATAAATGTAAAAAGATTAAATATTTTAACAAAAACCCTTTACTTAATTTTAAAAATGGTGTATAATTTACAAATAGTGGAAGAGCTTTTAAAACAGAATATTCTAATAGAGGATATTTAATGACCAAAATAATAATAATATACTATAAAATTTAATAAGCTAATTAAAAAAATTTTTTATAGAAAATGAGGATTAATTTATAATAAGGGAAAAGGGGTAATAAATCATGGAAAACTCAAAAATTTCAGTTTTAATTGCAGATGATAATAAAGAATTCTGTAATATTTTAAATGACTATTTACTTAATCAAAAAGACATTATAGTAACAGGGGTAGCTAAAGATGGGAGAGAAGCTCTTGAATTAATAGAGAGCCAACAACCAGATTTAGTAGTTCTAGACATAATTATGCCACATTTAGATGGTTTAGGTGTTCTTGAGAGATTAAACAATATGGATTTACCTAAGACTCCAAGGGTAATAGTTTTATCAGCAGTAGGTCAAGACAAGATAACTCAACAAGCAATTACATTAGGTGCTGATTACTATGTAGTAAAGCCTTTTGATATGGATATATTCACAAAGAGAATAAGAGAAATGTTTAGTACAAATGTAGTTGTAAATAATAATGTAGTAGAATCTGAGAAGAGAATGAATCAAGTTCCATTAGTTCAAAGAGAAGCAGCAGCAACTAGTAAGGAACCTATGGATTTAGAAACAGAGATAACAAGTATTATTCATGAGATAGGTGTACCAGCTCATATTAAAGGATATATGTACTTAAGAGAAGCTATTACAATGGTAGTTAATGATATGGAATTACTTTCAGCAGTAACAAAGGAATTATACCCATCAATAGCTAAGAAGTATAATACAACAGCATCAAGAGTTGAAAGAGCAATAAGACATGCTATAGAAGTAGCTTGGAGCAGAGGACAAATAGATGCTATAAATAGAATATTTGGTTATACAGTTCATGGTGAAAAAGGAAAACCTACTAATTCAGAATTTATAGCAATTATTGCTGATAAATTAAGATTAAAGAATAAAGTAAGCTAAAGCTAGTAATAGAATCGTAGTTAAAGAATTTATCATTAATATTAATACTTATAAGTACAAAAAGGAGATAATAGAGAGTAGTGTTAATTAATACTATTCTCTTTTTTCTATGTATAACGTGGATAATTATTTATATTTTTTAACAGTTATGTTTTAATCTTTATCGCTTATTTTATATGACGAGGGTTGTTGAGAATATTATGAATATGGTATAATTAGTAGAATTTGATTTTGGAGGTTTTTAACAGTTAAAAATAATCTATAAAAATCTGTAAAAATATATTTCTATTTATGATATAATCTTATTGAGGTGATAAGTTGTGAAATATTACTCAATAGGAGAATTTGCAAACAGAATAGGAAAGACTATTCAAACTCTTAGGAATTGGGATAAGAAAAATATATTAAAGCCATCTCATGTAACACAAGGTGGAACAAGATATTATTCTCAAGAGCAACTTAATCATTTTTTAGGTTTAAAGTCAGAAAAACAAATAAATAAAAAAATAGTAGG
>NZ_JAHLQH010000012.1 GCF_018918325.1 Clostridium sp. MSJ-8 | reverse complement strand
AAGTCAAGAACTGAAGCTAAATAACACCAACCATCTTTAATAGTATGAATATAAGTAATATCTCCCACCCATTTTTCATTAATCGAAGTAGTTGTAAAATCTCTTTTTAAAACGTTTTCTAATCCCTCTATAACCTTTTTATTTGAATGAGGCTTGTATTTTTTTACAGCTACTGCACATAACCTAAGTTCATTCATCTTTCATATCCTTATAATCTTGATCATATCTTCTGCCCTTTCCCATAATGGACACATCCTTTCTTAACTAAATAATATTTTACTTAGTTTGATTTAATGTGTCCACTACTTTATACTAACACCAGAATTCTTAAAAATGAGATATAGCAATTTACCTAAAACAGTACTTTTAATATATCAAATCCAACTATTAAGAATATCCGCATATTTAATGAATAATGATTATATTGAAATTAGAGATTCTTTCTTTATTGATATATTGAATTTAAATACAAAATCCATATCTAAAGTTCATGAATCTATTACTGATTATTTAAATGAATTCAAGAAAAATAAAGTAATGATTCAAGAATTTAATTATGATTATGATAAAGATTTGTGGTATATAAAATTTATAAAATTGACTAATAAAGATCTAGTCACTCTAGTTAATCAAAGAAAAGACTATAAGAAATTAGTCAAACCTAAAAATTTACTATTACAGGATTAATTAAAACCATTCTCTATACTAAAAGACAATTATATTTTAAATACTTTGAGGTGTAGAGAGTGGTTTACTTATATAATATTAGAGCATACTACCTAAAAAAAAAGAAAAAAATAGCCTTATGACAGCCCCCAAAAACAAGTCTTGGAACCTTGTCATAAGACTCTTACAAAATATTTATTATAATAAGTTTATATTATTTTGCTTACATAATGTATAATTCTCATCATCCCATGTAGATGCTTGCACTTCTCCTATATGAGCTTTTTTAAGTAAGAACATACATATCCTTGATTGTCCTATTCCTCCACCTACTGTATAAGGTAATTGCTTATTAAGTAACATTCTATGGAATTCAAGATTAGCTCTTTCTTCACAATTAGATTTCTTTAATTGTTCTCTTAAAGAGTCTTCATCTACTCTTATTCCCATTGAAGAAACTTCAAATGCTCTATTTAATAACGGATACCAGAATACAATGTCTCCATTTAATTTCCAATCATCATAATCTGGAGCTCTTCCATCATGTTTTTCGCCTGAATTCATAACATCTCCTATTTGCATTATGAATACAGCCTTTTTCTCTTTACATATTGCATCTTCTCTTTCTTTTGATGTAAGATTAGGATACTTGTCTTCTAATTCTTGAGTTGTAATAAAATATATATCCTCAGGTAATTCCTTTTCTATTCCACCAATATTAGTTGCTACAAACTCTTCAGTTTCTTTAAAAGTTTTGTATATACTATTAACTACTGATTTTAGTGTATCTATATTTCTGTCTTCTTTAGATATAATTTTCTCCCAATCCCATTGATCTACATATATAGAATGTAAATTATCCATATCCTCATCTCTTCTTATGGCATTCATATCAGTATATAAACCTTTTCCTACTTCAAATCCATATCTTTTAAGCGACATCCTCTTCCATTTTGCTAATGAATGAACTATCTCTACCACCTTATTGTTAGCTTTTATATCAAAAGCTACTGGTCTCTCAACTCCATTTAAATTGTCATTAAGTCCTGTTTCTGCATCTACAAACAAAGGTGCTGAAACTCTAGTTAAATCTAAATTAACTGCAAGTCTATTTTCAAAATAATCCTTAATCTTTTTAATGTTCACTTCTGTTTCTATTAGAGTACCTTTACTGCTATATCCTTCTGGAATAATTATCATTAATTGCCCCTCCCCATATATTAATACTTTTATAGTATATCAGAAAATTTAAAGCATATCTATTATATTGCTTTTTTTATCTTCTAATTCTTCTTCAAATATTTCCTTTATCTTAATAGGATTATCTCCTAAAACTATAATTCTTTTGCCCATATATATAGCTTCATCAACATCATGTGTAACAAATATTACAGTCTTTTTTCCTTCACTGAATATATATTTTGTTTCTTTCATTATTGAATATTTAGTTTTATAATCTAATGACTTAAACGGCTCATCCATTAATATAAATCTAGAAGGTTTTATTAAAGCTCTTGCTATATTAACTCGTTGTCTCATTCCTCCACTTAACTTCATTGGATACATATTCAATATGTTTTCTATATGTAAAAGCTTAAATACACTTTTTATCTTCTCAGTTGCTTCATCATGATTATAGTAATTATATACAAACAATTCTATGTTCTCTTTTACTGTTAAATATGGAATAAGCCTATCTTCTTGAAATATATAACTTATTTCATCAACTTTATTTCCTAATACATCGCCTTTATAATTATTATCTAGCCCTGCTAAAATATTAAGTAATGTAGTTTTGCCTACACCAGATCTCCCTACTATACAATTAATTTCTTCATCAATGAAATCAATAAAAAAATCTTTAAATATGACATTTCCTTGAAACGACTTGTTAAGATGTTCTATTCTCATATATCTTACTCCCATTTTCTCATTTTCACCAAAAGTATCCTATTAAAATATTCTAAGCACAAAGATACAATAGCTATTAACACAATCCAACTATATACCTCTGTTATCTCAAAATTTATCTTAGCATTTTGTATAGCAGAGCCTATCCCATAGTCTGGCCTTCCATGAACTTCTCCTGCAATTACAACCTTAAATGTAAGAGAAAAACATGACATAAATGTCTCCACAACATAATTCATTATTACATTAAAATATATCTTTAATATTTTTGTTTTAAGTGAAACATTATACACTTTACACATATCTAATATATCATTACTTACACTATTAAGTGCACTAAGTCCCCCCTCATACAATATAGGAAACACAATAAGAAATCCCACTACATAAGGAACCATATTCTTATCAAACCAAATAAGTGCTAATACTACTAAAACCATAGTTGGTATAGTCTTTCCTATTGCATTAAAAGACACTAAAAAATCTTTAAAGAAGGGATACACCTTTACGAGTATCCCTAATATTATTGCTAGTATCAAAGCTAATATATAACTTACACTAGTTCTTAATAAACTGAATAATATATTATAATAAAATTCTTTCTCTTTTATTATATTTAATAACCCTTCAATTACATTTTGTAGCTTAGGTAAATATATTTCTTTGTCTATAACTATTGCAATTACTTGCCACAATATAAGAAGTGTAATCAAACCAATTAGTTTATTTCTTTTAGTTTTCCATGAAAATTCCTTCATCAGGAATATTTCCCCCTATTGTTGCAGAGTCAAACTCATTTAGTTTAGAGAAATATTGATTATATTCTTCTTTAGTATCTTTTATTGATTTATATGATATATTAGAATTTTCTATTGCTTTTGGAATTATAGCTTTATTAGCTGAAACACCTATAGTTTCACAATATTCTGCAGTTGCATCTTTATTAGAATTGGTATAATTGCAACTTTTCTCTACCAATGCTAAAAATTTATCTACAAACTCCTTATGCTCATTAACAAATTCACCTTTTACAATTATTGTGGATTGTGGATATCCATACTGAGAACCTGTTATCTCTTGCCATTTTTCATTTAAGCTAGTAATTATATTAACATTATCCACCTTGGTCATCACTTGTGATAATGCAGGTTCAGGTATTATTGCATATTTACATTTTCCTGATATTATAAGAGGTGCAAGTTCAGATACCCCATCTACATAAGAGAAATTAAAATCTTCATCTGGATTATATCCATAATCCTTCAATATTGATTTTGCGATTATATCTGGTGTTAATCCCTTGCCAATATTATATACTTCTTTTCCTTTTAAATCGTCTATATGTGATGTTCCATCTGTGGATATAAGATAGAACGAACCCCAACCTATCGTTCCTGCTATTTTGTATCCTGCTCCTTTATTATATTGTGTTGCACTAACATTAGATGGTACAACAGCAATATCAGCATCCCCTTTTAGTACTTGAGATACTATATTTTCTGAACTGCTTTCTATAGAATATTTAACCTTATATCCATCTATTGATTTATTACTATGTATAAGTTGTGCTAGCGCAATACTTGGAATTCCATCAGGAATCACCATATTTACTTCGTAACTCTGTTCCTTTTTAGAATTTAAGGTAGTTTTATCGCTTGTTGCAGATTTAGAACTACCACATCCAATAAACAATGTTAATATCATTGTTAATACTAATATAAAACTAATTCTTTTCTTCATGTATATTTCCTCCTTTACACCAATTATTATTTTATAACTTTTATACTAATAATTAAAGATGTATCTGCTCATTCTTTTTCTCACAAATACATCTTCTTACCATAATTAATTCATTAAATTATTACACCTTACTATATTCTTTTTTATTATTTTTACATAAATACATATTTTTATCTGACTCTTCATAAACCTCTGTTATATTCTTCTCTTCTCTATTCTTCCTGCTTCCATATCCATAAGATACTGATATTTCTAATTCTATCTCATCACTCTTATTATATTCATCTAATAAATCTAGAAAATATTCCAAAGCATCTTTAATCTTTTTCACACTATTTCCTTCTAAAATAACAATAAATTCATCTCCACCCATTCTTCCTACTTCACCTATATTATAAAATGTTTTTTTCAGAAGAGTAGCAATATCTTTTATTGCTTTATCTCCCATAGTATGTCCTAAATTGTCATTGATATACTTAAAATTATCAATATCAAAATTAACTATTGTAATGGATTCATATTTTTTTTCATATTCTTCAAATAACATTTCGCATTTTGTTCTATTATTTATCCCTGTCAAAATATCTATAAACGCTAATTTAGCTAATATATTTTTTTCTTTTTCATCAGATATATTTTCAACCCTCTCTACATAAAAACTATATACTTGACCCAAGATAAATATTGCAATACCTAGAGGAAGCAAACTAAAATCTATAACTTTATCTATAATCATATATCTATTTAAATTATACTTAACTAGATCAATTACACCTGTTAAAATCATTATTATAACGCCAACTATTACTATTATCTCTGATTTTCTTTTACTATTCATATTTATAAGTGCAATTACTATCCATATAAATTCTAACAGCAAAAATATATGAAAAACAATCAAAAAACTAGTATAATTTATTTTTAGTACTAAATAATTAAAAACAGTAAAAATAATAGTCATAAATTGTAATAAAGCCAAAATCTTCAAGCTTCTTGATTTTATTTTATTATGATTTAATTCTGAAAAATATAATGATATAGGAATAGATACTGAATATAATGAATAATATTCTAATGCATTTACAACAGATAAATTTTTAAATAATAAAAAAACAACCTTAGAATTACACATAACCCATATTGCAGCTATAATTGAAAATGTGGATATATAACTCATCCTCAAATTTTCACTTGTAAACTTTTTTCTACTTACTGAGAAAAATAATCCTATAATTCCAACAGCAAATGTAGTGCTAATTAATATAATTTGAATAAAATTATTATTAATTAACTTTAAGTAGCTTTCTTCTCCATTACATATATTCATCTTATATATATAAGACACACTATTATCTTCAGTATAATGATATTCAATTTTTAATTTTTTTCCTTTGTACTGATGCAGCATAGGAATATGTAAATATACATGTCCAATAACCTTATTTTCTTTTTGTAAGTTTTCGCCATACTTATATATCATTTTATTATCAACATATACATATACTACGCTATGATATGATTCTAAAATCAAAACTGGATTATCTATCTTTATCTCTGGAATGTTATAAGATATTGATAAGCAATCTCCTTTTTTTATAGGAGGCAACTTATAATTAGTTAGATTTGTTATTTGTTCTTTTTCATTATTAAATTTTATCTCCAAATTATTTGCAATATCTATTTCCTCATTATTATGATAATATTTTGCTTCATTATATAATACTACTATGGCAATTACTATTGTACTTACTAATATAAAAGAGAAAAAAGCTTTAAGAATTCTTTTTGTGTCCATGTGTTTTTTATTACTAAGTTTCACATGTATTCCTCCTAAATATGATACTTATATATCCATAATTTAATTAACCTTCTTACTTATTATCGTAAAAAGATAACCATCTTTTATCCCTCATTAATTCTGAATACATTCTTGCATATATCTCTGGTCTAAAATCAGGTGTTCCAAGTTTTTCATTTCTAACAAATAAATTATTATCATCTACTTGTGACAAATCTATTATTGCTGTAAATATTCCTTGTATATCTGAACCTTCATCAAAAAATCCTCTTCCTGCATAATACACAACATCTAAATTATCCATAGTAGGTCCTACTATACTACTTCCACCTCTAAAATAATTATATTTATCTTTTCCACATAAATTAGCAGATGCAATAAATATCGAATTAGTAGAAGCATAGTTTTCTAATTGCAATTGAACCTTTTTCGGTAACACGGTTTCTTTACAACAAGCTGTACAATTAACATATAGTCTTGCTCCTTTTGCCCTTGCATATCTTATAAGTTCTGGGAATTTATAAGTATCATAGCATATAGATAAACCTATTTTCCCCCAAGGACTATCAAAAACCATAGGTTCATCTCCTCTTATAGCCCAATTAGGTTCAGGATTTGGTAAATGCATTTTTCTATATCCTTCAATTCTACCATCTTCATGTACAATTGCTGCTGAATTATATATAATATCAGAATTATTTTTATCTCTTTCTGGCATTCCAAAGCATACTATTATATTATTTTCTTTTGCTAAATTAGATATTCTTACAGTTGATGGTCCTGGAATTGTTTCTGCAAGTATAGTTTGCATTTTTTCCTCTTTTATTTTATCTACTTCATCATCATATCCTGTAAGACACATCTCTGGAAATACAATCAAATTAGTTTTTTCATTTGCAGCATGTATTATATATTCTTCAATTCTACTTAAATTTGCTTCTTTGTTTCCCCACTTAGTTTTGAAATTTACTACAGAAACCTTTATTACATCCTTCATAAAAATCATCCTCCATTTTATATAATTTCCTAAAGAGTAAAAAGCACCTTGTAAAAGCTACTGTAGCACAATATCTATAACTTATTAAAATTATATTACATTGGCAAATATAGATGCTGCAACTACTGTTAAAATACCAGATACTGCTATAGCCAACCCACTCATTGCACCTTCTACTTCACCCATTTCAATAGCTTTTGCTGTTCCTATGGCATGTGATGCTGTTCCTATTCCTATTCCTTTTGCTATAGAATTTTTTATTCTAAATAATTTACATACATATTCTGCTATTATGTTTCCTACAATACCTGTTACAATTATAACAGCAACCGTTATTGTTACTATTCCACCAAGTTCTTCTGATACTCCCATACCTATTGCTGTTGTTATTGATTTAGGCAGAAGTGTTATGTACTCTTTATGATTCAAATTAAATATTAAAGCAATGATAATTATTGATATAGTACTTGATAAAACACCTGCTACTATTCCACCTATTATTGCTACCACATTTTTCTTAAGCAATTCTATTTCTTTATATAATGGTATAGCTAGGCATACTGTTGCAGGAGTTAATAAGTAGCTTAAATATTTTGCTCCATCATAATAACTTTTATAATCTACATTTAGTACAACCAGTAAAATCATTACAAATATAATAGAAATAAGTAATGGATTAAATATTGCCATTTTGGTTTTCTTCTTCAAAAATAAACCTAGCTCATATCCTATTAAGCTAACTAATACTCCAAAAAACACTGAACTACTAAAAAATTCTTTCATAATATCTACTCACTCTTTCTTTTCTTTATTATAAACTCAGTTACCTTTCCAGCTACTCCCATAACAATAGCCGTAGATATAGTTGCAGTTATTATACATGCTACAAGCATACTCTTTAACGTACCCCACGATTCCAACAAACCTACTGCTGCAGGTATAAACATAACTGGCATAATATCAATCAAGAAAGTTCCAGCATCGTCTACCTGTTCTACCTTAACTATTCCAGTACATAAAACTAATAACATAACAAGTAATCCATAAATACTAGATGGTATAGGTAATGGAAGAACACTATGTAATACTTCGCCTATAAAACTAATAGCTAATATTATTAAAAATTCCTTCAATTTTTTCATTAGTATCACAACCTTATATATTATTTTCTATCTTTTTTAGTATAATACCATTCCAACTATTTTACTAGAAAAATAAAACAAAGTCCCTTATTTTTTCAACAAAGGACTTATTTTAACATAAATATGCGAAATTTTTTCCAATTATTTACTTACTTCTTCAACTGCTTCCTTTATTATCTCATAAGCTTTATCACAATCTTTTTCATCTAAAATTAATGGTGGTACCATACGAATAACATTAGTTCCTATTGCAGTAATTAATAATTTTCTATCAAAGCAAGCATGTTTTACATCTACAGAATTAACAGTATCGTCAAATTCTACACCTACTAATAAACCTAATCCTCTTACATCTTTTACATGTGGAAGATTTCTTAATTTATCCTTAAAATATTCACCCATCTTCTTAGCATTTCCTGCAAGATCTCTATCTAACAATTCATTAATTTGAGCATATGAAGCTGCACAACATACTGGGTTACCACCATAAGTAGTTCCATGTGAACCAGGTGTAAATGCTTTTGATACTTCTTCTGTAGCACAAATAGCAGCTATTGGCATTCCGCCACCCATTGCTTTTGCCATAGAAACTATATCCGGTTTAACTCCATAATTCATATATGCCATTACCTCTCCAGTTCTACACCAACCTGTTTGAACTTCATCAAGAAGTAATAATATGCCTTTTTCATCACATAATTTTCTTAAACCAGTCATGAATTCCTTAGTGGCTGGATGAACTCCACCTTCACCTTGAACAGGTTCTATCATAATAGCAATTGTATTATCTGTTACTGCATCTTTAAATGATTGTAAGTTATTATATTCAGCATAAGTGAATCCCGGTAACATTGGTTTCAAACCTATTTGACACGCATTATCTGGTTGTCCTGTTGCTGACATTGATCCATAAGTTCTACCATGGAATCCCATCTTGGCAGTTACAATTTCATATTTATCAGGTCCATATTTCTCTACTCCATATTTTCTGGCCATTTTAATCATTGCTTCATTTGCTTCAGTACCTGTACTTTGATAGAATATTTTATCCATTCCTATTGTTTCACATATTAACTTAGCAAGTATTGCTTGAGGAATTGTATATGGATAGTTAAAAGTATGAATAATATCATCTACTTGATCTTTTATTGCTGCCACAACTTTTTCATTACAGTTTCCTGCACTATTAACTGCAATTCCTGCATAAAAATCTAAATAAGCTTCTCCTTTTTCATCATATATATACATATCTTTCGCAGTTTCTGCTACGAAATCAAATCTTTCATAAGTATCTATCATATATTTTGATACTAATCCTTTTAATTCTTCTTTTGTTAAGTTTACATCTTTTAATTTCATTTTCATTACCTCCATATATCCTTTATTATTTAATCTTATAATGCTTTTTTGTATATTCTTTTTATATCTTCTATCGAAAATTCTTTTGGATGAGCCGCCATACTAGGTGCTGAAACCTTCATACAGTTTTCAGCCATCCAATCAACATCTTCTTCTGTAATTCCTTGTTCTCCTAATGTTGTCTCTAAATCTATATCTTTCAATAATTTTTTTATAGTTTCTACACAATCTTTTTCATCTGTACCACCTAAAAGCTTAGATATAACTGCAAATTTTTCTGGTGCAGCATCTATTGACTCTTCATATATTACAGGTGTTAAAGCTGCAAGTCCTCTACCATGGACAATATCTTTAAGTCCACTAGCCGGATGTTCCATTCCATGTGGTGCAGCAACTCCTGCATTATTAATTACCATACCACCTAGAGTACTAGCCCAAGTTATTTTTTCATAAGCCTCTATATCAGTTGGATCATTATATGCCCTCACCAAATATTTTCCTATTAGTTCTATTCCTTGTAATGCCTTCATATCAGTTAATGGTTGAGCTGCTCTTGATATATAAGCCTCCATATTATGACATAAAGCATCAAATCCTACAGATGCTAATATATGCTTTGGCATTGTTGTCATAAGTTCTGGATCTATTATAGAGGCCTTAGCAACTATTGCATTACATCTTAATGATTTCTTATCATTATTGTCTGGGTTAGTTAATACTGAAAATGAATTGCCTTCACTTCCTGTGCCACAAGTAGTTGGAACTAATATTATTGGAAGTGCTTCATCACTATGTTTTTTGTTATATATATAATCAGAAACATCTCCGTCATTCTTGCTCATAAAAGCTATAGACTTTGCAGCATCCATAATACTTCCTCCACCAAGTCCAACTATAACATCAATTTCTTTTTCTTTTGCTATATTAGCTCCCTCATACACTGTAGTAGTTAATGGATTCTGAGCAACTTTATCAAATACTACAGTATAAATTCCTGCCTCTTTTAACAATTTCTTTGCTTTATCTAAAAGACCAGTCTTCTTAGTACTATTTCTTCCAGTTACTATCATAGCCTTCTTCCCATATTTCTTTGTTTCTTTACCTAATACATCTACCTTCCCTCTACCAAATATAAGGTTAACAGGTAAATAATAATTGAATTCCATAAGCATTACTTCCTTTCAACATTTAAGATACTTATCCACAACTACAAACAAAATATAATTTTCTAAAAAACAAAAAAAGCCCTAACTAGGAACACCTCCTTGTTAGAACATCATTGTTCAAAAAATATATTATCTTGTTTCTTGACTATGGCTTAAGTATATCACTTGTGCGTTATAACGTCAATACTTATTTTGTATTTTTTATAGCCAATTAAAAACCACATTCACAACTAACATTTCATCTGAATTATTTTCATATATATGATCACTATCTGTGTTAAACCTAACCGCATCGCCTTTTTTTAATATTCTTGTTTCTCCACCAACCTTAAGAGTTAGTTCACCCGAAAAAACATTAAGATATTCACAAGTTTTCTCTCCATGCGCTCCGCTTAAATACTTTCCTCCTGGCTTTATCTCAAAAACATATATTTCAAAATCTCTGTCAGATTCAAAAGGAAAATAAGTATATACTGTATATTCTTCAGTTGATTCCTTTGATGGATTAATATTTTCCCTTCTAACTACATATATCTCTTCCTTTGGAACCTTGACTAAATCATCAAAACTAACCCTAAGTCCACTTACTATCTTTCCTAGTATTCCTACTGTAGGATTAGATTCTCCCCTTTCTATCTGCCCTAACATACTCTTACTAACACCTGTCTGTTCAGCAACAACATCTAAACTCATTTTCCTAGCCAATCTAATTCTTTTAAGATTAGTAGCTACATTTTTATTAATATAATCCATAGTGCTCCCTCCTTATTGTGCTTTATAACGCATATATACCTTTGTACTTATTTTACTTCATTATGTGCGTTATATGCAACTTTTTTATTAGCAAACTAAAAATACATATTACATAAATATTATTTTTACGATACTTTTCTACAAATTTTAATTTGATATAATTTTCTATATATCAAGAAATTATTTACAGATTTAATATTTTAGTGTAAACTATATTTGTAGACTTTACTATTATTTTTAAGAAAGAGGGAGAAAAGATGAAAAAATTTAACTTCAAGAAAATCTTAACTATTGTTGCAGTATTAATATTTGCATTTACTGCTCTATCAACAACAGTTAACACACAAAAGGTTTCTGCAGCAGATTATACTGTTTGGAGACAAAGTGCATGGAATTCAGGTAACTATAGAGGATACCAATATGTTACAACTACTTTTAAAACAAACTTAACAGATGACTATATGTCAAGAGCAAGAGTTAATCAAGTATATGTAGAAGTATATGGTGCAGACGGTACATATTATTCAACATCTGTTGCTACATATGATGAAAATGAAAATGTATATAAAGCTGTAACTGGTTATTGGGGATTTGTAGGTATAGTAAAATATCGTTGTGTAATAAGATATAGCAGCTATACAGGAAAAGAACAAGGCCCAATATATAGTGATTGGTATAATTTCAACTAAGAACATTAATGTAATATTTTTCAAATATATCAAAATATAACTTTATGAACGTTATCAGAACAAGAAAGATAGCTTATGAAAGCATAAATGTTTTCTATGCTATCTTTTCTTTATATCAAAAAAACAGCATCCAAAAACATCGTATCTATGATTGTTTTTGAATGCTGTTAACTCATTTACTCTGTAGTATTTTATAAATTTACCTTTGATAGAAAGTTTTTAGTTCTATCATGTTTTGGATTATTAAATATTTCTTCAGGAGTTCCTTCTTCTACTATCTTACCTCCATCCATAAATATAACTCTATCAGCAACTTCTTTTGCAAATCCCATCTCATGAGTAACAACAACCATTGTCATTCCTTCTTTTGCCATTTGCTTCATTACTTCTAGAACTTCTCCTACCATCTCTGGATCTAAAGCAGATGTAGGTTCATCAAATAAAACGGCCTTTGGCGACATAGCAAGGGTTCTAGCTATAGCAACTCTTTGTTTCTGTCCACCTGATAATTGCGAAGGATAATTATTAGCTTTATCTTCTAATCCAACTCTCTTCAACAATTCTAATGCTTTCTTATCAGCATCTTCTTTATTTATCTTTTTTAACTTGATAGGTGCTAAAGTAATATTTTCTAAGATAGTTTTATGTGGAAATAAATTAAAATGTTGAAATACCATTCCTATTTCCTCTCTCATCTTATTAATTTGAGTATTTTTAGCTAGCATATCTACCCCATCAAATACTATTTCTCCATCTGTAGGTACTTCTAATAAATTCAAACATCTTAAAAATGTACTTTTACCAGATCCAGATGGACCTATAAGTACTACACATTCACCTTTTTCTACTTCATAATCTATTCCTTTTAATACTTCTAATTTTCCATAACTCTTGTGAAGATTCTTAACGGATATCACTTTGACGAAGCCTCCTTTCAAGCTTTCCTAATAACTTAGTCAAACATAATATTAATACAAAATATATAATAGCTATTGCTATAAGTGGTAAAAATGTTTCATAAGTTCTTGAAATAATAAAATCTGCTGCTTTTGTCAAATCTTGAATGGCTACATAACCTACTATTGAAGTTTCCTTAACCAACGCTATAAACTCATTTCCAAGTGCAGGTATTATATTTTTTATAGCTTGTGGTAGTACTATAAATCTCATAGTTTGCCAATTAGTGAACCCAAGAGACAAACCACCTTCTGTCTGTCCTTTATCGACAGCCATGATTCCAGCTCTAACATTTTCTGCTACATATGCACCACTATTAATACCAAAGGTTAATATTGCAGCTATAATACCATAATGGCTTTTAAAAATAACCATATACATAATAAGTAATTGTACAACTACTGGAGTTCCTCTTAAAACACTTATATATGCACCTGCAATTCTTGAAAGTATTGTTTTATGTCCTTTATTAGTTTCTGTCATCTTCATAAGTGCAATTATAAATCCTAATACAACACCTATTACTACTGCAGAAATAGATATATATATAGTAGTCCATAATCCCTTAAGTAATAATTTATATCCATTTGTAGTTATAAATACTGATTTTACTCTATTTATAAAAGAATCGTCTGATGCATCTGTCATTTCTCCATTTATATATTTATCAACTAACTCATCGTAAGTTCCATTGTCTTTTACCTTCTGTAGACCATCATTTATTTTCTCTAATAATTCATTGTCACCTTTTGATACAGCTATTCCATAATTTTCTGTTTCATTTCCTACATTCTCTATAAGTTTTAATGTGCTTTTATTTTTATTAACAAAATTTCTAGCTGGACTTGTATCTATTAATACTGCATCTACTCCACCATTTTTTAATTCTAATATTGCATCTGAACCTTTTTTAAATCTTTTATCTATAGTATTAGGATCTGTAAGATACTCATTATCATCTGCAATTGTAGCCATTATATCGCCTGTTGTACCTTCTTGAGTTGCTATCTTCTTACCATTTAAATCATCTAATGTAGTTATGGTACTATCTTTTGGTACTATAATACTTTGACTTGCTAAATAGTAACTATCTGAGAAGTCTACAGCTTGCAATCTCTCTTCTGTTATTGTCATTCCTGCTATTGCACAATCTATAGAACCACTTTTTATTGATGCTGTAAGTGATTTAAACTCCATATTAGAAACTTCTACATTAAATCCTTCTTCTTCACCTATTGCTTTTATAAGTGCTATATCGAATCCATCCACCTCTCCATCATCATTTATATACTCAAATGGAGCAAATTCTGCATTAGTTCCTACTGTTATAGTTTCTTTATTGTTATCTGTGTCTTTTGTTCCACTTCCACAACCTGTTAATAAAACAGAAATTATCAAAGTAAATAATAATAATAATTTTCTGATTTGTTTCATAATTGAAAAAGAACCTCCCATCGCTTTTTTATCTATATATAATAATATTAATTTTCTTGAGTAAAAGCAATGTTTTTTTGTATATTTATGCAGTTTTTTTACTATACACATGAATTATAAAAATATAATAGCATTAGTTCAGTAATTCTTACTTTAAAAAATTATTGAATATATTTTTAATCACTTATCTTTTAAGTTAATTAATATCAAATTATTGATTTAAGTAAATATTGATAATGAAAAATCCAATGTTATTTGACAATGTTAATATTATGATTTTCTTTATTAGTATCAATATTATTGCTTTGAATAAATCTTCATAATGAATTTTAGGATTTCTTATTATAAAAAAATTAAGGTAGCGTTTAAAATGTTGTATTGTTTGAACTTTAGTGAGTTTACAACATTTAGCTACCTTAATTTTTTTATAGTTAGAAATATTTAATGAAATTATGCTATTTATGAAAACATATAATATTTGATACTAATTATCAGAAAACATAATTTTAATTATATCTAAATAACATTGGATTTTTACATATTATTTACTTAAACATATAATTTGATACTAATAACAAACATAATATTAACTAAACTTCAATTACAAGTTTTTTATTCTTATAATCTAAAACTTCCAATTCTATATTATATATTTTTTTAATAGTTTCTCTACTAATAACATCATTAGGCTTCCCATGAAATATCTTTTTCCCATCTTTAAGCCCTATTACTTCATCACTATAATATATAGCTTGATTAATATCATGTAGAACCATTATTATGGTAATATTATGTTCTCTATTTAATTTCTGTATTAATCTTAATATATCAATTTGATATCTCACATCTAAATATGTAGTAGGTTCGTCTAGCAATAATATCTTAGTATCTTGCACTAATGCCATTGCTATCCATACTCTTTGTCTTTGTCCTCCAGATAGACTTGATACCTTTTGATCTTTTATATCATATAAATTAGTAACTTTTAATGCCCATTTAACTTTGTCTGTTTCATCTTTAGATTTGTGCCAATGATGTTTTTTAGATATCATTCCATACCTAACCAATTTCTCTATTGAAATATCTTGTGGTGCAGTATTATATTGATGAACAATTGCTACTTCTTTTGCAAAGTCTCTTAACTTAATATCATTTATATTAACTCCTTTTAAATACACCCCTCCACTACTAGGCTTTAAATTCTTAGTCATAAGATCAAATAATGTTGACTTTCCACATCCATTTGCACCCAATATAGTTGTTATTTTATTATCTTTTACTTTGAAAGATACACCTTTTAATACTTCATTTTTTCCATAAGCAAATCGTAAATCTCTAATTTCCATAACTTCTAGTGCTCCTTCTTAATAAAATAATTAAAAATGGTCCTCCAATTATAGCCATAATTATAGAAGCTGGTACCTCATAAGGTGCAAATATACTTCTACCAATTGTATCTGCAAATAATAATGTAAACGCACCTAAAATACACGAAAATGGAATCAACAGTTTATAATCAGATCCAATAATAAGCCTAGCAATATGAGGAACTATTAAAGCTATAAAACTAATAACCCCTACTGTTGCTGTAGCTATTGCTGCAAGAAATACAGCAATAAAGGATATAATAATTCTTAAAACATGAACATTAACACCTAAACTCCTTACAGTCTTATCTTCAAGTAATAACAAATTACACTTTTCAGATAATAAAAATGCCAAAATCAATCCAATTATTACATACCACACAAGTAAATGTACATCACTCCAAGTTTTCATAGATATAGAATTATTAATAATATTATTTGATATTATACTCTCATAAGCATCAATTATTCCTTGAAATATAGCATTAACCGCTATACCAGTTAAAATTAACCTAAGAGGATTAAGACCTTTATTCCAAGAAAAACAATAAACTAATATAAAAGCAATAATTCCTCCTATAAATGCAAATATAGGTGATAAAAAATATATACTAGGAAAAAAACTAATTACTATCAAAGCCGCTAAGCTTGCACCACTTGATATACCTATAATTCCCGGATCCGCCAATGGATTTTTCATAACAGCTTGAAATAAAACACCTGATACAGATAATGCAGCACCTGCAAACATTGCTATAATTATCCTAGGAAATCTCAAATCATATATTATAGAAACCTTCTCATTATATTCTATAAATAGCCCTTTAAATAACTCAAAAAATGTAACTTTTATACTTCCTAAATTAATTGCTACAAAAAATAAAATAATTAATGAAACTATTAATAAAGTAAAATACATAATCTTTTTTTTCATTATTAATTATCCTCTCTATACAAAATAGATTGTAAACTATTTAATGCATCCTTATATTTAAAATTAGCACTCATCCCAAATAGCTTACTATCTAAATCATACACATTTCCTTCTTTAACAGCCTCAAAATGTTTCCATATATCATTAGATGCAAATTCTTCATCGAACATTTCCATAACCGTATCTGGCATTGCATGTGCTGTTCTTAAGATAATATCTGGTTCTAGCTTAGATAATTCTTCTGTATTAACATTTACGAATTGTTTATCAGTATCTTCTGCAAAACAATTAATTCCACCTGCTAATTTAACTAAACTACCAACATAAGAATTACTTGTTGCAACCATATATGAACCAGGAAGACCCATTAATATCAATACCTTAGGACTATTTTTCCCTTTATTCTTTTCTGTATATTCCTCAATAAATGCATAAAAATCCTCTACTAATTTTTCTGCTTCTTCATTCTTATCAAATTTTTTTCCTAAATCTAATATGCTTTTGTACATTCCTTCAACACTTTTTAAATTTAAAAAAGTAGAATCTACAGATATTTCTTTATATTTAGATGACAGTTCATCTTCTAACGTATTAACTCCAATTATATCTGTTGGATTTAAAGATTTTATTATTTCCAAATCAGGTGACATAGGGCTTCCTACTTCTGTTATATTTTTATATCTCTCAGGTAATTCATATTCAGTGGTTGGAATTCCAACCACATCTAAATCTAATTTATCTAATATTTCACATACAGCTACTGAAGTTGCAATTATCTTGGTTTCTTTATTATTATCCACATTTGTTTGCTTTTGATTAACGCACCCAACAATATTCATAGATAATAAAGCACTTAGCACTACTGAAATAATCTTCTTCATAATTTTTACCTCTTCTTATGTTTTTTATATATTATTGCTGATGCACTACCACCTATAGTTAATATAGCAATTATTGCCATTACTATTATTCTTTTATTACTCTTTTTCGAATCTTTATCTTGCTTTACTACTTTAGGTGTGACTTTATGCTCACTTGCACCTTCTTCATCTTCTAAATCTATCTTCTCTGCTACTTCTTCATTTACATCTTCATCTTCACTTATGTCTTCTACTTCTACATTATTTTCTTCTTTATTTACTTCATTATTGCTTTGAAGTGCTATTTCTGTATTAACATTTACATTATCGCTAATTGCGTTACCATTGCTATTTGATTCTTTTACAACTTCTTGATTTTGAGTACTATTTGTATTTATTTGAATCTTTGTTACAAAATCTCCACTTCCTGCAGTTGCTGCTGAAGAATTAATCTTTATAAAAAACTTAACGTTTCTTTGCATAGGAGTTACATACATTGTAGGACTAATATATAAATTTTCATCAGTTACTTGAAATCTATAATCCTTCCAATCGCCTCCACTCTTAGTTACTTCAGGTGAAACATTATAATATGTTCCTCTAGAAGAACTTTGTACTCCAATACTTACATTGCTTATATTAGACATAAGCGAAAATCTAAGTGTTATGTACTTTTTTCCATTTTCAACTTCTATTAATGCTTGAGATCCCACAATGCTATTACACATTCCAAGTCCAAGATCATAATTTTCTTCTGATCCTCCATCTTCAATTAATCCTGTTTCAGGATTTCTATAATCAACTAAAACTGGTGCTATATATATCCCATTATCTATTGCCTTTGCTTCTACAATATTAATGCTTGTCATTATGACAAGCATTAATATAACTGTAGATAGAAGCTTAAACTTTAACTTCATCTATATTCTCCTTTTGACTATACTTCTAGTAAATAATATTGTTGCTACTGATCCAATCATAATTATAGCTAATGGTATAGCATTTGAATTATCACCTGTTTCTGTAGACTCAGCTATAGCATTTTCTATGATAGTTGTTCTATTTTCTTCATTAGTAACAGTTGATGATTGAAATTTATCATTATTAATTTCTTCTTTTTTTATTTCAGTAGATTCTTCTTTCTTCTCTTCACTTTCACTTGGCAATTTAGAATTACTTGATATAGTCATAGTAGTATAATCTATTTTTAACCTTGCACTTATGTCTCTATTGCCCATCATAGCTACCATAGGATTAACCTTTACCTTTAATATCTCTTCATAACTTGGAAGCGTAAATTTGAACCCTGTTGGAGTTCCATCTTGAGATTTTGTAGTAACTTTAGCATATGTATATGTTCCACTTACTTCTTCATATTGTAATGTTTGTAGTGATGCAGTTATTGTTCCCATAGTTAAAGGTTTTGTTGATAAATATATTTCTGCCTTACCATCTTTTATATTAATTAATGCTTTTTTATCTATAGCTGAACTTGCCATAGACGCTTCATCTTTATTAGCATTTAACAGTTCTACTTGTACTTCATACAATCCATCTTGAAACTTTGATGTTTCATCTTTATTTTCTTTGTCATCCTCTTTTTTATCTTCTTCTTGATTATCTTCTATAACTTCCGTATCATATACTAACCTTGCTTTATGTCCCATAGCAAAATTAGGCATTGATGGAATTGCTATCTTAAATCCTATATATATAATCTTATCATCTGATGTTAATTCAATTGATATTTCTTCAGGATATCCCAAATCATTTGTTTTAATAACATTCACATTAGTTCTTATGTCATTACTATAATCATCTACATTTTTATAATAATATATATCATTTAAATAACCTGTTAACTTTGAATCACCATTATCTGTTAATGTTATGTACATTAACGTCTTTCCATTTTCTTTCTTTATAATTGCTTTATCTGCAATACACGAAGCTGCTGTTGATTCAATATCTTCTTTTTCCTTATAAACCTTTAAACTTATTTCTTCATCATGTGCTAAATCAGCTAGTGCAGCACTTACAGATACTTCTCCTGTTGATACTAAAAATAAACTCAATAATAAAACTGATATTATTTTTTTAATGTTCTCCTTAAAAATCATCTTTCTCCTCCTATGTAAGCTAGTTAAAGCTAACTTTATCTTTTGTTTAAATCAGTTTGCCTGACCTCCCACATAATATCATCGAATGATAATCATTGTCAATAGAAAATTATAATTAAAATATAATAGCATTAGTTCAGTAATTCTTACTTAAAAAATTATTGAATATATTTTTTTGATTACTTATCTTTTAAGTTAATTAATATCAAATTATTGATTTAAGTAAATTATCTATAATGGAATTTAGTATTTCTTATAATAAAAAAGTAAAGATCCCGTTAAAAATACTATACTGTCTGAGCTTTAGCGAGTTTATAGTATTTAGGGATCTTTACTCTTTTTTATTATATTAGTAAATACTTAATGATATTATATTATTTACTTAAACATATAATTTTGATATTAATTATTATAAAATATAAGTTATCTAACAATAATGCCATTAAGTTTTTCTTTTATTTAAATGAATTTGCCACTTCATCAAATTCTTTAGTTATTTCTTCAGAAGGTTCTTCTGTTAATAAACTAACTACTACAATGAAAATACTTGCAACAATAAATGCTGGTAATAATTCATATATGTCAAAAGCTCCACCAAAAGGTCTAATTAAATATTTCCATACAAATACCATAATACCACCAGACACCATACCAGCTAATGCACCATATTTATTAGAACGTCTCCAGAATAGTGCAAACAATACAATTGGTCCAAATGCAGCTCCAAATCCTGCCCAAGCAAAAGATACTATATTAAATACAGAACTATTTGGATCTCTAGCAATAAATATAGCAATAATAGCTATAATTATAACTGATATACGTGCAACTATAAGTGCTGTTTTTTGAGATAATTCCTTCTTGAATAATCCTACAAATAGATTATGTGAAACACTTGAAGATGCTGCTAACAATTGTGAATCTGCTGTTGACATAGTAGATGCTAGTATACCAGCAAGAATTACGCCTGCTATAATAGCAAAGAATATACCATTTTGGCTTAATAGGTCTGCTATTCTTACTATAATTGTTTCTGAATTACTATTAGAAAGTTCTCCTATTGCACCAGCCTTTGTCATTCCGTTTCCAACTACTCCTATAAATACTGCAACAGCTAATGATATAACAACCCATATACTAGCTACCCTACGTGATGTAGAAAGTTTTTTATCATCTTCTATTGCCATGAAACGAAGTAGTATGTGTGGCATACCAAAATATCCTAATCCCCATGCTAAAGTTGATACTATTGATATTAGGCTATAATTATCTGCCCCTAGAGTTTTAGTGTTATGAATCTTAACTAAAGATAAATATCCCGATAAATCCTTTGCATTGTTAATTACTGCATCCATTCCCCCTGCTTGATTTATACCAAAAGCTAAAACAACTATTAATGCAACAGTCATTATTATACTCTGTATAAAATCTGTAGTACTAGCAGCTAAGAAACCTCCTAATGCTGTATATCCTACTATTACTACTGCACTTATAATCATAGCCCAAAAGTAATCTATTCCAAATAAACTGCTAAATAGTTTTCCGCAAGCTGCAAATCCTGATGCTGTATATGGTATAAAAAATATAATAATAACTATTGCCGCTATACACATAAGAATATTCTTATCATCGTGATAACGTCTTGAAAAGAAGTCAGGTATTGTTATCGAATTACCTGCTACTTCTGTATATCTTCTTATTCTCTTTGATACTATAAGCCAATTAATATATGTTCCTATTGCAAGTCCTATTGCTGTCCATGTTGCATCTGCTAATCCTGTTAAGTAAGCTACTCCAGGTAATCCCATAAGAAGCCAACTACTCATATCTGATGCCTCTGCACTCATGGCTGTAACTATAGGTCCTAGCTTCCTACCTCCTAGGTAAAAATCATCAGTTGAATTATTCTCTTTTGAACAATATATACCAATTCCAAGAACAGCTAGTAAATAAACTATTATAGTTACAAATATGCATATCTGTGCTGTTGTCATTTTGTTTACCAATCCTTTCTTTTGTTATGAAATTTTTCAATATATCCTATTCATTATAAAAGAATTTTAATAATTCGTAAATGATTTTAGGAACAATAATTAAAATATAATAGCATTAGTTCAGTAACCTATTGTTCCATATTATTCATACTAATCTTTAATTCTTAATGGCTATACTATTCTATATCCACCTATAATTCTAACCTTAACAATAATGGTTACTTCCACTAAGCTTATTATATTTTAATTATTTAAGCGTTATGGTGATTTTTAGTGTATCTATATAATCTGTAAGTATCTTAGATTTTTTAGTATTTCTAACCCCAAAAATTATTGAATATATTTTTTTATTACTTATCTTTTAAGTTAATTAATATCAAATTATTGATTTAAGTAAATATTGATAATGAAAAATCCAATGTTATTTGATAATGTTAATATTATGATTTTCTTTATTAGTATCAATATTATTGCTTTGAATAAATCTTCATAATGAATTTTAGGATTTCTTATTATAAAAAAATTAAGGTAGCGTTTAAAATGTTGTACTGTTCGAGCTTTAGTGAGTTTACAACATTTAGCTACCTTAATTTTTTTATATTTAGAAATCCTTAATGAAGTTATGCTATTTATGAAAACATATAATATTGATACTAATTATAAACATAATATTAATCAAATACAAATAACATTGGATTTTTTACATATTATATTATTTACTTAAACATATAATTTTGATATTAATTACTTACTTGTATTTTTTTACGCATACAACTGCATTATGTCCACCAAATCCTAAAGAATTAGATATAGCATATTCAAAATCTTTTTCTATTCCTTTTTCAGTTACATAATTCAAGTCACATTCTTCATCATAATTTTTATATCCTGCTGTCATAGGTATAAATCCTTCATGAACTGCCTTTGCGCATATAATTGCTTCTACTGCACCAGCTGCTCCTAACATATGACCAGTCATAGATTTAGTTGAACTAACATAAAGGTCTTTAGCATGCTCTTTAAATGCAACCTTCATAGTATTTGTTTCATATTTATCATTAATTGGTGTAGATGTACCATGTGCATTTACATAATCTATCTTATCTGGACTTATTCCAGCTTCTTCACAGGCATCTAATATTGCTCTTGCTGCTGCTTCTCCTGTTGGATCTGGAGTTGTTATATGATATGCATCTGCTGTTGCACCATATCCTACAACCTCTGCATATATTTTAGCATTTCTCTTTAATGCACTATCTAAACTTTCAAGTATTACTATTCCTGCACCTTCACCCATTACAAAGCCACTTCTATCTTTATCAAATGGTATAGATGCTCTATCCTTATCATCTGTTGTAGTTAGTGTCTTCATATTATGAAATCCACCTAATATAAATGGGTTAATAACAGCTTCTGCACCACCTGCAACACATGCATCTAATCTACCATGTTTTATTGCTTCAAATGCTTCTCCTATTGTATGAGTAGATGTAGCACATGCAGAAACAATAGCGTAATTAGTTCCCTTAAATCCATATTTCATAGCTACATTTCCAGCTGCCATGTTAGATATCATCATAGGTATCATAAATGGTGATATATGTCTAGTTCCTTTCTTTAAGAACTTTGCATATTCAGTGTTTTCAGTAGTCATCCCACCTATACCACTTCCTATAATAACTCCCACTCTATATGGATCATATTCTTTAAAATCACAACCACAATCTTCTATAGCTTGTCTAGTTGCTTCTAATGTATATTGACAATATATATCTGTTCTTTTAGTTTCTTTTTTATCTAATGCTAATAATGGATCAAAGTTTTTAACTTCAGCTGCCACCTTAATAGGAAAATCAGTAGTGTCAAAAGAAGTTATATTATCTATTCCATGTTTTCCTTCTTTTATATTTCCCCAAAATTCTTTCATATTATTACCTATAGGTGATACAACACCCATTCCCGTAATTACAACTCTATTCATTACATCCTCCCAATTTTACATAAGCTATCCCTTATTAATTTTAATTAACCGAGACTTTTACATATTAAATTATTATAGTTATGATTATACTTAATAATTCACTAAATTTACACTAATAAGTATAGATTATTTTACATAATAATGTCAACGATATATATTTTCAAGAATTTATGGGATAAAATATAAATAATGATTTTATCGCCAATTAACATTTATAGCATTATTAGCTTTTTCTTTTAATGCTGATAATCTAGTTAGTGCTTCATTTAGAGTTGCGTCTTCCTTAGCAAAATGAAATCTAATAATATTATGAATATCTTCTTTGAAGAAACTTGATCCTGGTACTGCTGCTACTTTAACATGCTCTGCCATCCATTCACAAAACTTTATATCATCTTTAACTCCAAATTCACTTACATCCATAAGCACATAATATGCTCCTTGAGGTTCTGTAAAATTAAATTTTAATTTTCTAAGTCCTCCTACAAATAAATCTTTCATATGCGTATAATGTTCTTGAAGCTTTTTATAATAGTCATCCTTAAAGTTAAGCCCAACTACAGCAGCTTCCATAAGTGGTGCAGCTGCTCCTACTGTCAAGAAGTCATGTACCTTCTTTGCTCTTTCTATTATTTCTTCATTAGCAATAATATATCCTAACCTCCATCCTGTAATAGAATAAGTCTTAGACAAAGAATTGCATATAATAGTTCTCTCTTTCATTCCAGGAAGTGTAGATATATATATATGTTTGTTAGGCTCATATACAATATGTTCATATACTTCATCAGTTATAACATAAGCATCATACTTTATTGCAAGTTTAGCTATTATTTCGAGTTCAGAATAATTAAATACTTTGCCACAAGGATTAGATGGATTACATAATATAAGCACTCGTGCCCCTTGTTTAAATGCATCCTCTAACACATTTGGATCAAATGTATATTGTGGTGGAACTAAAGGTACATATATAGGTTCTGCTCCTGATAATATTGTGTCAGCACCATAATTTTCATAAAACGGAGAAAAAATAACAACTTTATCTCCTGGATTAGCCACTGTCATCATAGCAGCCATCATAGCTTCAGTACTTCCACAAGTTACAACAATCTCTTTGTCTTTATCTACTTTAGTTCCTGAGAAACGTTCATGTTTTCTAGCTAATGCTTCTCTAAAATTATCAGCTCCCCAAGTTATTGCATATTGATGTGGTCCTACTGATGCTACTTCGGCTAATTTATCTGTAATTTCCTTGGGTGGATCAAAATCCGGAAATCCTTGAGATAAATTAATAGCACCATACTTATTGGCAATTCTTGTCATTCGTCTTATAACCGAATCAGTAAAATTTTCAGTTCTAGCGCTTAATTCTTTCATATATTATACTTTCCTTTCTAACTTAACTTCTGTGTTATCCATTTACTTTTTATCTGTTTCCATTTTTCATTTCTTTGTTCTTCTATATATGTTAAATCATTCTCATCAAGCTTACTAAATCTTGATTGTTTTTTCAAATAATCTTTTATACTTGAAAACTGCTTTGGAACTTTATTAATATAGAACTCTCCATCATAGTATTCTGCAAGATACCATAATCCACAATCTACAACCTCTTTTGCTATATTTACAGTTTCATCAACCGGAATGCCCCACCCTGTTGGACAAGGTGCAATTACATGTATATAAGACGGACCATCTACTTCAGATGCTCTTTTAACCTTATATAAAAAATCCTCCATATAAGCAATACTTGCTGTTGCAGCATAAGGAATATTATGTGCTGCAATTATCTCAAACATATTCTTTTTATTCTTTATATTACCATGAACATTTTTGCCTGCTGGAGTTGTTGTAGTCTTTGCTCCAAATGGTGTAAGCCCACTTTTTTGAATTCCAGTGTTCATATATGCTTCATTATCATAACAAATGTATATAATCTTGTCTCCTCTGTCAATTGCTCCCGATAGAGCTTGAATTCCAATATCTGCAGTTCCTCCATCGCCTGCTATTCCTACAATATTATAGTCTTTTAGTTTAAGAACCTTTGCTGCTGCTGCCATTCCAGTTAGCATTGAACCAGTTCCTGCAAAGGTAGATATAATAGCATTATTAGAAAAACATAATTGTGGAAAATTAAACCCCACAGCAGACATACAGCCAGCAGGAATAGCTGTAAATGTTCTCTCTCCTAAAACCTTAAGTGCCATTCTAACTGCTAAACTACCTCCACATCCAGCACATGCCTTGTGTCCATAGAAAAATTCGTTATCCGATATATTATTTGCTGTTATTCTAATTGACATCATCTATTACCCCCAATCCAATCCAATTTATTTTTTCCTCACCACCTTCAATAATTATATTGAAGCATTCTTGTATATTTTTTTTAGATATATTTCTGCCACCTAATCCGCCTATAAAATTATAATTCTTTTTATAAACTCCTGTTTTGATAAGGGCTGAATTAACATTTGTATACACTGTTCCTTCATATCCAAACGAAATATCTTTTTCTAAAACGCCTATAGCTTTTGCATCTTTTACTGCATCAGATAGTTCTTTATATGGAAAAGGCCTAAGAAATCTAATCTTAATTGCTCCAGCCTTGATTCCTTTATCCCTGTATTCATCTACAACATTACGTACTAAACCACTTATACTACCAATAGTAATAAGTATATAATCTGCATCATCTATTTTATATCCATCTATCATTCCACCATGACTTCTTCCAAATATCTCATAGAATTTTCTATCAGCTTCCTCTACTACTCTGCTTACATTATTCATAGCTTTATGGTGTAATAATTGAAATTCCATATTATCATTTGGTCCAGCTGTAAATGCCATATTAACTGGATTATCTATATCCATCTTGTTTTTAGTTACATATGGTGGTAAAAATCTATCTGCTTGCTCACTAGTTGGAACTTCTACTGCTTCATAAGTATGAGTTAATACAAATCCATCTAAATTAACCATTATGGGTACTCTTACATCTTTATGTTCAGCAATATAATAACTCATAATTGCCATATCTAAACTTTCTTGTGCATCTTCTACATATACTTGTATCCATCCTTGGTCTAATAATCCTATTGAATCTCTCTGATCACCATATATATTCCAAGGAAGTGCTGTAGCTCTATTAGCATTCATCATAACTATAGGGAATCTTCCTCCAGCTGCATATGCTAAACATTCTGCCATATATAATAATCCCTGCGAAGAAGTAGCTGTAAATGTCCTTACCCCCATTGCTGATGCACCTATAGCACAAGATAATGCAGAATGCTCTGATTCGACATGTATAAATTCACTATCTAAACTTTTATCTTCTACCATATCCGATAGTTTCTCAACCACTATTGTTTGTGGTGTTATAGGGTATGCTGATATAACATTTGGTTTTGCAAGTCTTACCCCTTCAGCAAAGGCATCATTTCCTGATATGAATTTTTTGCTTGTCATTTTCCTTCATCCTCCATTTCTATAGCTTGAACTGGACATGTCTTTGCACATATTCCACATCCCTTACAAAAATCATAATCAATATCTATACCATTATTTTTTTTCTTAAATATAACCCCATCTGGACAATACATATAGCATCTATAGCATTCTAGGCATATTTCTTTATTAATAACTGGTCTTTTATTCCTCCATCCTGAATTTTTAGTTACTAAATATCCTGCCTCATAGCAAGTTGCTTCAGGATATTCTGATAGCTTTTCATATTTCTTATCTTCTCTTAACGTAGGTTTAATCACAACACTCTCACTCCTTTCTTACAATAGTTTCTATTATCTTCTTATTCTTATCTAATATTTTTTCAGGTAAATATAGGGCCAAAGCTTCTTTTAAATTCTCTATTTTCACTATACCAGATATATTAGCTAAAGCAGCTAACATAGCAGTATTAACTACAGTTTTACCCAATATCTCTCGAGCTATTTTATCTTCATCTATAGATATAATATCTTCATCTTCATAATTATGTTTTGAATTAATTAATATCTTTCCATTTGTCTTTAAATCACCCTTTGTATCACTATTGTATAAAGTTTCATCTAAATAGATTATATAATCACACTTTTTTATTACACTTCTATCTGAAATTTTTTTATCACTTATCTTTGTAAAAGCTTGAATAGGAGCTCCACGCCTTTCAGGCCCAAATGATGGAAAGGCAAGTGCATTCTTGCCATCTGGTATAGCAGCTGCACCTAATATCTTAGATGCAGTAAATGCTCCTTGTCCTCCTCTTCCATGCCATCTTACTTCTATCATAAAACCATCTCCTAATAACTAAAATCTCAAAATCCTATTTTTTACTTCTCTCATCTATAATTCTCTTCGCCTTATGAGTTGCTCTTGGAAGTTCTCCATCTTTTAAGATAAGCACTTCTGCAGGTTTAACACCCACTCTAGCCTTTAGAGCCTTAGATATCTCTAACTTCAATTCTTCATTTGTTTCTGTATTGCTTGCAGCTTTCTCTACCTCAACTGAATATTTAGTTGTAAAATCTTTATCAGAAACTCTTATTAGATACTCTCCTGTAAGTCCTTTCATTCCACGTATAACATATTCAACATCACTAGGAAATACATTAACCCCAGACACTATAAACATATCATCCTTACGTCCTACTACATGAATTCTTGTGTGAGTACGTCCGCATGAGCATTTGCTTCTATCAACATAGCCCACATCGCCAGAACGAAAACGAATCATTGGACGTGCATGTTTTCTTAATGTTGTAAATACTAATTCTCCTACTTCTCCATCTTCCAATGCTTCTCCAGTATTTATATCAACTACTTCCACCAATACATGATCTTCAGCTATATGTAAGCCATCATGAACTTCACATTGAGCTGCGCAAGCTCCAAATATGTCTGATATTCCAAAGAAATCATATACTTTTGCATCCCACAATTCTTCTATAGCCTCTCTTGTTGCCTTTATTGAACCTCCAGGTTCTCCTGCAACTATAATTTTATTTATAGCTAAATCTTTTGCTGGGTCTATTCCTTTCTTCTTTGCTGTTTCTCCTAAATACCAAGCATATGATGGTGTAGTCCATATCATTGTAGGTTTATATGTTTCTAAAATAAAAAGTAATCTTTCAGATGGAATAGTACCTGCCCATATACATAAAGCTCCCAAATTTTGGGCACCTATTACATCTGGACCGCCTACAAATAACGAAAAGTTTAATGCATGTACATACCTATCTGTTTTCCTCATTCCTGCTTGATAAAATAATCTACTCTCTACTTCTTGAAATTCATCAAAGTCCTTCTTAGTAAATGGACTCATTGTTGGTACACCAGTTGAACCACTAGAAGTTGATATAAAAACTATATCTTCTTCAGGTACTGCTGATAATTCTCCTACAAAACTTCCTACTCCTTGAGTCTCTCTTTCTGTTTGCTTACTTATAAATGGAAATTTTCTTAAATCTCTTAAAGATTTTATATCCGTCGGTTTTACATTTGCTTTATCAAAAGCTCTCTTATAATAAGGAGAATTATCGTAAGCAAAACTTATAATCTCCTTTAATTCTTCTAATTGTAATTTTTCTAACTCCTCTCTAGGTAAAGTTTCTAATTCCTTATCCCAATATTTTTCTTCTGTATCTTTATTAAAATCTGTTACTGTCATTTTATTACTTCCTTTCTGTATTCAAACTATTCATATATTTTTACTATGAATTAATTCTATTTTTTATTTTGCAATATTAATTATTTCTTATTTATTACTTTCGCTATACCATCTCCTATAATTTGAATCAACTGTACTAACACTATAAGTATTATTACGCATACTATCATTACATCTTGTTGATATCTTTGATATCCATATCTATAAGCTAAGTCTCCAATTCCACCGCCACCTATAAGTCCTGCCATTGCTGAGAATCCTAATATAGATATTGCAGTTACAGTTATATTTTTAATTAATGCTGCAGCCGCCTCTGGAATCAATATCTTTAATATTATGTTCACCTTCTTAGCTCCTGATGCTATTGCTGCTTCTATAACTCCTCTATCAACCTCTGAAAATGATGCTTCTGCAAGCCTTGCGAAAAAAGCTATAGATGCTATAGATAATGGAACTATTACTGCTGTAGTTCCTATCTTTGTTCCAACTATTAAAGCAGTTAACGGCAATAAAAATATCATTAAAATCAAAAATGGAATGGATCTAACTACATTTAATATGACCCCTAGTATGGAATTAATAACTTTATTTTTTACAAATAACCTTTCTGACGTTAAATATAAAAACAAACCTAATAGTCCACCTATTAATACTGCCGCTATAAGAGAAATTAATACCATATATCCTGTTTCGCTTAACGATCTTTTTATTAAGTCTAATATCTGATTATCAAATTTAAACATCTCTTATCACCTCTAATCTTTCTGTTTTTTCTCTCAAGTACTCAATAGCTTCTTCTACTACTTCTTTGTTTCCTAATACATTTATATATAATATTCCTATTGGTCTACCACTTATATATTCAATCTTGCCATGAAGTATATTAAATTCTATATTATATTTTGTAGACACGTTAGATATTAAAGCTTCTTCTGCATTTTCATTTAAATATGTCAATTTTAGAATAGGTCCTTTTGATATATCTATAATTTCTATTGGAATCTCAAATTGTTGAGTATGTCCTATTAAATGTTTAGTAAATTCTTCTTTAGGATTAGTAAATACATCATATACATTTCCTTCTTCTATAATTCTTCCATCCTTCATTACTGCAACTCTATCACATATTTCTTTCACTACCTCAAGTTCATGAGTTATTATTATTATAGTCACTCCTAATTTTTTATTTATATCCTTTAATAATTTTAATACTGAATTAGTTGTTTCTACATCTAAGGCTGATGTTGGCTCATCACATAGTAGTATATTGGCATTATTAGCAAGTGCCCTTGCTATGGCTACCCTTTGTTTCTGTCCACCAGATAAATTAGATGGATATTCATTTATTTTTTCTTCAAGTCCTACAAATTTTAAAAGTTGTTTTATTCTAGCTTCTGATTCCTTTGAAGATTTTCCAGATTCTTTTAATACAAATTCTATATTTTTATAAACTGTTTTGCTCTCTGCCAAATTAAAATGTTGAAATATCATTCCTATATTCTTTCTTAGATTTCTAAGCTCTTTGCCAGAATACCTCTCAACGTTTTTACCTCCAATTATTATCTCACCACTATCTATAGATTGAAGATGATTTATTGTTCTAAGAAGAGTACTCTTACCCGCTCCACTAGAACCTACTATTCCATATATTTCTCCACTTTTTATTGATAATGAAACATTATCTATTGCCTTAAATTCTTTTTTTCTATTATTAAAACTTACATTTATATTTCTTAACTCCACCATTAATATCACCTACCTTATATATCACCCTCTTCAATTAATAATTTTTAGGTCTTGAAAATGATACATATTGACTATTTTTATCTTCTATTACTGATTTAAATTCATTTGACTTAACAATTTCTTTTATATCTTTTACAAATTGTGACTTTTCATCTTCTGTTCTAATTGCTATTACATTAAAATATCCTTCTTGTATTTCTTCATTATAAAGTGCATCTGATAAATTAAGTCCTCCACTTATAGCATAATTGCCATTTATAACAACAGCTCCAACACTATCTAAAACACTTACCATCACTTCTGCTCCAACTTCTGTAAATTTTAATTTTTTAGGATTTTCTTTTATATCATCTATAGTTGCTTTTGCTGGATCTATATTTTCATCTAAATCTATTATTCCTGCTTGCTTTAAAACTCTTAATGATCTAGATAGATTAGTATCATCATTAGGTATTGCTATAGTTTCACCTTCTTCTATATCATCAATATTCTTATATTTATCTGAGAATATTGCCATACCTGCTGTAGGTATCTCTGTTATATAAGTAAGATCTAATCCATGTTCTGATTTAAAATTGTTTAGATAAGTTGAATGTTGAAACATATTTAAATCTATTTCTTTATCTGCTAAAGCATTGTTAGGTTGTACATAATCTGAAAACTCAACAATTTCCACTTTATATCCTTTTTTCTCTAAGGAGGGTTTTATTGCTTCTTCAAACATATCACCATAAGGTCCTGCACATACACCAACTTTTAAAGTTTTATTATTCTTTTCTTCACCTCCTTCTTGGCATGCTATTAATGAAACACTTAAAATTGTTAATAAAAATAATTGAATTAATTTCACTAATTTTTTCATTTTTATTTTCCCCCTTTAAAATAATTTATTATGTTTCACATTATATACTTATATAACCATATATGGTAATATATATTTTTTATATTTTGATATAATCAAAATATATTATAAGCAAAATTTATATCTGTTTATTGAATATAATGAAATTTTATCCATATAAATGTTTGCTAAAATACCTATCTCCTCTATCAGGAAACAAAGTAACAATATTTCCACTATCTATTTTAGCTGCTAATTTCAATGTAGCAGCTAGTGCTGCACCAGATGAAGATCCTGCAATGATTCCTTCTTTTTTAGCAAGTAACCTTGTAGTATCAAATGCTTCTTTGTCTGTAACCTTTATAACTTCATCAACTAAAGACATATCCATAGTATCTGCTATAAAATCATTACCTATTCCTTCTATATCATAATCAGCATGTTCTCCTCCTCCCATAGTTGATCCAACTGGATCCGCTAATATTCCTTTTATATTAGGATTGTTTTCCTTAAGATATCTGACTACACCTGAATATGTTCCTCCACTCCCTGCACCTGCTACAAAATAATCTATTTTTCCTTTCATCTCTTCATAAATTTCTTTACCTGTAGTTTCATAATGAGCAAGTGGATTATACGGATTCTTAAATTGCTCTAGAGATATTGCCCCTTCTATTTTAGCTTTTATTAATTCAGCTTCCCTTGCTGCTCCTAACATTCCTTCTTGTCTAGAAGTATTAATAATTTCTGCTCCTAATGCTTTCATCAAATCTTGTTTTTCTTCTGAGAACTTATCTGGCACTACAAATATCACCCTATATCCTTTATTTAGTGCAGCCATAGCTATTCCAAGACCAGTATTACCTGCTGTTGCTTCAACTATCGTACTCCCTTTATGAAGAATTCCTCTTCTTTCTGCATCTTTTATCATATATAATCCTGTTCTATCTTTCACACTTCCAGATGGATTCCATAATTCTAACTTGGCATAAATATTAACATCTTTTTTATTATCTAAATAATTTAATTTAACTAACGGAGTATTGCCTATAAGTTCCTTCATTTCTTCATATATCATTGCTTTCTCCCTCTTTCTATTGCATTATTTAGATCATTTATAAGGTCTTCTTTGTCTTCTATTCCAACAGACAATCTTATTAATTTATCTGTAATCCCTACTGCTTTTCTTATATCTTCTGGTATAGATGCATGAGTCATTGAAGATGGATGGCATATTAATGACTCCACACCTCCAAGACTTTCTGCAAGAGATATAATCTTAAGTCCTTCAAAAAATTCTCTTATATCATAATTATCTTCTAACTCAAAGGATATCATTGCTCCTGCCCCATCAGCTTGTCTACTCTGAATATCATATCCTGGATCTTGTTCTAGTCCTGGATAGTATACATTTTTAACCGCCTTGTTATTTAGAAGCCACCTTGATATTGCCTTAGCATTTTCTTCATGTCTATCCATTCTTACACCTAGAGTTTTTATACCTCTTATAAGTAGAAATGAATCAAATGGTTGCAATACTCCACCAGTAGAATTCTGTATAAAATATAACCTCTCAGCTAATTCATCATCATTTACTACAACAAGACCTGCAATAAGATCACTATGACCGCCTAAATATTTAGTTGCACTATGAACTACTATATCTGCGCCTAATTCTAAAGGTCTCTGTAGATATGGAGTCATAAATGTATTATCAACTATAAGTAGTTTATTATGTTTGTGAGCTACATTTGCTACTAATCTTATATCAGTTACAGTCATTAGCGGGTTAGCAGGGCTTTCAACTAATATTGCTTTTACATCAGCATTATTAACTGCTACATCTAACTTTCCTTCATCTAATGTATCTACAATTTCATAGCTTATTCCAAAATTATCAAAGATATTATTTAATACTCTAAATGTACCTCCATAAACATTCTTAGATATTAATATCTTATCCCCTGTTTTAAATAATGTAAGTACTGCAGTAATTGCAGCCATTCCTGAAGCAAATGCTAAACCATAGTTTCCATGCTCTAACTCTGCTATTAACTTTTCTAAGGCTTCCCTCGTAGGGTTTCCTGTTCTTGAATATTCATATCCTTTATGTTTTCCTAATGATATTTGTTTATAGGTAGATGTTTGATATATTGGAACATTTACCGCTCCTGTTCTTTCATCTCCATCAATTCCTCCATGAATTAGTATTGTTGATTTTTTGTTTAATTCTGACATTTTCTTTTCCTCCTAGTAATTTAATATATTTTTTTCTGCTAAAACAAAATTAATATTTTCATATGCTTTTAAGTCATCATATCTTGCATCTAAATATTTTTCTTGTATAACTTGTGATGTTACATAATCACTTATATGAAACCCAACCTCATTAAATTTTTTGGCAAGTTCTCTATAATTCATTCCCCCTTTCATTTCTTCTCCTAATGCACTAGTTATATCTTCAAGTGCACTCATTCGGCTATTCATAATCCCTCTCTTAACTATATCCTTATCAGGATAGTCAAAAACAATTTGACTTTCACCTTTAGCTACTTTAGATATACTCTTCAGCGTTTCTGCAAATGTGTCTAATGTTAAATAATATGTCACTCCAAGTATTGCAAAAAACGATTTTTTCTTAGGATCGAATCCTGAATTCAATAATACATCTTTTATATTTTGCTTTTCAAAATCTATAGATATAAGTTTAGTATTTTTATTTATATTCCAATTTAACTGCTTAATCCTTTCTTTTTTATAATTCTGAGTATCTATATGATCCAACTCAAATACATCTATATTTTTATGATTATTTCTAAACATAAAACTATCCAATCCAGCTCCACATATAACATATTGAATCTCTTCATTTTCATCTGTATTAAATTCTTCTAACTTTGTCTCTGCAAATTTCATTCTTGCTAATATAATTGGTGAAATTAATTCATTTATAAATCCATCCCACGTATCTAGCGTAGGAATCTCCCAACACTTTTGGCTTAGAATTTTAATTATTTTATTTTTTACATTGTTATATTCTTCCTTGCCTAGTAATTCATAAGCATAATAATCATCATATATAATTTCTTTACCACACTTTGAATGATGAGCTCTAGCAAAAGCACATATTTTAGCAGTAACACTAGCTTCCCCACTAATCATTCTAATCATCCTTTCCTCACTTTTCTGTACACTTTCAAATTATGTTATAAAACAATATAACCTCCTAAAGAGTAAAAAAATAGGGCAGATGCTTTTTCCTTGCATCTGCCCTTTCTCTATAAAGGTAATAACAAATCCATCAATAAGATTTTATGCATGAAAAGAAGCTATAGTAATATATAATTGTATTACTACAGCAACAACATGTATTATTGTTAAATATATTAACTTGTGTATTCTTTTCATTAATTATTGATGTATTCATAATTTCCCCTCCATTTCCTAGTATTTTAATATGTTTTGTATATTTTATATATTACACGTAATTTCTGTATATGTCAACATTTTTTGTAATTTTTTATTTTTCCAGTAAATTGTCTACCTTGTCTCTTTTTAATGCTTTCATTATAAATATAGCTATTATCATAGCTACTCCTTCTGCAATAGGGAAACTCGTCCATATTATTGTAGTAGCATTATTTAACTTGGTAAATATATAAGCAAGTGGTAGTGCTATTATTATTAATCTTAGCAAAGATACCACTAATGAAGTAAGTCCTGAATCTAATGCTTGAAATATTCCTTGATAAGCAATATTCGCTCCTGCAAATAGATAACCTAATGTAACAATTCTTATAGATAATATACACAAACGATGAGTTTCTTTTGAAAGTGTAAAAATTCCTATTAATTGATTTGCAAATAATTGAAGTCCAACCAATCCTATCGCCATAATAATAAGTGTATATATTATCCCATATTTTATTCCTTCTTGAACTCTCTCCTTATCTCTCATACCATAATTAAATGATACAATAGGAATTATTGCATTATTTAATCCAAAAGCTGCAAAAAACACAAACTGTTGAATTTTATAATATACACCATAAGCAGTTACTGCTGCCCCTGACACTATTCCGAATATTATATTTACTCCATAAGTCATAATAGACATAAGTGCTTGCATAATTATTGCGGGTAGTCCTACCTTATATATTTGACCTATTATCTTTTTCTCAGGCTTTATATATTTAAAACTTGCATCTATATCTTTATTATATTTATAATGGAATATACAATCTAAAATAAAAGATACCATTTGCCCTATTACTGTAGCATATGCTGCACCTTTTATCCCCATCTCAGGAAGACCAAAATATCCAAATATGAATATAGGATCTAATATTATATTAGTAACTGCTCCTATTATCTGTGCTATAGTACATAATGTAGTTTTACCTGTTCCTTGTAATAATTTCTCATATATTGTATATAAAATTACTCCAAAAGATAATATTGTACATATACTTAGATATGATTGTGCCATATCTATGACTATTGGGTCTGAAGTTTGAGATTTTATATATAGATTTACTCCAAATATTCCAAACAATAAAAATACTATATACATACATATTCCTAAGAATATTGCATTACCTGCTATCTTACTAGCTTTTTCTCTATCCCCTTGTCCTAAACTTCTTGCAAGTAAAGCATTTATACCTACCCCTGTTCCAACTCCTACTGCAACAATTAACATCTGAATAGGAAATGCTAGAGTTAATGCATTAACTCCATACTCACCAATACCAGTTATATTACCAGAATCCTTCATACAACTTACAAAATAGCTATCTACTATATTGTATACTGCTTGCAATACCATAGATATAATCATTGGTATTCCCATTTTTAACATTAAACTTTTTATAGGTTCTTCACCCATCTTATTTTTTGATACTGCTTCCATCTTATCCTCCATTCATTTATATATATTAAATAAAATCACCAAGAAGAGCAAAAAATGCGTAAACCCAAATCAAATAAATGACCTGGATTTACGCATTCTGCAACACGGTAATATTATATTTTCTTTTCACTAAGTGGTATTATATCACTTTATAGAATTTTTTGTAAGTATTTTTTTAGTCAAACTAGTAACTATATTTTACTAGCATATGACATAATAGTTCCGCCTTGTGCCCCGCATTCTTTTATTTCTTTTATATTATCCGGATTAATTCCACCTATTGCATAAACAGGAATTGTAACACTACTACATACTGCTTTTAAGAAATTTAGTCCTCTAGGTTTAAGTCCTTTCTTGCAATCTGTCTTATATATATGCCCAGCTGTAATATAAGTTGCTCCTATATTTTCTGCTTCTATTGCCTCATCTACTGAATGGATAGATATACCTATCTTGTTAAAAAATTTAATTTTTTCTCCAAGTGTTCTTGCTATGTGCAAAGGTAAATGAATATTCTTATAATTAAGTTCCATTGCTACATCTACATAAGAATGTAACATAAGTTCTATATTATTTTCTCTACATATATTTATTATCTTAATTGCAAGTTGTCTATATTGATCTATATCCATATCCTTCTCTCTTAATACTATTGCTATAGGCTTTTCTTTAATAATACGTTTTATCTGTTCTTCTATAGATCTTGCATACAAATGTCTATTAGTTACAACCAAAAAATCTCTATACATACACATAATCATTCATAACTGGTTGAAGTCCTCTCTCTACTATAGCTTCCTTAACCTCAGCTACAGTTCTTCCATCAGATATCTCAAATTGAGCATCTCCCTTATCTTCAACCTCTTCTACATGACTTCCTATTCCAGTGCTAACTCCAGCAGATATTTTAGTTGCAGCAAGACCTATTATATTATTCCTAAATCTCTCACACTCTCTAGTTGATATTGTAATACTTGCAAATGGCATAAATATACGATAAGCAAGAATTACTTGCAATAATTGTTTTTCATGAACATCTTTTGGATTAATCTTATCATTATTTATAATAGGTCTTAACCTAGGACATGAGAATGCAATCTCTGCTTGTGGATATTTTCTCTGAAGTAAATAAGCATGCATGCCAGTTGCAAAAGCATCCTTTCTAAAATCATCTAAACCTAAAAGAGCAGCAAATCCTACACCTCTCATTCCACCTTTTAATGCTCTCTCTTGTGCATTAAATCTATAAGGGAATATTCTCTTATGTCCTTCTAAATGTAATGTTTCATACTTATCAGAATTATATGTTTCTTGAAATACAGTAACATAATCTGCACCACACTTATGTAAATATGCATATTCATCAGAATTCATGGGATATACTTCTAATCCTACCATTTTAAAATATTGCTTTGCAATCTTACAAGCTTCTCCTATATACTTAACATCTGATACCTTACGGCTCTCTCCTGTAAGTATAAGAATCTCTTCTAATCCAGTCTTACTAATAGCTGCCATCTCCTTATGAATCTCTTCTTCATTCAAAGCAGCTCTACGTATTTTATTATGACAATTAAATCCACAATATATACAATAATTTTCACAATAATTAGCTATATATATAGGTGTAAACATATATACTGAATTACCAAAATGTTTTCTAGTTTCTACTTTAGCTCTTTGTGCCATTTCTTCTAAACATTCTTCTGCAGCTTTAGATAATAATGCTTTAAAATCTTCAAGATTAAGATATTCCTTACTTAAAGCTCTTCTTACATCATTAACAGTATATTTATTATAGTCATAATCATTCATTTCAGATATTACTTTATCCATAATATCTGATTCTAATACTTCCATTCCCTCCATATATTCCATATGGTTTATTCTCTTATTATCCATAATATTATCTTCTCCTAATCTACTATAAATCCTGTTAATGGTGATGAAGCATCTGCACCTTTAATTAATACTCTTCCTAATCCAGACAAATAAGCTTGTCTTCCTGCTTCAATTGCTTTCTTAAATGCACTAGCCATAGATACAATATCTCCAGCAGTTGCTATAGCAGTATTTGCCATTACTGCATCTACTCCCATTTCCATAGCAGCACAAGCTTGAGATGGACTACCTATTCCTGCATCAACTATAATAGGTAATTCTATTTCATCCACCAATATCTGTATAAATTCTTTAGTACATAATCCCTTATTACTACCTATTGGAGCTGCAAGTGGCATGATACAAGAAGCTCCTGCGTTATATAAATCTCTAGCTACATTTAAATCTGGATACATATAAGGCATTACAATAAATCCTTCTTTAGCTAATACTTCTGTAGCTTTTATAGTTTCCATATTATCTGGTAATAGATATTTGCTATCACGAATTACTTCTATCTTCACAAAGTCTCCACATCCCATCTCTCTAGCTAGCCTAGCAATACGAATAGCTTCTTCTGCATTTCTTGCACCTGATGTATTTGGTAATAATGTAATTCCACTAGGAATATGTTCTAATATATTTTCTTGTCCTGAGCTATTTGCACGACGTACTGCTAGAGTTATAATCTCTGCTCCTGCTTCATTTATAGCAGCATTAATAAGGTTTAGATCATATTTGCCTGATCCTAATATAAAACGTGAATTAAATTCATGTCCTCCAATTATTAATTTATCATCATTCATCATTTAACTTCCCTACCTATCTTGTAATATTAATTCTATTATTGTATTTGCTTCATGGTTTGCACATATAGCAACTCTAGAAGAAACAAGCTTGTTCTCTATTGCTACATCTGATTCTCTATCGCCGCATAGATAGAAGTTATCATTTATCTTCTGCGTAATTATTAAATTGCTTCTACCAAAGCCAGCCATTCCAGAAGCTGCTACTATAAATCTATCATTGTAATTTGTTTGTGAGAAAAAAGCATCAATTATAAGTGACTTTGCTTCTGGTTTATCAAATGCTTCACATATAATACCATCTAACTTTACTAACTCAGATACATTTTCTTCAGTAACCTTAGTTGTTATTATCTCTATATTTACATAAGGATTAATCTTAAGTAGATTATCTTTCAGTGCTTCTGTTTTATACATTCCTACCTGCTCTAAAAAATATTGTTGTCTATTAAGATTAGTTAAGTCCACTTTATCATAATCTATAAGTCTTAAATGCCCCACTCCACATCTTGTAAGTGCAACTGCTACATTAGATCCTAATCCACCTAATCCAAATATATTTACTGTTGCTCTTTCAAACTTTGCTTGATTCTCTTCACCATGTCTCATAGCCAAAGCTTCATAAAGTTTCTCCTTAGATACAATCTTATTCACAATTATCAGCCTCCTCCTACAAATGTTACTACTTCTAACTTATCTCCATTTTTCAATATTGTTTTATCATAATTACATTTAGGGATAATTTCCCCATTTAACTCTATTGCTATTCTAGATAAGTTATATCCTTCTTCTGCAACTAAATTAGCAATTGTCTTATTAGCTGCTTGTAATTCCTTTCCATTAACAATAACCATAACTTTCACCTCCTATATTTTTCTTTTTTTACTCTATAACTAATGCTATTGTAAAGATGTATAAATAACTATGTTTAAGATACTTATCCATAATATATAATTACCTATAAAGTAAAAAAAGAGCTCATGAAAAACTACACCCGTGGTGGTGTACCCCTTCATGAACTCAAAACGTTCACTCTAAACAAATTAAGTATTAATTTTTACATTTTCATTATATAAGTACTTACCAATAATGTCAATAAATAATTATTCACTTGACAATTCACTAAACATTGCACCACAGAATATTCCAAACTTTTTATCTATATTACCAATTTCTTGTCCATCAACTAACAATATTCCAGCTACTACACATATGAATCCAAGTATTTTCTTATATGTAAGTTTTTCTTTAAATATAATAGGCGATAAAATCATTACAATTACAGGTTCACAATAATATTCAATAGAAGCTAAACTCACTCCTATCTCTTGATATGCTTCATAGAGAAACATCCAACTAGCTCCCATAGCTATACCCGAAATAATAAGAAATACAAAAGATTTCTTATGTTTATAAAAAGTAAATTTATTCTTCATCGACAAGAACAAAATTAATAATAATATACTACCTATAAAAGTTCGTAACATAACAATCTCATAACTTGATAGTGCTATAGAACTTGCTACTATCCCATTCAATCCAAATAGTATCAAAGCACTAATATATTTTAAATAATTCTTCTTCATAACAAATTTCCCCTTAACATATAATTCAATTTTAGTTTATCATTAGTATAATAATTACAAAAGTGAATTTTTATCATATATTTCATTACAAATTCAGATACTTATTTATATAACTAATGATATAATAGTATATAATTTAAACATCAATTAAGGAGGCTTATCTTATGAAATATTTTAAATTAGGTCAATCTAATATTAATGTATCTGAAATAGGAATTGGTTGTATGAGAATGGCTGATACTTCTAAAACTAATATAGATGCTCTTGTAAAAACGGCTATTGAAGAAGGCATCAACTTCTTTGATCATGCCGACATATATGGAAATGGTAAATCCGAAGAAATATTTTCAGAAATTCTTATTAAGAATCCATCTATTCGTGATAAAATAATCATTCAAACTAAATGTTCCATAGTGCCTGGAGTTATGTATGACTTTTCAAAAGAACATATATTAAATTCAGTAAACGGAAGCCTAAAAAGATTAAAAACAGATTATATTGATACCTTATTACTTCATAGACCTGATACTCTTATGGAGCCAGAAGAGGTTGCAGAAGCTTTCTCAATATTACACAAAGAAGGTAAAGTAAGAGAATTCGGTGTAAGTAATCACACTCCTATGCAAATAGAATTACTTAATAAATATTTAAATAACAAAATAATAATAAATCAATTACAATTTGGTATAATGCATACTGGAATGATAGATTCCGGATTAAATATGAACATAAATAATACCTCTTCTATCAACAGAGATGGTAGTGTCTTAGAATATTGCCGTTTAAAAGATATAAAAATACAAGCTTGGTCACCATATCAATATGGATTCTTTGAAGGTGTGTTTTTAGATAATGATAAATTTAAAGAATTAAACAATAAAATAAATGAAATATCAGAAAAATATAATGTAACTAATACAACTATTGCTACTGCATGGATATTAAGACATCCTGCAAAAATTCAAACTATAGTAGGAACTATGAATCCTAATCGTCTAAAAGAAATTGCAAAAGCATCTAATATTACATTAACTAGACAAGAGTGGTATGAAATTTATCAAGCAGCAGGTAACCAATTACCATAAATAAATTTACTCCAAACCTGCTATACACCCTGCCAATTAGATAGATGAAATATCTATAATTAAATATAGATGATGGGGTTATTGCATTAGCTATTAAAAATTGTTAATGCAATAACCTTTTCGTATATAAAATTATGAAAAGTACTTTACTTAAAAACAGATGAATTTTATTCATTTAAACATATTATTTTCTTTAAATCCAATAAGTTACTAGCTATATAATCAGCTCCCGCATTTTCTAATTCTTCTTTATCTCCGTAACCATACAATACACCTATAGAACTAATATTGTTTTTCTTAGCACCTATGATATCATATTCTCTATCTCCAACCATAACAACCTCTTCTAATGGTAAATTATTTTCTTCTATAACATATTTTATAACTTCTTCTTTTTTATTTCTGCTCAAGTCTAAATTACTTCCTCCAATAAAAGTAAAATATTTATCTATATGGAAGTGTTCTAATATCTTTTCAGCATACACTTGTGGCTTGGATGTTGCAAGCATAACTTGAACACCTATATTATTTAATTCTTTAAGAAAATCCTCCATTCCATCATATAATATATTTTCATATATGCCTTTAGATCCATAATATTCTCTATATTTATCTACTGCCTCTTTGCTTTTGTCTTCTGAGAAATTATAGTATTCTTGAAATGAATAATTAAGCGGTGGTCCTATAAACTTACATAACGTCTCTAAACTATCCACTTCTATTCCATAATAATCTAATGCATATTTTATTCCTTTAGTTATTCCTTCTTTTGGATCTGTAATAGTTCCATCTAAATCTAATAAAACATAATTATATCTATTCATATTATCTCCTAATTCTAATTAAATATATTTTTTTCTTAATTGTACAATATATAATAAGTAAGCAAAAATACCTTTTATTACGCTAGATATAGCTATACTCATCCATACACCATTTACTCCAAAAAATCTTGTAAGTACTAATGCTAAAGGGATCCTCAAAGTTGTAAATACAATACTTATGGTAGCTGATATATTAGGTTTACCTATTCCTGTAAAAAGACCATTAGATATCATTTCTATTGCACTAAAAGCTTGTGAAAAAGCTACTGCATGTAAATATCCAGCTGCCATAATTATGGTTTCTTCATCTTTTATGAATATACTTATTAATTCTCTATCGAAAATCCAAAATATAACTGCCGTAAACAGTGCATAAGCAATTCCTATACTTAATGAGCACCTATATCCTTCTCTTATACGCTTGTATTCCTTCGCTCCAAAATTCTGTCCTGTAAAACTTGCAACTGCACCATTAAGTCCACCTATTACCATATAGGCAACAGCCTCTATTTGAGCTCCTACTTTTTGTGCTGCAATAGCATCTGAACCAAATATAGCTATTATCCTAGCTAACAATATATTAATTATAGTAAATAATACTCTCTGAATAGCCATAGGTAATCCTAACTTAATAACATCTACTATCTTATTAACATCTAATTTAATTTTTTTATTATATTTAAGTGTTCCTGTTGAAAAACTCTTAAATAAGATGAACATTGTTACATTAGATATTAAAGTACTAATTGCTGCACCTACTACTCCATACCTTAATATGTATATAAATATAGGATCTAAAATTATATTTAAAGATACACCTATTAAATTAATCTTAAAAGCAAGCTTATTATTTCCAAAGCTTCCCAGTATCCTAGTATATAACATGTTAAAGAAAGAGAAAAACAATATAGGTGCATTTATTATTAAATATAGATAAGCATCTTTTTCAACTGTTGCATTATTAACATGTAAAAAGTCAATAAAATATCTTCCACATAATATAAGAATTAATCCAAATATCACTCCTATAATAGTGTTAATTACAATTCCTACATTAATGTATTCACTTACTTCCTTATCATTTTTTTCACCAATGGCATGTGCTACCTTTATCCCACAACCTATAACTACTAATGAGTTGAGTGCATTACCTATATTAACATATAAACTAGATGTTCCAATGCTAGCTACTGCATTACTTCCCATCTTACCAACCCACATCATATCTATTATATTATAAGTAAACTGTAATAGAGAACTACCCATTATAGGTAATGCTAATAACATTATAACTGATGCCACTTTACCTTTTGTTAAATCTACCTTTTGCATATTTTCTCCGTTTATTATATCTATAAATATTTTTTCACTATTTTTATAATATCTTCTAAGTTATTATCTCCACAACATTAATTTTTATTCATTACCATGACAGATTTCAAAACTTATTTTTTAATTCTAACTTGGCAATACAATTATTTTACTAATCTAAAACTACTGATTTATCCTTACCTTTTTTATTCTTAGGATAGTCTCTTATTCTAACAATAAAGTCCATATTTAAAACTTCTGTACTACCATTATTGTCAATTAATACTCCTCCATCTGTCACTTCATTTATTACTCCTGTTACTTGTGTATCAAAAGTATATATTAAACATTTCTTTCCTATAAATTTTTTTGCAAGTTCTATCATTATAACTCTCTCCTTCTTATTTCTTTTTCTCATAATATGCTGCTTCATAATTAGCTTTTTTTCTTTTTTAGTTCTCATATAAAGAGCTAAAAAAATAATTAAGCTAAAGATTATCCAACAATTACTCACTCTTACACCACCTTAAAATAAAGCTTTATGCCTTTAATTATATTTATTTTCCATTAAATTTACAATAGTCTATAAAAAATCATCAATGCGACTTTATGAAGCCATCGATTTTGTTAGCGCCTTATGACAGGTTACAAATCTTACTTTTGGGTTCTATCATAGCACTATTTTTTTTACTCTTTAGGTAGTTTGCTTTAACATTACTTAAATACTATGTCTAAGATACTTATCTATAACTACACCAAAACTATAATTTCCTAAAGAATAAAAATATAAGGTCTTTTCCATAATCCTGTTAAAATTATTTATTAAGTAGTATCACTTATTATAACTTCAACATTTTCATAGAAAAGACCTTATAATATTTCAAGAGCAAAAAGTAAAATTCTGCAATTTTTTTCTAAGGACTATAAAATATCTATAGATCATTATTTTGTTTATTATTGTACATATACTTATCAGCTATAGCAATAATTTTTTCAAGGTCCTTTCCCTCTCCTAGTGCATATCCTACAGCTGCCGAAACAGGATACTCATTTTTAGATTGTATTTGTTTTAGAAATTCATTCCATCTACTTATTATTCGTTCAACATCATCATATGTTGCATCTGGTATAATTGCAATAAATTCATCTCCACCATATCTTAATGAAATTCCTTTTTCCTCAACTGCATCTTGAATAGAACAAGCTATTCTGGTAATTAATTGATCTCCTGCTTGATGACCATATGTATCATTTACATATTTTAAATGATTAACATCCCAATAAATAATACCAATTTTCTGATTAGTATATGTTTCATCTTCGATAATTTCTATTAATTTATTTTTATTATAAAGCCCTGTCATAAAGTCAATAATTGCTTGTCTTTGAGATTTCCTTATAACTGTATTTACTATTCTTGATACATATGCAAAAAGAATAGCTATAAGGCAACGTGGTAGTACATAAAACATTGCCAATGTAATTATTGGTTTCTTATTTATTTCTGTTATTGCAAATATGCCATTATTATTTAACTTTCTAAGAGAAGTAGTAGTTAAAAGAACCATATTTGCATCACATATACCGAAAAAATATCCTCCATATGTACTAATAATTATTGATAAAATCATAATTACAAAAGTATATCGAGAAAATTTCTTAGAAGAATACATTCCTGCTACAATAACTGGTATTGTAAGAATCAATACCATATGGTATGTCAGCGAAACATTAGCAGCTGTAATAATCAGTGTTAAAGCTGTAATACCAATATATTTTGTTATAGAATGTTCAAATTTAAAATGTATTAAAAAACCTATATATGAAAGTGTGAATACTATTACCACTAAATATCCACAACGAAAAATATTCTTATCTACTATGAAAATTCCTAATTCATTCAAAGCCATATCTATTGTATAGAAAAATACACAATAACAAATATACCTAAAAACGTAAATATTCTGGGTACATTCTTTCGGCTCGTCCATTACATTACCAAATAATAATCTGTGTATTGATTTCATTTTCTCTATCAACATCATTTATCCTTCCTAAAATTTATATACTTAATTATATCATAAATTCAACAATTTCTGCCTTTATGAACATAAGTTTAATATTTTAAAAAAGAAAAAATTAAGTTAGCATTAAAAATGTTGTACTATTTTAACCTTTATTAGTTTGCAACATTTAGCTAACTTAATTTTTTTATGCTTCTACAGGCACTGGTTTTGCATGCTTATCTATTTTTTTTTCCTTCTTCTCTTCTGGAAGAAGTAAGTTAAGTATAACAGCTGTTGTTGCTCCTACTGCAGTTGCAGATGATACAAAGTATGTTACAACCTTTGGTAACATATTTATTATATCTGAAGGCATTATAATTGTTCCAACTGTTACTAGTACTGATATTCCTACAACTAATGAAGTCTTCTCTGACAATGCTTCTTTTTGTATTATCTTAATTCCATTACTTATAAGTATTATACATACTATTGCAAACACACCATTTACAACTGGAGTTGGAATACATGCAATAACACTCATAAATTTAGGTACCATTCCTAAAATCATTAATATTATACCGCTAGTAATTATTACTTTTCTGCTGCCGACTCTTGTTATAGCTATAATTCCTACATTAGAAGAATAACCTGTTAATGGAGTACCTCCAAATAATGAGCCTACAAGGCATCCAGCTCCTTCTCCCATTGCTGCTCTATTTAATCTCTCATCAGTAAGCTTCTCTCCAGTTACAGATGATACAGTAACCCATGTTCCCATTGTATCTAATAATACAGCCATATATACTACTATCATAAGTATGCATGATCCTAAATCAAACTTAGGAGTTCCAAAATGAAATAACTTAGGTAATTGTATCCAACTTGCTTCCTTTACAGGTGAAAAATCAACTTGACCAAATAATGCAGCAACAATTGTACCAGCTACTAATGCAAGTATTACTGAAACTAAACGCACTTTGCCACCAATTTTTTTAGATTTATAACTTATTACCATACAAGCAATTAATACTACTGCAGCTGTTAATCCTGATAAAACATTAGCAGTTAGATTTCCATCTGTACTTGCTACACCATTTATTGCTGTAGGTGCAATTGAAATACCAACTATTAATACTACAAGCCCACCTATATATGTTGGAACTATTTTCTTAACTACCTTTGCAAAAACTTTAAAATATCCTAATAATATTACCACTATTGCACCAGGAATAAGACTGCCTATCATTGTTCCTACACCAAATTGCATTGCTATAGCAGCTAAAGCCCCAAGAGGAACATATGATGGACCTTGAACTACAGGTAACTTTATTCCAAATGCAGTTTGAATTATAGTTGCAATACCACATGCAAAGAAACTCATCTGAATAAAGAACGCTGTATCTGTTGTTCCCATACCTATCATTCCTGCCAAAATTATTGGCATTATATATAAATCCATAGATAGTATGTGTTGTAATCCTAAAAATATAGATTTTCCTGTACTTACTTTATCATTAACTCCAATTAATAATCCGTCTTTTGTGTTTTCCATTACAATCTCCTCCTATTATTATATTTTTGATTTATCATATCTTTTTCTTTAAATCTTTTATTTCTTCTTTGATATCATATATAAGTTTTTCTTCATCTACACCATTTCTAAATATACCTTTATGGTATACAATTTTTCCATTTACTATTGTTGTATCTATGTTTTCTTCTCCAGAAGAATATACTATTGTAGCAAATGGATCATGCATAGGTGTTGACTTAAGATGATCTGGATTAAATATTATAATATCAGCTTTCTTATCTACTTCTAATGTTCCTATAGTCTTTTCTTTTCCTACTGCCTTTGCTCCACCTCTTGTTGCCATATTAACCACTTCATCTGCACTTATAATAGCTGCATCTCTATGGAAACCTTTTTGAATAACTGCTGCAAGCTTAAGACTTTCTAACATATCTGTACTATTATTACTTGCTGCTCCATCTGTACCCATTGAAACTGTTACATCTTTTGACAATGCTTCTGGTATAGGTGCAACTCCTGATCCAAGATACATATTAGCTGCTGGATTATGACTTATCTTAACGTTATATTTTGCAAATTTCTCTATATCGTTATGTGTAAGATTAACACAATGTACTCCTAAGAAATCTTCTGTTAAAAATCCTATTTCTTCTAATAATTCAACTATGTTTTTCCCATAATATCTATTACACATTTCATTATCTACTTCTGTCTCTAGTATATGCATTGAATATTTTACTTTTTCAGACTTACAGTATTCTAACATTCCTTCATATCCTTCTTTTGTTGTTGACCAAGTAACATCTGGTCCTGTCCAGATACTTAACATATCATCTTCAGCTTCATCTTCTTTTTTATATTTCTTTCTTAAATCATCTACTTCCTTAATTACCTTTGATATAGGTTCTATAAAGCACTTTGGCATTCCATATTCTTCTCCTGTGTCTTGGAATGTTCTTATGAATACACTTCTTATTCCTGTTGATTTCATTCCATCTATTACTCCATAAGCAAGATTAGGGTCTTGATTAGTATAGAAAAATTCAGCAAGTGTTGTACATCCACTCTTAATAGCTTCCATTGATGCTAATTGTGCTGCTAAATATTGTTGTCTTGGATTCATTATTTCACCATAAGGAAGTGCTGATAAATTAAGCCATTCTATTAATCTATGATCAGCTCCTAAGCCTTTTAAAAATGATTGAAATATATGAATGTGTGTATTTACAAACCCAGGCATTACCACTTTTCCTTTTGCATCTATAACTTCATCTGCTTCATATTCATCTAAATTGAAATTTTTATCTTCTATAAAAGTTATCTTTCCATTTTTTATTCCAATACAACCATCTTCATAAACCTTTTTATCATCATCCATTGTGCATATTAATGCATTTTTAATTAATATATCTATCTTCATAATTACTTCCTCCTACAAACGAAAAAAGTTACACAAGTCTATCACAAGACTTATGTAACTCCATTGTTACTTTTCTTTAATAATAAAACCTCTTTGTTTAATTATTATAAAAAAGGTTACATTATCTTAGATATTATTTATTCTAAAATAATGTAACCTCATTGTTACTATCAATTAAATTGCTTTTATAAAAACAAAAAACTCCACAATTAGTTCTGTTTTGGTATACCAGGAAAACAGAAAAAACTATGAAGTACTAATTCAAAATATTTAATTTATGGCTTTATTCTATCCCCTTATAGTAACATTGTAAAATTGATTTAATATTTATTTATACCCAAAAAAATCTAAATATCTAATCAATGCTATTTATTTCTATGTTTTACTTCCATTTTCTTTATCGCACAATAAATTTGCCTATTTTTCTTATATTATCCAATTTTGTTCCCATACATTTGCTTTTGGTGTAATATGCATATATTATAGAAAAAAAATCTTAAACGACTTTTTTTGACATGTCAAACAGGATTAATTGTATATTTTCACGAGGGGGATTAAAATGGAAAAAACACAAACAAAAACAAAAAGCTTAACAAAAATGGCTGTATTAGCTGCCATGGTTTATCTTGGAACTTATTTTATAAAGATACCATCACCAAATGGATACACTCACTTAGGAGATTGTTTAATATTTATTTCAGTATTAATTTTAGGATATAAAAAGGGAGCTCTTGCAGGTGCTATAGGTGCTTCATTATCAGATTTATTAGGCGGATATATGCAATGGGTAATACCTACATTTTTCATCAAAGGAATAATGGCTATAATTATGGGATTAGTTGCAGAAAAATTATTCAAGAACTTTAAATATAGTTGGATTGTAGGAGCTGCTTTAGGTGGTCTATTCCAAATAATTGCGTACACTCTAGTTAAAATTCCTTTATTTGGATATGCTTATGCAATTTCAAGAATTCCAGGAATAACTATTCAAACTATAATGGGTGTAATATTTGCAGTAATACTTGCTGGTGTATTATCAAAAACTCATGTATTAGAAAAATTAAAGGAGATGTAATTTACAATGAAAAAAATTGATGCACATGCTCATATAGGCGACTTTGGTGGTTGGTGTAAAGTCTCAATAAATGCAGATGAATTAATTAAACAAATGGATGACTATGAAATAGAAAAAACTATTTTATGTGGTAGAGATCCTGGAGATAATCCTGATGTATGTGCTGCATATAAAAAATATCCTGATAGAATTCTACCAATAGTGTATGCTAGTCCATTTGAAGGTGAACAAGGAATAAAAAACATATATCATTATGTTCAAGATGAAAATTTTGTAGGAATAAAGTTAAATCCTCTAAAACAAGCTTATGTAGCTGATGCTGATTTTGTAGATCCTATAATGCAAGCTGCTGACGATTTAAATATTCCTGTATTTATACATTGTGGTCATCCACCTTATTCATTACCATGGAGTATAGCTCTTTTAGCTGAAAGATTTCCAAATGTTAAGGTTGTTATGATTCACATGGGCCATGGTCATGGTGTATATATTGATGCTAGTTTAAAAATGGCTAGACGTCATCCTAATTTATACTTAGAAATGTCTGGTATGCCAATGAATTCAAAAATAAAAGAAGCGTATGATACAGTAGGTGCTGATAGAATTATGTTTGGAACTGACGCACCATTCCATCATCCAACAGTTGAAATGCAAAAGGTTTTAACTAGCGGATTGAATGAAAAACAAATGGAAGATGTATTCTATAACAATGCTGCAAAGCTTATGAATTTATAAAAATTATTGAATTTATTTATTTTTCCATTTGATTAATATCAATTATTATTAATTCAATTATTCATAATATTACTCTAATTAAAAAATCCAATGTTATTTTATAATATTAATATAACATTGGGTTTTTTAGATTATTTTTATATAATCATCTTTCTTAAATACTTTTTCTTCTTACACAGATTTAACACTATTTAACTTATTTATGATAGTTAGTTTTATCAATAAAATATACAATTAGATATAGTATAAAAAGTACTTAAGGAGATGATTGTATATGCCATCAACATATGCACACTATAGACTAGGCACAGAAGTATTAAAAAAACTAAATCCTACTACTCAATCTATTATAAATAAAAATTATGAATTATTTTCAATTGGACTTCATGGTCCAGATATTCTATTCTATTATAAAGCTCTAAAATCTAATCCAATTAATCAAGTTGGCTTTAATATACACAAACATTCTGGTAAAGAATTTTTTGATGAAGCAACTAGAATTATAATTAATAATAATTATGATGAAAGACATATTGCATATATATATGGTTTTATATGCCACTTTGCATTAGATGTTACATGTCATGGATATATCGATGAAAAGATATCTCAAAGTGGAATAAGTCATACTGAAATAGAAGCTGAATTCGATAGAGCCTTACTTATAAAAAATGGCTTTAATCCAATAAAACATAAATTAACAACTCACATTAACCCTTCACTTGATAATTCTAAGATTATCTCTGATTTCTTTTCTAATATAACAGATAAAGATATTCAAAAATCACTAAAAAGCATGATTTTTTATAATAAACTACTAATAGCACCTTCGCATTTAAAAAGGAATATTATATATTCACTTCTTCGTTTAACTGGTAACTATGAAGAAATGCATGGATTAATTATTAATTATGAAAAGAACTTTGATTGTTTAGATAGTACTAAAAAATTATTTCAACTATATGAAAAAGCTATTGTTCTTGCTATAGACTTAATTAACGAATATGATAATCACTTATATAAGAATAGCTACCTTAATGATATTTACAAATATAATTTTGGATCTGAACTAGTGGAAAAGGAGGAAGTAATTAATGAAGCTAAATAAACTGGAAAGAAATTGGATATTATATGACGTTGGTAATTCTGCCTTTACCTTATTGGTATCAACAATTCTCCCTATATATTTTAACTACCTAGCTCAAAAAGCAGGCTTATCTTCTGTTTCTTACATGGCATATTGGGGATATGCAGCCTCAATAGGTACTCTCATTGTTGCATTAATTGGTCCTATTCTAGGAGCTCTAGCTGATACAAAGAATCATAAGAAGCCTATATTCACAATATCAATTATAATAGGTGCTATATCTTGTATATGCTTAGGTTTTGCTAAACAATGGCTTATTTTTTTAATTATATTTATACTAGCTAAAATAGCATATTCTTCTAGTCTTATATTCTATGATTCAATGTTGCCAGATGTAACTGAAAAACATAGAATGGACATAGTGTCTTCATCAGGATATGCTTGGGGGTATATAGGTAGTTGTATACCTTTCGTAATATCTCTAATACTTGTATTAAAATCCAACAAACTAGGAATAACAATGGAAACTGCTATGGCATTATCATTTATAATAATATCTACTTGGTGGGTAATAATGAGTTGTCCTCTAATCAAGAATTATAAGCAAATTCATTATATAGAAAAAGAACCCAAAGTTCTTATCTCAGGGTTTAAGCGAATAAGTTCAACTTTAATGAATATAAAACATGAAAAAAAGATATTTTTATTCTTGCTATCATTTTTCTTCTATATAGATGGAGTATATACTATTATATCTATGGCTACAGCTTATGGTTCTGCATTAGGCTTAAATAGTACTGGGTTACTTCTCGCATTATTAGTCACACAAATAGTAGCTTTTCCATGCTCTATTATATTTGGAAGATTATCTAATATATTTAAATCTGAAAATCTAATTATGTTATGTATAACTGCATATCTTGGAATATCATTATTTGCAATGATTCTATCAACACAACTTCAATTCTGGATTCTAGCTATACTTGTTGGTATGTTTCAAGGTGGAATTCAAGCATTATCACGTTCATATTATACTAAAATTATTCCTGCCAATAAATCTGGTGAATATTTTGGACTTATGGATGTCTGTGGTAAAGGAGCTTCTTTTTTAGGAACTACTATCGTAAGTGTAGTTTCTCAACTTACAGGTAATGTTAATAAAGGTGTTGGAATCTTATCCATTATGTTTATACTTGGAATGATACTATTAAAATTATCTGCTTCTGCAAATAATTCAGAAAACACTATTCCTGCAGATCTATCAACATAAAAAAATTACCAAGGCGCCATAGTCGCCTTGGTAATTTTTTTCTTATAATTCTGCTCTTACTTTCTTAGTTGCTTCAACTAGATTCTTAAGACTCTTTTCAGTTTCTTCTACTCCTCTAGTCTTTAATCCACAATCAGGATTAATCCATAATTTATCTTTATCTATCTTGTTTAATATATTTTTAATTACTGATACAAGTTCTTCAACTGAAGGTACTCTAGGTGAATGTATATCATATACTCCAGGACCAACTTCTGTTTCAAAATTATTCTTCTTAAGATCATCTAAAATAGTTAATTTTGATCTAGATGCCTCAAATGAAATAACATCTGCATCCATATCGTCTATAGCTTTTATTATATCTGAGAATTCACTATAGCACATATGAGTATGAATTTGAGTTTCAGGTACTACCTTTGAACTACATAGACGGAATGCTGGTATAACCCAATCCAAATATTCACTATACCATTCATCTCTACGTATAGGAAGCTTTTCACGAAGTGCTGCTTCATCTATTTGAATTATTTTAATTCCAGCTTTTTCAAGATCACACACTTCATCTCTTATAGCTATACCTATTTGGTAAGCCATTTCTTTTAGTGAGATATCTTCTCTTGGAAATGACCAATTAAGTATAGTTACAGGGCCTGTTAACATACCCTTCACTATTCTATTTGTAAGGCTTTGAGCATAAGAACTGTATTCTACAGTTATAGGTCTTTCTCTACTTATATCTCCAAATATTATAGGTGGCTTAACACATCTTGTCCCATATGATTGAACCCATGCTTTTTCTGTGAAAACATATCCTTTTAAATTTTCTCCGAAGAACTCAACCATATCATTTCTTTCGTATTCTCCGTGTACTAACACATCAATATCTAATTCTTCTTGTTTCTTTATGCATTCTTTTATAAAATTCTTTATAGTAGCATCATATTCTTCTTTAGTTTTTTCTCCCTTTCTATAAGCACTTCTATTACTCTTAACTTCTTTTGTTTGAGGGAATGATCCTATAGTTGTTGTTGGAAGTAATGGAAGTTTAAATTCTTCTTTTTGAATCTTTTCTCTCTCACTTCTTACACATTCTCTCTTGAAGTCTTTTTCTGTAAGATTATTAACTGCTTCTTGAACCTTTTTGTCTTCTCCAAATCTTTCTTTATTAAATACTTCTTGATTATTCTTATATGCTAATTCTGTAGTATAATCTGCTGATTCTACTAAATTCTTCAACTCATTAAGTTCTTCTAACTTTTCTATAGCAAATGAAAAATGTTCTTTTATTTCTGCTTTCATATTAGGTTCATTATCTAAAGTATACGGAACATGTAGTAATGAACAAGATGTTTGAATTACTATATTATTAGCATAATCTTTTATATTATTTATAATCTCTATGGTGTTTTTATAATTACACTTCCATATATTCTTTCCATTAACTACTCCTGCAAATAATATTTTATCCTTAGGGAATCCATTACTACTTAATAAACTTAATGATTTCTTTCCTTCTAAGAAATCCAATCCAATTCCATCAAAGTTCATGTTTACTATATCTTTATAGCAATCTCTAACATCTCCAAAATATGTTTGAAGTAATACTTTAACTTCTCCTTTTTCACTTAACAACTCATTATATAGTTTCTTAAATAATGCAATATCCTCTGCTGATAAATCTGTTACTAATATAGGTTCATCTATTTGAATCCATGTAGCCTTTAAACCATTTACCTTTTTTAGTATATTTTTATAAACATCAATTATAGCATCTACATATTCTTCTTTTTTCTTAGTTCCATTGTATTTTGCTAGTTTTAAGAATGTAAAAGGTCCTATAACTACTGGTCTTGTTTCTATTCCTTCTGCTCTTGCCTCTTCATATAATTCGAATGGCTTATTACCTATTAGTTCTAATTTTGTATCATCATAAAGCTCTGGAACCATATAATGATAATTTGTATTGAACCACTTTTTCATAGCTAAAGCTGTTACATCACCATTTTCACCTTGATATCCTCTAGCCATTGCAAAATATGTGTCTAACTCATCTAAGTTTAATTCTCTGTACTTATCTGGTATAGCACCTATAAGAACTGCTGTATCTAACATATTATCATAAAATGAGAAATCATTAGATGGTATATAATCTATCTCTTGATTTTTCATAAATAATAAATGCTCTTTACGTAATTCTTTAGCTACCTTTAATAATTCCTCTTTAGTTATCTCATTTCTAAAATATTTTTCTGATGCAAACTTTAACTCTCTTAATTTTCCCACACGTGGAAATCCTATAACTGAATTTTTCATTTATTACCTCCATATAACTTTTTCTAAAATTTTCTAAACTTTTAATATATGCTTATTATACTTATTATTCGTATTTTAGGATAATACAAAAAAATAGTTGTTTAATATAGTTTCAAACTATATCAAACAACTATTTAATAACTCTAATTATTCTTATAAGCTATCTATCCACTTATCAATATCTTTAACTTATGTAGTTAACTCTAAGTCAATAATATTTTATTTTTCTTTTATTATATTTTTACTACACATATAAGTAATTAAGAAATATCCTCCATAGATAATAATTAAGAATATAGCTGTCATTATTATTGATGGTAATAAATTTTCAATTCCCACAACTTCTAATATAGCTACAGAAAACTTTATTCCAAATATTGAATGAATAATTGCTACCAATACAGGAAATATAAAAAAGATACCTATTTGTTTAAATAATGCTCTATTAAGGACTTTTTCATCCACACCTATTCTTCTTAACATCATATATCTCTCTTTATTATCTGTGCTCTCTGCTAATTCCTTAAGGGCTAATATTTCAGCACTTGATATAAGGAATATGATACCTAAATATATCCCAATAAATGTTACTAATGCTCTTAAACCTACACTTGAATTAACTATATCTAGTCTAGTATTTTGTGCTATTAAGGAATCCTTATTATATATATTACGCATTAATTTATTTATTTTTTCTTCTGTTTCTTCTTTACCCTTTGTTGTGCTATTCTTATAGTTAGCTAACATTATTTTTTTATATATTGTCATATTATTAAGTGCTTCATCTGGTAATATTATAATACCTGTATTTATATGACTAGATGCAATATCCAAAAATCCATATTGACATTTTGGATATTTAGGTTCATACTTTGTTCCATTTATATCTATACTTGAATTATTTTCTAATACTTCATTTCTAATATCAATCATATCCTTAAAGTCAGCTACTACCATATATTGATTATCTGCTAAAGTATAAGTTTTATTACCATATAGCTTTGCAACCTTATTATAATCACTTAACTTCATTATATTCTCTGGATAATCATATATTAATGTTGGGTTCTTCTTTGCAACTTCATCTAATTTATTTCCTAAAAATTTAGATAAAGAAAAATCATCCACCATGTATACATCTACATCTACTATATCTTTAAAGTTATCATCCACATTAAATCCATTGTTTTCTAGAGTTTCTCTTATAGATATCCTTGAATCTTTTGCTAATTTTGCTCCATTATCTTCACTTATATTACATAATTTATTTAATTCAATATCTACTGGTACAAGTTCATTCATGTTTTTTGTAAGAGAACTTTTCACAGATAAGCTACTTGATAATATACATATTGTAATAAATAACATTATAGATATTACAGTCATAGATAAAACTGTTGTATTTATTTTGCTACTTACTTGTCTTAATACAAAGCTATTTAATCCTTTATAGTATACCTTCTTCATAGACATAAATATCTTAATAAGAAGCCCTGATAAAGACCAAAATATAAAGAATGTAGAAATTGAACCTATGATAATAGGTTTTATTATATCTGATACTTTCTCTAAATGTTGCATTCCACCAGATACCATATAATAGGCATAGCCTAAAAAAATTGCAGCTATAATAAATACTACAGTACATATTATAGGATTTTTTAATTTTACATTCTCAGATTTTTTACTATAATTAAGTAATTCAATTAACTTGCATCTACTTACATTAATAGTATTAAATACCATAACAACAATATAAATTATAGAAAAATATATAAGAGTCTTCATGCATGCAGCACTTGAAAATGCAAACGTAAAGTTAGTCATGTCAGCCTCAAACATATTTACAACTAATAAACTCATTAACTGTGATAATATTATACCTATTCCAAGACCTACTATTAATGATAGAAGTCCTATTATTAATGTCTCAAAGAATAAAATCAAAGAAACCTTTCTCTTGCCCATACCCAAAATAAGGTAAATCCCAAACTCTTTGTTTCTTCTCTTCATTAAAAATCTAGATGCATAGATAATAAGAAAACCAAGTACAAATGATACAAATACACTAACTGCCGACATTATCCGTGTCATAAGTTTAATAATTTCTCTTGTAGATGCAGTTACACTTTCCATAACTGTTTGAGAATCTAGAGAATTAAAAACATAAAAAATTGCAACTCCTAATATAAGAGTAAAGAAATAGATGGCATAATCCTTAAGACTCTTTTTTATGTTTTTTAATGAAAGCTTAAAGAGCATCATTTAACTCCCCACCTAACAATGTTAAAACATCTATTATTTTATCAAAAAAGTCCTTTCTTGATGAATTACCTCTAATAATTTCATTAAAGACCTTGCCATCCTTGATAAATATAACACGACTTGCATAACTTGCAGAAAATGAATCATGAGTAACCATAAGTATAGTTGCTTGTAATTCCTTATTTAAATAATTAAACTTCTCTAGAAGCATCTTAGATGACTTAGAATCTAATGCTCCTGTTGGTTCATCAGCAAGAATAAGCTTCGGATTAGTTATTATAGCTCTAGCTGATGCTACTCTTTGTTTCTGTCCACCTGAAATCTGATAAGGATATCTATCTAAGATATCTTGTATATCAAGTTCTGAAGCTACCTTGTTTATTCTACCTTCAATGTCTTTTACGTTGATATTTTGAATAGATAATGCAAGTGCTATATTCTCATAAGCTGTTAATGTATCTAACAAATTAAAATCTTGAAATATAAATCCCAACTTTTCTCTTCTAAATCTATTTAGATCATTTCCTTTAATTGTTGTAATGTCCTCTCCATCCACATATATATGTCCAGCTGTAACCCTATCAATAGTAGATATACAATTTAATAATGTTGTTTTTCCACTACCAGATGAACCCATAATAGCAACAAATTCACCTTTTTCTACTTCAAATGATATATCATCAATAGCCTTAGTAAGACATGATTTGTTACCATAATATTTTTCTACATTGTCAATCTTTAAAATACTCTCCACAAGTATCACTCCTTTCATTTATTATTCTATATAATCAGAGAATACTTGTCGTTAGTTTAATATTACTCAATATTACAATTTTGTAATGTTAATCTGAAAACCTATAATAATCATTACATGAAAAAGATATCTTCACATCTGTATATTTTCCTTGGACTGATTCTATCTCTATTTTATGTCCTAGCTTTGAAGATAATTGATTTGCTATATATAATCCCATACCAGTTGACTTACTTCTTATCCTACCATTATATCCTGTAAAGGACTTCTGAAATACTCTAGGTATATCTTCACTTGCAATGCCTATGCCATTATCATATATATTAAGTATTATCTTATCCTTAGTTTCTTCTGCATATATCTTAATAAATGAATCACTTTCTTTTTTGTATTTAATACTATTATTAATAATTTGATTTAATATGAATTCTAACCATTTTGAATCAGTATATACTACATAATCAACATTCTTAACATCTAAATTTATGTTATTCTCTAATAAATAATCCTTATTTTTCATAGCTACCTTACCAATTACATTAAGCAAATTAGTTTCTTTAATAAGATAATCCTTTTCTGCATTTTCACTTCTAACATAATATAACACTTGATCTGTATAATCATCTAATCTCTGAATTTGTTCTATATATTTCTTATCAAGAGTCCCTCTATTGTTATGACTCATAAGAGTTAATGTTGCAATAGGAATCTTAACTTCATGAATCCACATTTCTATATATTCCTTAAAATCACTTATGTTATGCTTATATACATTAAGATTCTCTATCATGCTTTTGTCAACTTCATACATAGTCTTATATAATATATCACCTTCATAAAATGTTGGCTTAGATATAGTTTCTAAAACCAAATATTTTTTATCTAAATTTTTTAGATTTTGCTCTAACTTATCATAAAAGCTTTTCTTCTTTAAATAGTTAAAAGTAAATGGAATTAAAAATGCTACTACAATTACAATTGAAACTGAAACCTTAACATCTCTAGGAACTTTAAATGCAAAAAAAATCATTGATATTAATATTTCTACTATAATAAGCATTATAATATCTATTATTCTATCTTTTATGTATCTTATAAATTTCATATTAAAACATAACCTTGACCCTTTCTAGTTTCAATAGCATCTTCATATCCTATACTTTTAAGCTTACTCCTCAACCTGCTTATATTAACTGTAAGAGCATTATCATTGATAAATTCATTATTATTCCACAAGTTAGTCATAATATCATCTCTTGAAACAATATTTCCTTGATTATTAAGTAATTGCCTAAATATAATCATCTCATTTTTGGTTAACACTATTTGTTCAGAGCCCTTTGTAAGCAATCCTTTTCCTATATCTACAGATAATTCTCTATAAACAAGAGAATCTAATTGTCTACCAGTTCTCTTAAGTATAGCTGCTATTCTAAGTAGTAATATTGTGGGATTATATGGCTTGGTAATATAATCATCTGCTCCATAACTCATAGATAGTACCTCATCTACTTCTGTATTTTTACTAGTAACCATAATTACAGGAATATTGGATTCTTTACGTAATTCCTTTAATAATACTTCCCCATTAATATATGGTATATTAATATCTAGAAGAATTAAATCAGGAGATGTTTTGAGTATATTTTCAAGAACATTCTTAAAATCTTCTACAGCAATTGCTAGATATCCCGAATTATTCAATAATTGTTCTAGTTCACTAGCAATACTCTTATCATCTTCAATTATCAGTATTTTCTTCATTATTTATGCTCACCTATTTTTCACATTATTTTATATTTAGTATAACATACTATTATAATAAAAATTATACATTGGAAGTGAACTTATGGATAACAAAGATATATATATCAAACTACAAACCTTAGATATATCAGAATCATTTTTATATTTATTCATAATTGCACTTATACTTTCTATATCTAATATTTATATCTTGAAAGGTCAAGCCATTGATACTCTAAATAATACAGATTATTTCACTACAAGATATAAGCATCATAATTATCTACAACTATTATCTAATAGAATATTTGCCATAGGTACATTCTACTTCTTATTACTTAATTACGAAACATATTTAGAAACTGATTATTCAAACTATGATGATAAAGTTGATGCTTGGCAAAACTTTATTGCTACATTCTTAACTTTTTATTCTCTCATGTTAAGTGGAAGCAATATAGATTTATAACTTAAAAGAATATCTATAATTAAAATATATAAGTATTAGTTGCAGTAGCATATTAAAATAGAATGATATTGATTTCACAAAGCAGTTTTATAATTAAAATATAATAGCATTAGTTTCAGTAACCGATTGTTCCATATTACTCATACTACCCTCTAATTCATCATGGTTATATTATTCTATATCATCCTATAATTCTAACCTTAACAATAATGGTTACTTCCACTAAGCATATTAAAATAGAATGATATTGATTTTACAAAGCAGTTTGCTCAATTTTATTCATACTGGCCTTCACTTTATCATAGTATTATATATATTCTAAATATTATTAATTCTACCCTAGCAAAAAGGCTTTGTTCCATCAAATCACTTCTATTTTAATTATTTAAATATTATGATGATTTTTAGTATATCTATATTGTCAACTAGTATCTTATGTATTCTGCATTTCTACATAAACAATTATTGAATTAATCTTTTTTTGATTACTTATCTTTTCAGTTAATTAATATCAAATTATTGATTTAAGTAAATAGTATTCTTATAAAAAATCCAATGTTATTTGATACTGCTAATATTACGATTTTCTTAATTAGTATCAATATAATATTAATCATTTATATCCAATATTCTTTTAACTTCATCTTCAGATATTTCACATTTTCTTGATATATCTTCTATTTTTTCTCCATTCACAAAAAATTTGAATACTTTTTTTGCAAGTTCTATTCCTTCCGTTCTTCCCTCTGCTTTACCTTCTATTTTACCTTCTATTTTACCTTCTATTCTACCTTCTATTCTACCTTCTTTTATTCCTTCCTCTCTACCTTCCTCTCTACCTTCTATTTTGCCTTCTTCTTTAGATTTTTCTCTCATATCTTTTAGTATAAAAGCATTATTTGCTACCATAAGTTCCACATCCTCCCTATCGGCTTCCAATATATCTATTGCAGCTTCTGCTAATCTATTCTCTACTGTATTACTTATCCAATGTTTTAATGCCTTGGTTTCAACTTCACTTAATTCACTAAAAAACAGTGCTATAGCCTGGATTCTATTTAGAAATTCTATTGCATCTATCTTTTGATCTAACAGAAATATAGCAGAAGATACATGTATTATTAAAATATAATAGCATTAGTTGCAGTAACCGATTGTTCCATATTATTCATACTAACCTTTAATTCTTCATGGTTATATAATTCTATATCTTCCTATAATTTTAGCCATAACAATAATGGTTACTTCCACTAATCTTATTATATTTTAATTATTCAAGTATACCTTCCTATATTATCAACAAAAATATTATTATATTGTCTCTGTTTCCTCATAATCTGATGTTACATAGGACTTATTAACTAGAGTTAATTTATCTGCATCTATATGCTGCGCCCATTCGGTCTTTATTATGTTCTTAAATAAGTCTGCTGCTATTTCTTTCTTAGAATATAAATCCTTGTAGCTCTTGTCATGTAAATGATGTATGTCTCTATTATATTCTTTTGTCATGTCTTCCTGCTCCTATAAATTTCTTTTTCATTTGTTTATTATGTCCTTAATTATACAGAATTATTCATCAATATCAATTAAAATAGAATGATATTGATTCCACAAAGCAGTTTTATAATTAAAATATAATAGCATTAGTTTCAGTAACCGATTGTTCCATACTAATCTTACCTAGCCTTTAATTCTTCATGGTTATATTATTCTATATCTACCTATAATTCTAACCCTAACAATAATGGTTACTTCCACTAAGCCTATTATATTTTAATTATTTAAGCGTTATGGTTATTTTAGTATATCTGTATTGTCTGAAAGTATCTTAAGGCTTCAGAATTTCTAGCAAAAAAATTATTGACTTTGTTTATTTTTGATTATTTATCTTTTCAGTTGATTAATATCAAATTTTAATGATTTAAGTAAATAGTATTATAGTGAAAAATCCAATGTTATTTGATAATGCTAATATTATGATTTTCTTAATTAGTATCAATATTATTGCTTTGAATAAATCTTCATAATGAATTTTAGTATTTCTTATTGTAAAAAAATTAAGGTAGCGTTTAAAATGTTGTACTGTTTGAACTTTAGTGAGTTTACAACATTTAGCTACCTTAATTTTTTTATATTTAGAAATACTTAATGAAATTATGCTATTTATGAAAACACATAATATTTGATACTAATCATTAGAAAACATAATTTTAATTATATTTAAATAACATTGGATTTTATATACATTATCTTATTTACTTATAAAATATAATTTTTATATTAATTATTGAAATATATTAATGATTTAAATTAGGTAGTATTTTCTTTATAATTTCTTCAATCACTTCTTCTCCTATACTTGTATCAATAGACAAATCATAATTACCTGAATAGCCCCAAAATCTATGAGTATAATAATGATAATTATCTGCTCTTAATTTATCCATTTTATGAATCTTTTCTTTGGCATCCTTTTCGGAAAGTCCTTCCCTTTTTATAACTCTAGAAATTCTATCTTCTAGAGACGCATGTAAAAATAAACTTATTACATTCTTTTCATCTCTTAATACATAATCTGAGCAACGTCCTATTATAACACAATTTCCCTTCTCAGCTAATTCTCTAACTACCTTTGACTCAGCTTCAAATATCTTATCCTTAGGTGCTTCCTTACCTGGAGTATATGCATATACTTGATTGACCAAATCAAATATAAAGCTATTAGTCATCTTTTCTTCTCGCTTCTCTATATATTCAGTAGACATTCCAGTTGTTCCTGCTGTCATTTTTATTATGTCATAATCATAGAACTCAAGATTTAATTTTTTTGCTAAATATTTGCCTATCTCATATCCACCACTACCATATTGTCTACCTATTACTATTACTGGTTTTTTATAAGTTGATTCAGTTATTTGGTCTGTTGCAGTACCTTTATTATCAGGAAACACTACATTCTCTAATGGTTTCAAGAATCTCTGGAAGTTTCTAGCTATAAAACCAACTAAAAGTGCTGCTATAATTGTTCCTTCTCTAACACCATTTAACTTATGAGATAAAACAAATGATATAATTACAGCAAGTACTGTTATAGATACATCAAAGCATATCTTGGTAACACCAAATTCTGTATTCCATGTAGATGATACAGCTCTTACAAATGACTCTCCTGGAAGCATAGCTACATCGGCTAATACTTCAAGATAAACTCCAAAGCCTAATATAATACATCCAATTAACAAAAATATAATCTTCATAATATATGACTTAGGATCTACAGATTGCAATAAAATCATTGTAAGATCAATAAAATATCCAAACACAATTGATATTGGTATCTGTAAAACATGCTCTAGTTTGAAGTTCTTTCTTAAAATAACTAATTGTAATGCTATTAATAATAAGCTAAATAAAATTGTGAAATTTCCTAATGTAAGAGGAAAATTCAAACTAAGTACATAAGGAACTGATGATATAGGTGATGTTCCTAAATTAGCTTTAGTTATAAAACTAACTCCTAAAGAATTTATAAATAATCCAATTGCAAAAATTATATACCTCTTAAGTTTTTCCATTATTTTATTCTTCCCTTCCTAAAAGATTCCCCTCAATCTTCAAGAAAATCTTCATAAATTGTTTTGTTTCTTCTTCTGATATTCCTGCAAAAGCATTGCTTTCGATTTCTTTAAAGGCATTGTCTACCTTTAATGCTAACTCTCTGCCATATTCAGTTAAGTATACATATAGAGAACGTCTATTGCCATTTATCATCTTACGTTCTATCATCCCCAAGTCTTCCATCCTATGTAAGATAGATGTAAGTGATGCTTGTTCTATCATACATCCTTTTGCAATATCTTTCTGGCTTATTCCATCTTGCTCCTTTAGAAAATCTAGAACCTTAGGCTGACCTATTGTTAAATTGGTTTCTTTTAACTTCTCTATTATTCTTTTTTGCACTAATGCTTGATTTGCCATTAATGTATAATGAAATGATTTATCCATATTTTCCTCCTTTACTTAGAATTCTAATTATTAGTTTTCTAAGTATCAGTATAATACCCCGCAAATATTTGTCAAGTTTGTAGGATGTTTTAATATTTACACATTATATATTTTTTATACAAATTCATTTAACATAATTTTAAAGTCAAAAATCGCTGTAAGCTTAATGCCCACAGCGATTTTTCATTTTATGATTTTAACTTAAAAGCTAATTTAATTATTAACTCCATCTACTACATACTTCCAAATAACACTATCTCCATCATTCAAGTATGTGTCCTTCATTCCTACTGGACTTTTAACACCATTAACATAGAATATCCATCCACTGTTTATACCAGCATCTCTTTCTTTTAATCCAAAAAGCTTAGATAAATATCCATCTATCATCTTATAGTCTGTAGCATACTTAGGTAAGAATCTTTTCATTATATCATTAAATGATTCCCCTTTTGTAAATTCTAGTGTGTAATTCTTTGGAGCAAAAGAATTACTTGCTTCATCTATTATCTGCATACTTATAGCAGGACTCTTTTTTTCTTCAACTGGTGCAATGCTTGGCTCAACAGTATTTACATTTTTATCTTCATTCTTTGTTTCTGTGTTTTTATTATTGTTATCATTACTAGAAGTAGAATTTTGATTTTGGTTTATATTAACTGATGAATTATTCTCTGTATTACTACTAGCTTTATGCTTGTCATTAGTGTTACTATTTTCTGTAGAATTTTCTTTAGGGTTACTACTTTCCGTTGAAGAATCTTCGGTATTCTCCTTTTTTTCTACAGATTCCTTATTATCTTTGTTTTTGCTATCTTTGATTTCTGCTTTACTTTTCTCATTATCATCAACATTAGAGGCTACTTTATTATTAGAACTATTAGTTATAGAAGCTCTTAAATAATTAGCTCCATAAATTAAGCTTGCAGAAACTATTAATACACCTATTAAAATAATTAACTTTTTCTTATTTAGCTTCATTATTTAATCCTTCTCTTTTATTGCCTATTGCATTAGCCATTATAACTACAGCTGTTGTACATATAAGTAATAAAATATACATATTATTATTATCACCTGTTTTATTTTGAGATGCTACCGCAGTCTTATTATCTCCACTTAAGGTAGAATTTCCTTGATTGTTCTTATCATTGTTTGATGTAATACTATTGTTTACACCAGAATTATCATTTGAATTATCTTTATTAGAATCATCTATATCAGAAGAATTATCTTCGTCTTTAGTTAACTTAAGGTTTGAAGTATAATAATCAGCCACACCGTTATTATAGAAATCTTTTAATGCTATTAATGCTCTATATACATTTTCAGTAGCATACATATTATTCTTAAGTGAATCATTATGATTAAATGCTCCATTATCTCCGCTATAAGATAATAATGCAGTTAATAAGCTTCCATTATCCTTAGTAAATTCTGTACCATTTGGATCTATTCCTATAGATACAAGTCCTAATATTACAAAAGCATTAGTTTCACTAGATGCTCCATAAGTACCACCTATATTACCATCTTCTAATTGTGCATTTTTTAATAATTCTACTGAACCATTAACTTTATTCTTTATTTCTGTATTATCTACTCCATCTAAAGTTTTGCCATTATAATATGGAGCTAATGCATTTATAGCTGCTCCTGTCATATCAGGATCTGAACCAACTCCATTCCAAGACCATCCACCGTTGTCATATCCATCTAATATCTTGTTTACCATATCAGCTTCAGTTATCTTGTAATCACCTTGTAGGTTTACTGCTCTGTATACTAAAAGAGCAAATATCGCTTCATTGTTCACGAACTTATTAATATCTCTATTATATAACTCACTTACTAAATCTACTCCTTCAAAATTATATGGAGAATATCCTAATGAAGCTAAGCCTATAATAGCACTTTCTAATTCTGTTCCACTCATATCACTAACACCATAGCTTATATTTTCTTTTAGTGAATCTAGGAATCCTTCAGTAGCTTTAGTAGATTGTTTGTATAGTGAATATGCACCCCATTGGCTAACTTTGTTACTTACCATATATGAAGTTGTGTTTTTAATGTATTCATCTAAATCAGTACTTATATTATCTTTATTAGTATTGTCGTAATTTTTATCGCTATATAGAATTTGAGGCTTATTTACACCATCTGTAACAAATGTTCCTTTTGATTTTACAACAGTTGGAATAGTATTTGCATCATTATTATCTACAAATTCATAAGTATGTGTTCCATTATCTAAAGATAATTTTATCTGTCCTTTGTCATCAGTAAGATATTTTTGACCATCAATAGATACTATAATATCACTTAATGGTGTTACTACTTCTTGATTAGTAGTCCAATCAAGTGATGAATTAGCAACTGTTAATGTAAATTCTTCATTAGCTTTAGGTACTTCTGGATCAAACTTTATAGAATTAGGTGAATAAGTTGTACCATAAGCTCCATAATAAAATGTTACTTCACATCCATCTTGTAAATCCATAGAATCACTTATGACACTACCATTCTTAATAACATACATCCAGCCATCATAACCACCAAAGCTAGCTTCTGTTAATCCTGCTATACTAGATATATATGGACCATACGCACCTTGTGTTAATACATAATCAATTGATTTTTTATCTAGAAGATTAGTTAATGCTTCATATACAGTTGCACCTGAACTTTCACCTTCTGCAATAGTACTATTTACACCTTCCACTCTTACATAAACTGACATAACATCACTTGCTAATGTTGGTTTTGTAGGCATAATTCCAAGTAGCATAACAAGTATTGTTAAAATTGATATAACTTTTTTAGTTATTCTTTTTTCCATCCTTATCTCTCCTTTATATTATCTTCTTTAAAGTAAGTTCTTGCATAAAATCTATTTAAAATCTTATAAAAACTTTCATAAAATACTAATGAGAAAATTACATTTCCCACACCATGTAACACATCATAATATACACTATTAAGATAAGTTAATAAAATTGCTTCTTTACTTATATCCTTAAGAAAACCAATAACATGCCACATATTCATTATGAATCCAAACAATATACCACACACAAATGATATTATTGTAAAATATTCAATCTTGGGTTTCTTGTTTTTCCTCTTCATAAGTCCACCAATTATACCTATTATACCCCATGCAATCATTTGCCAAGGTGTCCATGGTCCTTGACCTAAAAATATATTAGATACAAAGGCTGTTGTTGCTCCTATAAGGAATCCATCATACCATCCAAATACTAGCCCAGATATCAGTATAATAAAAGTAGATGGTTGAACATTAGGTATAGGGGCAAATATAACTCTACCTATAGCAGATATTGAACTCAAGGTAGCTATTACTGCTATCTCTTGAACTCCTTTTTTACTCTTTTCAAAGTACATATAAGCCATAAACAATAAGAATATAATATATGCAGTTATAATTAGGGAATAATAGCTCTTATTAGATATATCTCCTGAAAATATCATAAGTAATAATAGAGGTACTAAAACAATTATTATATATAAAAATCTTCTGTATCTACTCATACTCACTCAGCTCCTCAAGTGTAAAAGCACCACTATATAACCTATTAACAGTTGATGTGTAATATATACCTTCACTTAATATATCTCGAGTTTTACCTTTGTCTATTATCTCACCATTTAGCAGTAGTATTATGTTGTCACTATACTCTGCTACATAATCTATATCATGAGAAACCATAATAATAGTTCTGCCTTGTTCCTTTAGATGCTTTAATATATCTCCAAGCTTCTTCTTACTTTCATAATCAAGTCCTTTGCTAGGTTCATCTAATAGTATAATATCCGTATTCATAACTAGAATACTAGCTATAGCAACTCTTTCCTTTTCTCCTTCACTTATATCTCTTGGATTCTTATCTCTAAGGTTATCTATTCCTAATTCTTTTAATACTTCATCAACTTGTGTTGTATTGTCTATTCCAAAGTTATCTAAGGTAAACTTAACTTCATCATATACTGTATCCTTAGATATATAATCATTAGGATTTTGTGAGACATATCCTATGTAATGAGCTATTTCTGAAGATTTAATCTTAGATAACTTCTTATCTCTAAGTTTAATAGTGCCATTATATCTTATCAAATTCATTATAGCCTTCAATAAAGTACTCTTACCTGCACCATTTTCACCTAATATGCTATAAATCTTTCCCTCACAGAATTCAATGTTAATATCTTTAAGTATATCCTTGTTTTCTATCCTAACATTCATATTATGTATATCTAAGATAACTTTTTCTTCAATATCAATATTACTAGATTCATTAGATATTCTTCTCTTATCTTGTAGGTATATCTCTAATTGTCTTCTCATATCTCTTATATCTCTTATATCTGTAAAATGAAACTGTCTAGCTATCTTAAGATACATAGGCAAGAACCTTGCATCGTTTCTCTTATATAATTCCTGTCTAGTGCCAATAAAATCAACCTTTCCTTCCTTCAAAAGTATTATTTTATCCGCTATATCATATATGTAATCAACTTTTTGTTCAACAATTATTATAGTTTTACCTAATTCTTGATTAATCTTCTTAAGTAAATTAATAAATTCTTCACTACTCTGAGGATCTAACTGAGAAGTTGGTTCATCTAATATTATTACATCTGTCTTCATAGCTAAAACTGATGCAAGCACTACCTTCTGCTTCTCACCACCAGATAAATTGTCTATATCCTTATACGCATAAGGTAATAGCTTCAAGAACTGTAATGCTTCAAATACTCTTCTTCTTATAGTATTCTCTGGTACTGCTATATTCTCTAATGAAAAAGCTACTTCCTTATGTACCTTATCCATAATAATCTGCCTCTCAGGTGACTGAAATACCATCGCTACCTTACTAGCTCTCTCTCGCTGAGTCATGTCACTTAATGATTTACCTTCGTACAAAACTCTTCCACTTATCTCTCCTCCATAAAAATGAGGAATAGCCCCAGTTAACGTTCTAAGTAAAGATGACTTGCCACTACCACTCTCACCCATAATCAGAACTATCTCGCCCTTATCTATAGATAAGTTAATATCATTTAAAACCTTATTAGATCCTATCCTATAGCTATAAGATAGATTCTCTATGTCTATATATCCCACCAAATCATCCTTTCTTAGTTGTTACATTGCTAATCATTAGTAACATACTAATTAATATTATTGCCGCTTCTAACACAGAATAAACATTTATAAAAGAAAATATACCATTACCTCCATAAATATCATAAGTTATCTTTCCTAAAACACATAAGGTAATGTGCATAATTGCAATAAATATAAAATAGAATATAATTACATAATCTCTAAATACTAATTTACTCTTCTCATACTCACTTCTCTTGCCACTTCCAAATCCTCTAACATATGCACTCTCTCCTATATCAAAGGATTTTTCCAGAGAATCTTCTAGTAATATAGACAATATAGGAACATATGCCTTAATACTTTCCTTCTTAGATGAAGCTTCTAGATTACTTCCTCGAATTATATATGTATTCTTAAGTGATTGTACTCTTTTCTTCATATTAGGTATAAGCTTAAGAGATAGAAGTACAATTAATGTTACTCTAGGACATCTTTTACTAAAATAAGAAACAGCCTTATCAGTATCTAATAAGTTATTTAATATATTAAACAAATAAATTATTACTAATAGCTTCATGCTAGACACCAATATATACATTAATATCTCAAGAGTTACAGCCTTACCAAAAATCGTGAATAATGTTATGTTTCCCGCATTCACTATAATAATATTTACTATACCTGTAACTAAAATCATAGGTATCATAAGTAGCATACCTAACTTAAGCTTCTTATAATCCTTATATCTAACAAGTAACACTACACTCCATATAAGTGCTGATAGAACTATCATAGGATTATCACTAGAAAATGTAACTATCATCATAGAAATAATTAAACATAATGTAGATAGAACATGATACATCTTTCTAAAATAACCTCCTCTTCTAAGATACTTATTTGCACCTATAAACAAAATATAATTTTCTAAAGAATAAAAAAAGACCCACGTGGGCCTTCTATATCAATCAAAGCTATACTTCTATTCCTCCCACCTAGGAATTCAGTATCAGAAATAGCTAAAGTATCTGACTTGTATTATAACATACTTACAGTAGCGGGGGCTGCGTGGACTTGCACCACATTCCTTTATACTAAATCTGTTTTTCCATATTATTTATTGATTATTATATCAGTAATTTTTATATATTAATATATCTTTTTTTGTTTTTTTAAATATTATTCTCTTTTTATTCATAAATTAATATTTTATTTATATTATATGACTTTATAATCTTTATTTAGACAATTATTAAAATAGTCTATAACATTTTGTGCAGCCATATCATTCATACATATAAAATTTTCCTTTGTATAAGATGCTGTATGTGGAGTTAATATAGTATTATCAATTCCAACTAATATTGAATCCATACAAGGCTCTTTATCAAAAACATCTATTGCAGCACCTGCTAAATGCTTACTCTCTATAGCTCTTTTAAGTGAGCTATCATCAACTACAGGTCCACGAGCTATATTAATAAGATAACTCCCTTCTTTCATCTTGCTTATTAATTCACCATCAAACATACCTCTAGTTTCTTCTGTTAATGGCACATTAATAGAAACATAATCACTTTCTGCAAGTAGTTCATCTAATGGCTTATATTCCACACCATATTCTTCTTGCCAATTATCTCTAGGATTACGGCAATAATATATTACCTTCATATCAAAAGGTATAGCTCTTCTTGCGATTTCCTTACCTATACCCCCAAATCCTACAAGCCCTAATACATGATTCTTCGCCCCAGAAGTCATAATTCTGTCCCATTTACCTTCTTGCATCTTCTTGTTCTGAAGATCAATTCTCCTAGAATAATATAGAATATATGCCATAACATGTTCTGCCACAGCACCTTCAACTGCACCTACAGTTCTAGCTATAGTTATGTTATTCTTATTACAATATGATACATCAACATTATCATATCCAATCCCTCTTCTAGAAATTATTTTCAAGTTTTTGCAATGCTTAATTACATATTCTGTATATGGTTCTAATCCTGCAATAACTGCATCTGCATCTCCTATTGCAGCAATTACCTCTTCTTCACTACTACTGTTACTATAATGTTCTTCACTATAATCTATAACCTCATGTCCTGCTTTTTTTAAGTTATCTATTGCATTACATCCTTCTATTTTATAATCTCTTGCTGTTATTACGACTTTCATTATATTCCCTCACTTCTTACTCCTTGCTCATAAAAGATTTAAACTTATAATGCTTGTCCATCCAATCTCCAATTATACCTATCATCTTACCCATAGTAAAAGCTGCCAAGATAGTTCCTATTCCTAATCCATCTAAATGTCCTAATATAATAAATGTCATTCCTGCTGTTATTAATAAGCATGTTACATCAAAAGCAATCTTTATCTTAGAATAAGCTGTATTAAATATATCAGATAACTCACGTGGAAATAAATCTGTTGGTATAATAGGTAAACAACATCTATTTGAAAGAGCTATCCCTATACTTATTAGTAAATAACTAATTATAAAATATACTATACGCCATGCAATAGTATGTGGTAAAACATTTATCCATAGTTCATGAACATCTAACATCTCTCCAAATATAAAACCTACCACAAAACTAAAAAGATATGCAGGTACAAATTTCTTTCTTAAAATCATTAGAGTCATAACTAACACACCTTGAAATATATAGGTCCATGTTCCTAATGATATATTCTTAAATACTTCTGAAAATGCATACGGAACACTAGATATAGCAGATATTCCCGATCCAGAATATAACATTAAAACCACCCCTAAGCTATTAATAATAACAGCTATTAATAATGCAACTTCTCCTCTAATACTAGAATGAGAAGATTCTTCAGATAATACTTTACTGTCTTCCACATTTATCCCTCTTTTCAACATATTTTGACATTCTTAATTTTATACCTATATCAAAAATTTAACAAGGATTTCAGAAATAAAAAAATGACAGATAAACACTAATATTTATCTGCCATTTTTCTAATAAATCAACTATTTGTTTTTATTTAATTTTCTACGATATACATATACTAACATTACCATCATTGAAATTCCACATAAAGCATATAAGCTTCCAACTTCATTAGTATCGCCTGTTTTTATACCATTAGACTTATTAGATTGTGTATTACTTTCTAATGTAGTTTTATTATCACTTACTACAGTAGCTATAGGTGTACCAGTATTACTGTCCTTATTAGTATTTTTATTGTCATCTTTAACATCAGCTTTTACATTATCTGTATACACAAGTGCATAAGTTGAAAATGCATCTGTTTCGAATATAATATTTCCTGTTTCTGGATCAAATGTAGCATCTAAAATTGATACAACACCTTCATGAACTCTTACTATCTTATATGTTCTGTTAATAGAAGAACTATTATTAATTAAGTTTTCTGGTACTTTGAAGCTTATTGTTACAGAACCATTTGTATTAGTAATCTTTTTAGGTTCATCTGCACCTACTTGCTTAAATAATGATAAATCTAAATAAGTTCCTATCTGCATAGAACTATCTATATTTTTATTTATTAATGTTTTATCTGTTTTTGATACTTTATCCTTAATATCAACTACTTCTAGATAAACTCTTACATTTTCACCATTTGATATACGATCTTTTTCTTCTGGAGTTAATAGCTTGTCCTTTAACTCTGAAGAACTATTATCTAAATTGGCACCATATTCGTTATTGTCAGGATTAGTATCATTTTTTATTTCTCCTAAATCAGATCCATCTCCAGAATCTGGTTTGTCCGGTGTTGGCTTTGGACTTGGGTCTGGTGTTGGTTCTGGACTTGGATCCGGTGTTGGCTCTGGACTTGGGTCTGGTGTTGGTTCTGGACTTGGGTCCGGTGTTGGCTCTGGACTTGGGTCCGGTGTTGGCTCTGGACTTGGGTCTGGTGTTGGTTCTGGACTTGGGTCCGGTGTTGGCTCTGGTACTATAATATCCTTGTAAATTGCTTTTAACTCTACATTTGATGCAGGCATTATAAATGTTGTTGTAGAACTAGTACTTTTTACTAAAACTACTCTTCCACTTACTACACTCCAACTATCAAATTCTTTTCCTTTTGGAGCAGAATCTGCAGTAATAGTAACTACATCGCCTTTTTTATAACTACCACTTCCTGATCCATTTTTTACAGTTACTGAATATGTTGGTTCTGGTGTTATAATGTCTTTATAATTTGCTTGTATTTCTACACTTGATGCAGGCATTATAAATTTTGTTGTAGAACTAGTACTTTTTTCCAAAACCACTCCTCCACTTATTACACTCCAACTATCAAATTCTTTTCCTTTTGGAGCAGAATCTGCAGTAATAGTAACTATATCACCTTCTTTATAACTACCACTTCCTGATCCATTTTTTACAGTTACTGAATATGTTGGTTCTGGCTTCGAAACAGTTACACTAACATATTCACTTGCTTTAGTAGTATCTGTTTCCTTTATTCTAATATAGTAAGTTCCAGATTCTAATCCTGTTATTTCTGTTCCATAACATGGTATTGCATCACTAAAATCTGGAGTTGTACTATATTCCATTTCAGAAGTAACTCCTGTTATATCTCCGTTTTGATCAACTGTTATGCCTGATGGTTTTGCAACTGTTTCTTTTTCTATTACACCTTCAAATCTCTGTTCAAGACTGCCCTTTTTGTCTGAGCAAGTAACCTCACAACTTATAATTGCTCCAATGTCATTATCAGTTAATGTATAACTAATTCCATTAGCTCCATCTATATATTCTCCATTTCTCTTCCATCTATATGATATTTCTCCTGATGCATTTGTAATTCCTGATGTATTTACTGTTAAAGTTTCATTGTATACACCTTTACCATTTATTTCAATACTACCCGATATATAACCTTCTATTGATTCACCTTGTTGTCCTGCAGTTCCACTCTCAGAACTTCCGCCTGTTCCTCCTGATATATTACTTCCACCTTGTGCATTTATATTATTACCATTTATTCCAGAGCCACCATTTCCACCAGTTCCATTTCCAGTTGCTGCTCCACCGTTTCCACCTTTAATTTCTGTATTAGTAGAATCACCTGATACCTGTATATTTAGCTTAGTGCCACCCTTAATGGCATCAGCACCATTTCCACCATTTCCATTGTCACCTTGAGCATTTCCTCCTGCTCCACCAGAAATTTTTGTATTACCAGATATTTCTAGCGTACCACTTGCTTCACTTAAATCTATAGCTGGAGTTCCATCACTACCATTTGTACCATCACTACCTTTTATACTTCCTGATCCAGTTATTGAAAGTTCAATATCTGAACCACTTCCCTTTATTGCTGGTTGTCCTTGAGCTGCTGTTATTACGCTATTATTATTTATGCTTATTATAGTGCTTTCACCAGTTGGAATATTGATAGGGCCTGTAAGCGTAGCATCTTTATTAACTATTAATGCTCCAGTTTCTGGATTATATTCTGCTTCTTCTTCAGTTAACCCTGCACTTCTTGCCCATTCTGGTAAACCTGTAGCAATACGATTTGAACTTAAACTTTGTCCTTTATCATTTATAGCACGTACACGATAATAATAAGTAGTATCTGCACTAATTTCTGAATTTATTTCATAACTTGTAACATTACCAACATTTGTATTATTATAAGATCCTAAAATTTTTGTGAAGTTTCTATCAGTTGCTACATCTAAGCAATAACTAGTAGCACCCTCAACAGCTTTCCAGTTTGCTGTAAAACATGGTGTATTTCTATTAACATCAGTTGCTGCTGTTGCAACTGGCTTATCAGGTGCACCTGAAGGAGTTGCACCAGTTACAGCAAATACACCACAATATAAATTGTCTGGGATTGTATTTCCATTATTTAACCCTTGCAAATTAAATGTAATAGATTTTAATAACCTTGTTTTATCAACATCTATTGTTGCAGATTGAAGTATTGGTCCTGCTCCTATACTTCCAGTATATTCTCCATTTGAATTTTCTATTCTCATAACTGAAGGATATTGTTCAACTCCGTCAACTGAACTCATATCATACCAATCGTAAAGTTGATAAGTAGTTTCACTAGGTTTACCCTCTGTATAATTTAAGGTAACATTAAACTTAGCATAATTTTTTTCGCCTGGGCCACCTGCTGTAGCTAACACATAAATCTTTTCATAAGCTCCTATTGTTTGTAAATTCATAGTAACAGATTCATTGCCTGAATATAACCAAATACAGTCATTACCATCATAAGCTGTTGATTCATTGTCTCCTGCAGCTAACTTATAAGGAACATTACTAACTTGTTTACCATCTACTTGTAACTTACCATCTATAGGTAACCCACCTATACCACCATTTCTATCTGAACTAGAAGCATAAAATGCTGCATAATGATCTAAAGTTACATCATTATTAAATTCTTCACTTGCTCCCCATATTGCATTTCCATTTAAAGAAGAATTATCTATATCAATTGTTTCATATTGAACTCCACCTTCTTCTGCTTGTGCTTTTATAGGAAATAGCCCTATAGCAACAGCTATTGCTACAATTATAGCTAATATCTTTTTCTTAACCTTATTCATATTGTCCACTCCTAACCTTTCTTTTATACTTTTCTATACTTTTATTTTATAATTTCTTTTAGGACAAATTTAGGACAAAATATGACATATTTCTCATTATTAAAAATACATTTACATTAGTTACTTTTCCTTAACAATATTAGCATTAGTTACTTCTGCCCAACTATATTGTTTCATATACTCACCATTATAAGCTCTTATACCTTCTGGCTTATCATTTATATAATCATAATAATCACAGGAAACTTCATCAACATTTATAGAATAATTATTTCTAGAATACAAGAATACCTTCTCTGCTCCTACTTCTTTTAATGCTTTTATTAAATCACTCTTTAACTTTTGCAGATATTGTATATTTTTTAGATCATGTTCACTATTCTCCCATAATATACTACATATTTCTTTTGCTGTAACTGCACTACCTCTTCTATCAATAAGAAAAGCTAATAATTCCTTGGACTTGTTACGTTGAAATTTTATAGGTACTCCATTCATAAACACATCAAAATTTCCAAAACATTGCACTACTAATTTATCACATGTATTAAAGGATACTGGATTACGTAAATTCTCTAGCTCCTCCTTTATGTTCTTTTTTGTAGGTGGTTTTAATACATATCCACTTGCTCTTATCTTAAAAGCTACTTGTGCATACTCTGAATAACCAGTTACAAATATAATATTAATTTTGGGATATATTTGCTTTAGCTTTTTAGCAACTTGAACACCACTTATTGTTCCCATCTCAATATCTAAAAAAGCTACATCACATTGATTATTTTCTGCAAATTCTAAAAGGTCTTCTGGAACTAAAAAATCATATATTTCAGCTTTTGGTTCTAATTCTTGTAATATCTCTACAACTTCCTCTAAAATTATAGGTTCATCATCTGCTACAATTATCTTCATTGTTTTTTCCTTTCTTTTGTTAATCTTACTATTTTTGTTTCTTTGGTATTGTAATAATAACTTCTGTACCCTTTCCTTCTTGACTTATTATCTTAAGAGATCCGTTACACATAAGTTTTAACCTTGTTTCTGTGTTTTTTATACCTACATGAATTCTTCCATCATTTTTATCTTTGTATAAATCAAATCCAACACCATCATCTATTACTTTTATAACATATCTCTCTTTATCTTCATTAGATGAAATTGTTATTGTTCCACCAGAGGTTTTTCCCCTTATTCCATACTTTACAGCATTTTCAACTAACGGTTGAATGCTAAGAGGTGGTACTAAAAATCCAACTACATTAATGTCATATACAATGTTTAATTTATCTTGAAACCTTTTCTTCTCCATATACAAATAATTCTTTACAAGCTCTATCTCATGCTCAAACTCAATACAAGTATTGTGATTAAGAGAATCTATGCTTCCTCTAAGATAAGATGCAAATTCATCTATTGTTTCTATTGCTTCTGCTTGATTCTTTCGGCATAAATGTTTTATTGTTGTTAAACTATTAAATATAAAATGAGGTTGAATCTGTGACATCATAATTTGAATTTTTGTATTATTCAATTCTCTCTCTTGCTCCGCCATATAATTAGCTTGTTCATATAATGATTGAGCAAACAATAACAATATAGATATTGTCACTGCCATATTTAATATTGCAATTCCATATACAAATATCTGAATTATCATTGCTACTATGGGAAGTATTACATAAGATAATAATGCTATATACTTAAACGTACCTAACTTCTTTCTATTTGAAACTATAATTAATGCTATAATTAATTCTTCTATTATTCCAGTAATTTGAGATATCCAAAACATATTTTTTCTATAATAGCAATTATGTATATCAAAATCATAATAAATATGTATAAATTGAGATATTATTAATATTCCAAATAATATAACGGCACTTATGTTTACAAAATACAGAATTTTTTTCTGTCTTCCCTTTAATTCACATACACTATCTACATAAGATGAAAACGCTATAACAAGTGCATATCCTAATGAGAACACAAGAAAATTACTAATTCTAACCATATAATATCCTAATGTTGTTTCTCTTCCACGAAAAATCCATGCAAAAGAATCAGAAAACAATAATACTGCATTTATAACTTGTAATTTAACAAGACTAGTTGTCCCCTTAATACTGCTTTTTCTTTCTATCCATGTGCAAAATGCTGCAATTAAGCAAAATATACCTCCCCATAGTTCTAGTGCAATGTGAATCTGTCTAATAGATGGCATACCCATCCTCCTTTTCTTTTGAATAAATAATTTTACATAATGTTATTTTCGTGTTTTAATTCTAATTCTATAGTTAAGTATTTTCCATCATATAATAAATAGCCTAATTCCACTAATAAGCAATGAGATATTATTTATGTAAATAATACCAAACTTGCTAATTTAACAAAAATACGATATTATTTTAATAAACAACGGTGCTCTCATAATCGAAGGGCACCATTTTTTATACAAAATATAATAGAATAAGTACTTTTATCTATAATAAACATTTATTAGGAGGAAATATCAGTATGATATCAAATGAATTATTACAAGAAGCAACAAAATACTCAGAAGAACTCATTGCTACAAGACGTTACCTACATACACATCCAGGAACTGGTTTCGATATTAAGGATACTTTAGATTTTGTAAAAAATAAACTTATTAAACTAGGTTATGAACCACAAGAATGTGGAAAAGCTGGTTTAATAGCTACTGCTGGTGGTCATAAACCAGGAAAAGTTTTTTTAATACGTGGCGATATGGATGCTCTTCCAATAAAAGAAGAAGCAGATGTAGATTTTCCATCAACAAATGGAAAAATGCATGCATGTGGTCATGACCTACATACTACAATGATGCTTGGTGCTGCCAAACTATTAAAGAATCATGAAAATGAAATTAATGGCACAATAAAACTTATGTTTCAACCTGCAGAAGAAATTTTTGAAGGTTCAAAAGATATGATTAACAACGGATTATTAAAAAATCCAGATGTGAATGCAGCTTTAATGATTCATGTTATGGCAGGAATGCCATTTAAAACAGGAACTGCAATTGTGTGTGATGGAGGCGTTAGTGCACCTGCTGCAGATTATTTTACAATTAATGTTCAGGGAAAAGGCTGTCATGGTTCTATGCCAAATAACGGAGTTGATCCAATTACTGTTTCTGCACATATAATAACTGCCCTTCAAGAAATAAATGCAAGAGAATTGTCCCTTTTAGATGAAGCTGTTCTTACAATAGGTTCTATTCATGGAGGTAATGCTGGTAATGTTATTCCTGATACTGTAGAACTATGTGGTACAATTCGTACTTATGACGAAGAGGTTAGAAAATTCTTAAAAACTAGAATGACTGAAATATGTGAATGTATTGCAAAATCTTTCCGTGCTACTGCTGAAGTTACTTTTGGAAGTGGGTGCCCTACTCTTGTAAATGATCAAGATTTATCTAATTGTACTGTAAAATATCTTAAAGAATTATTAGGAGAATCAACAGTATTTACTGCTGGTCAATTAAATGCTATGGCTGGAGACAAAAAGGCTTCAAAATCAGCAGGTTCAGAAGACTTTGCCTATGTAAGTCAAGAAGTTCCATCTATTATGCTTGCATTTGCTGCTGGAACTCCAAATGATGGTTATTGTTATCCTCAGCATCACCCAAAAGCAAAATTTGACGAAGCTGCTTTGGCAAAAGGAAGTGCTGTATATGCTTACGCAGCAATACGTTGGCTAGAAGAGCATAACTTATAAACTGTAGTTCGTATTGCTACAGGAAAATAACAATATAAGGTCTTTTCCATAACTGTGTTGAAGTTATTTATTGGATAATATTAATTATTATACCTTCAACATTTTCATGGAAAAGACCTTATAATATTTTAAGATAATACTCTATATTAGTCACATCTAATAAGAAACTAATTTCTCAACTAATATAAAATGGCATCGTACATCTACATAGTCTTAAATCTTCATTATTTCCAAGAAAAAGATCAAGAGAATTAATTTTAATGCTATAAATTTATTTAAAACATTAATAGTTTTCTTCGTGAACTTCAAATAAAAGCTTCTTTTGTATTTAGTTTAGTTTTATAATTAACAAGCAACATTAATCATTTCATCTATACTCTTCTTTTGCATTTAAATCATTAATAACCTTAGCTATATCTGAATCTATTCCAATCGATTTATCCTCTATCTCAGGTGGTACATATGCCTGCCCACTATTAATACAAATATAAAATGCATTTTTCCAATTATATGCATATTGCCAAAATGTATATTTAATAATGCCAGGAGTATTGTACCCCACTCCTAATTCAATAAAAACAACTTTTTCCCCTCTGTGATTTTCCATAAACTTCTCATATCTGCTAGCAGCCTTATCCCATCCTGCATCCTGAACAAAAGTATCATCTGCTCTAAGATTCATAGCCATAGGTCGACCACATCTTGGACACTTAGGAATTAACTCCGTAGGTACTGTTAATTTTATTTTTGATTCTTTAGGCTTCAATAATTGTCCATCTTCTATTGTAAATCCTTGACTAAGGACCATCTTTCTAATGACCTCTTTATTATCATAAGTCTTATAATGACATGGTTTACTACACTGAAACAATCCATAATCACCTTGTGTATAAAATAATCTATTCTTGTCAAAACCTGCTTTTTGAAAACAATGATCCACATTAGTTGTTAATACAAAATAGTCTTTATCTTGAACTAGCTTAAAAATATTATTATATAGTTTTGTTGGAGGATCCATATATCGATTTATATAAATATATCTACTCCAATATGCCCAATATTCTTCTAAGGTATCATAAGAATAAAATCCTCCAGAATACATATCAGTAAAATCATATTTCTCTATATAATCAGAAAAATATCGTTCAAAACGTTCTCCACTATAATCAAATCCAGCTGATGTAGAAAGTCCAGCCCCAGCACCAATTACAATAGCATCTGCTTGTTCTATCTTTTCTTTTATCTTTGATAATTTATCTGAGTAGCTGATTGTAGATTTTTTCATCTTCTTCTTTAAAAACATTAAATATCACCTTTATCTTCGAATTAAATTTTTGTTTATATTCTTTCACTGTCTTTACCGCAATTTCTGCTGCTTTATCATTTGGAAAATTAAACACACCTGTTGAAATACAACAAAATGCTATGCTTTTCACACTATTATCTTCTGCTATGTTTAAGCATGATCTATAACATGATTCAAGTAAAAGCTCATGTTTTCTAGTAAGTATATTTTGTACAATAGGTCCAACTGTATGAATAACATACTTACAAGGCAAATTGAATGCTGGTGTAATCTTTGCTTGACCTGTAGGCTCCTCTTTTCCTTGCTTTATCATAATATCGTTACAATAGTTTCTTAACTGAATACCAGCATAAGTATGAATACAATTATCAATACAGTTATGACAAGGTTGATAGCATCCAGTCATTCCACTATTAGCAGCATTCACAATAGCTCCCACCTGTAGTCTTGTTATATCTCCTTTCCAAATATAAATATCTGGTTGTATTTCATTCATATCATCAAAAGTTATAATACCCTTATCTTCATTGACCTTTTGTAAATATTGGTCTTGAATTTTCTCAAACTCATCATCTATAGGTTTGGGCATTCTAACATTCATTAGTGAACGAAGTAATATTTTTTGTTTACTTGAATTTGCTGGAATCTCAATACTTGAATATTGCGCCTGTTCCTCTAATAATCTCTGAATTAAATACATTCTTCTCTCACTTTGATTCATTTTCTCATCTTCTTTCAATAGCTTTTATTGTACAATTCTCATATTCATTAATATAAAAATATGGCTTTCTGTCTAATTATCTAATGCTCCTCAATACTGTACTTGTTTGCTTTTCTTCTCTCCATCCAAAAATATTTGATAATGTCATTTTCACTACCTACTAAAATAAATTGTTATGTGACATTATCTTTTTGTACCTTTAGAATACCACAGGTACAAAAACAAAAAAAGTTCTAACAATATCATTTATAGTTATTGATTGTGATAATCATTGTAGTATAATAAATATATTCAATTAAACTGTAATTTGAAAGGATGATATTTTATGAGTTTTTTTCAAAATACTTGTAAGCCAAATGGTCTTGGTGGAAAAGTAATGGTAAAAATTATGAACAATGGTCACCGACAATTAGCAAATTGGGGATTTTCAAAGTTTTCATCAAAAGATAACCTCAATATTCTAGATATAGGCTGTGGTGGAGGTGCAAACATAGCTGCATGGTTAGACAAATGTAATAATAGTCATGTAACAGGACTTGATTATTCTGAAGTTAGTGTAGCAGAATCCAAAAGAGTAAATGAAGCTGCAATTAAAGAAGGTAAATGTAAAGTAATTCAAGGGAACGTTGCAAATATGCCCTTTTTAGATGCTTCTTTCGATTGTGCATCTGCTTTTGAAACTATTTATTTCTGGCCTGGCTTGGTAGAATGCTTTATAGAAGTAAATCGTATTCTAAAGAATGGTGGAATATTCATGATATGTAATGAATGTGACGGTTTAAATGATGGAGATGAAAAATGGACCAAAGTAATTGATGGTATGAACATCTATAATGAAGAACAAATTCATGATGCTTTAAAGAAAGCAGGATTTTCTGAAATAGAAAGTCATTATGACAATAATAAACATTGGTTATGCATTTTAGCCAAAAAGAAATAAATATTAAATTTTAACTCAGATAGTAAGTATTTTCACTATCTGAGTTTATTTTATCATCAGAGATATATAATTAAAATACGCGAAATCTTTGACTCTTACTCCTCAAATCGTTGCAAAACTTTTTAAAACACATATTTTTTACAGATATTAACACAAAATTTATCTTTAATTCAATAATTTTTACATCTTTTTTAACTTTTGGGAACAGCGTAAGGTTTCTGAGATAACAGAATTTCATAAACAAGGGTTCTACACAACAGAAGAATATGATATTTCAAAGAAATATTATTTACTTAGAGGAACAGATTTGATTGACAATGTTCTAAAGATAAATGATACTCCTAAAATAGATGCAACGGAAAAAGACTATGTGGCATTTAAGGTTGAAGTTGGGGATTTTTTAATTGTTCGTAGTGGTAATGTAGGGACATATGGCATTGTTTATGACGAGATCCCTGCTATTTTCGGCTCTTATCTAATTGATTTTAGATTTAATAAAAAAATTTTAAATAATGAATTCTTTGGTTGTTTTTATCAATCAGACAGTTGTAAGAGTCAATTTAAAGGGATTATTCAACAATCTGCTAATGTTAATATAAATGCAGAAAATATAAAATCCTTAAAGATTAATCTTCCAACATTGTTAGAGCAAGAAAAAATAGGGCAATTTTTTAAACAACTCGACAACCTTATCTCCCTTCATCAGCGTGAGCATAAATTTTATATTTTTAACTTAGTTCAGATAAAGATCTCATTACTAAATCTATATCTTTATTTTCTAGCTCTTGTATAATATGCAAATAAGTTTTTTGAGTAGTTGTCATGCTTGCATGTCCTAATCTACGAGCAACACTAGCTATAGATACTCCGGCAAACAATAACAATGATGCATGCGTATGCCTTAATCCATGTATAGAAATAACAGGTATATTATTATTTTTACAGTGTTTTTCTAACCTATTATTTATTGTAGAGTTATATACCTTTCCATCCACAAAAATAGGCTTATCATCAGGTAAATTTTTTAATAGTTGAGAAAATTGAATAATAGTCTGCCAATCTAATTGTATTTTTCTAATAGATGATTTATTTTTAGTAGGCATAAATCCACTATTATTTTTATAATCCCATGTTTTATTTATTGATAAAACTTGATGAGAAAAATTAAAATCTTTTGGTGTTAGTGCTAATGCTTCAGAAAAACGCATACCTGTCTTAGCAATCAATAATATAAACCAATCCCAGTTAATTTCATCTTCCAATTTTAAATTATTTAATAATGTATGAAGCTCAAATTGATTCAAGTATTTTATCTTCTTTTCTCTAGGTGTTTTTCCTTTTATTATAGCTTTTCTTGTTGGATCTCTATCTAACAATCCTTCATCTAATGCATCTAAAATTGAACTTTTTAATTGATGATGAAAATCCATTGTTGTTTGACGTTCATGGTATATAGCATAATCATTAAGTAGTTGTTGATAAATTATACGAGTTAAATCACATATCCTAACTTCAGGTATTAATCTTTTTAACCATGAATGTGTCATATGGTATTTATTCATTGTTACCTTGCTAATAGCACCTTCTTTATATATAGTAATCCATTGTTCATAATAATCACAAAACAAATCAGTTCTTTTTATTTCATCTAACATTTTAATTACCTCTTTTCTTCTCCCACGCTGACAGAATATTATAATTAAAATAGTAGATGTTATTCAATAACATTGCCTTCATCCCAACAAAGAAATCCAACAAAATTTTCTATAACAAAGACTAATAAACAAGATAAGATTAACATCCATTAATTTATCGCCACATTCTTAATCCTGATAATCTTCCCACGTTAATAAAACTACTGGAATATATTCATAGACAATAGATTCAGAATAATGGCAAGTCCACTTTTTTCTTTTGAGAATCCTTGTAAAAAACATTCTTTTAGTCTAATTACTATTTAATAATTATGATTTTTGTTTATTAAATCTTTCTATAAATCTTCTATTTGATTCTTTACACTCAATAGTAATACTAAATAATTCCTTTGTATCTCTACTCCAATAATTTATTACTAAATAATATACACGCTTATTTTTTAACCCAACACCTGATAATCCTCCTATAATTGCACCTATTTCACCAAACACAACCGTTCCAATTACAGCACGTCCAATTACTGATTTATTTTTTAATTCCATCCCTGACATTTCAGATATGCTATGAATTTGAGAATTGTGCAACTCTAGATAAGGTGTAAAAAAAGGACCACATATTTTTAAACCATGTTGAAATAACAAAACATGTATCTTCCCACTTGGTATCTTATCTCTTATATCACCACTATTATTGTATGAACCAGTTACTGCTGCATCATATGTCCAATTAACAATTTGTTTTCCAAGATTCATATCTATTGGAAAATCAGGTGGTATTAATCCCCTAACATCTCTATTATCATTATTATTAAATGGTTCCCCACAATGCGGACAAAAATTAGCATTTGTTGATATGTCCTCACCACATACCGGGCATTTCATTAACGGCATAACATTCCCCTCCATATATTTTATCAAATATTATTTATATTGTATTTTTTTAATGCTTTCATTATTAAGTTTCTAATTGAATTAGCACTTTGATTAGTTTCAACAAATATATCAACATTTTCTATTTTTTTAGGTGACCTTGCTATATCTTTTTTATTGTTAGCAAAATAATTTATTATAAGGAAGATACAAAATATCTTCCTTATTTAACCTAAATTCTAACACCTAATATCTTTAATTGTTCTTTAATTTCTGCTTCTAATGTTGCTATTTCTCTATTATCTTCTTCTAATTGTTTATTTACTTCTTCTAAATCTATTGGTTCTTCTTCTTCAAAGGTATCAACATAACGTGGAATATTCAAATTAAAATCATTTTCTCTAATTTCATCAATAGAAGCTAAATGTGCATATTTATCTACATCTTTACGTTCTTTAAACGTAGTTATTATTTTCCCTATATTTTCTTCATTTAATTTATTTTGATTCTTACCTTTTTCAAATTCTTTACTTGCATCAATAAATAATATATCTTTATTCTTACGATTCTTCTTTAACACTAATATTGTAGTTGGAATACTTGTTCCATAAAATAAATTTGCTGGTAATCCTATTACTGTATCTAAGTAATTTTTTTCAATAAGTGTTTTTCTTATTTTACCTTCTGCTGCACCTCTAAATAACACTCCATGAGGTAATACAATCGCCATAGTTCCATTGTTATCCAAATGATAAATGCTATGCAAAATAAATGCATAATCTGCCTTAGATGCAGGTGCTAATTTACCATACTCACTAAAACGAGCATCTTTTAATTTTGTTTCATTGTTATCCCATTTTGCTGAATATGGTGGATTTGCTACTACTGCATCAAAAGTACGTGGATGATCTATGCCTTTTTCATCTGGACCATCTGGCCAATCTGTTTCTAATGTATCTGCATTACTTAACATCATATTGTTATAAGATACATCATGCATCATTAAATTCATACGAGCTAAATTGTAAGTTGTTGTATTTAATTCCTGTCCATAATATTTTATTGGAGTTCCCTCTGATAATTCCTGACCAACAGTAAGCAATAATGAACCTGATCCCATTGTTGGGTCATATACACTGAAAAATTCATCTTTATTTTGAACATCACTTGTAACAATCTTAGCTAAAATTATACTTACTTGATGTGGTGTATAAAATTCTCCACCTTTTTTACCAGCACTTGCAGCAAATTGACCTATAAGATATTCATATATTTCTCCCAAAACATCTTTACCATCTTCTGATTTATATTCTATACTATCAATTAATTTAGCTATTCCATTAAGTGCCTTAGCACGTTCATTAGTAGTACTTCCAAGACGCGAATCTCCTAAATTAACGTCATTAAATACCCCACTAAAATCTCTTGAAGCTTCTTTGTTTAATTCTGCATTCTTATTAAAATTATCAAATATTGTTTGGTAATCGCTAGGTATTACTTGTAAATTGTCTATTTTTTCAATTAATGATTGCCATGTATCATTAGGTGCAATTGCATATCCTAAACTTGATGAAATATCTTCTAAATAATCAGCTAGTTCTTCTCCTGATGCTTGTTCTATATAGGCTTCATTAACAGACTGTCCTTCTTTAACATCAATAACATTATTATCTACTAAATATTTCTCTTGGTTCTCTGAAAGATATCTATAAAACATAAATGCTAAAATATAATTTTTATATTCTGAAGCATCCATGTTACCTCTTAAGTTATCAGCCATAGCCCATAATTTACCACTTATTGTTTCTACATTATTATTCATATTTTTTTACTTCCTTTCTATACTATACAAACATCTGTTGTAATAATCCTTTTTTTAGTTCTTTTAAATGATCTAGCTTTCGCTGATGAAGGGAGATAAGGTTGTCAAGCTTTTTAAAAAATTCTCCAATCTGCTTTTGTTCTACTTCATTTGGGAACATAAATTTAAGGTTACCCAATGTCTTACCAGATATCTCCGCAAATGTTGACCCTGATGCAACTTTTTCAGCTTTTTGTTTAATAGCGCTTCCCATTGAATAAACAAAATATGAATCAGTATTATCGTTTAATACAATAGATTGAAAGCCTTGATTAGTAGTGCCAGGCTTACGTAAAATAGCCATCTTTCCAATACCAGCTCTACTTGTAAAAAGAACTGTTTTATATGCTGGCAATATTTTAGCAGAGCTTTTTTTTAATCCTAATTCTGTTATTTTTCTTTCACTACTCTCAACATAAATTTGATCATTTATTTCAGCTGGAGAGTACCAATCTATATCACCGTCCCAATATTTTTCATTTGCAGTACTTGGTGTTCCACCACCTACTATTTTAGCAATTTCATATAACTTACGCTGTTCCCAATCGTTTGTAAATTCAGGAAAACGTATCTCTGGAACTTTTTCTCCTTTTTTAGGAAACATTTTTTGTAATAATCCCCTTTTTTGCCTTTTTAAGTCGTCTAACTTACGCTGATGAAGGGTGATAAGGTGGTCGAGGCTCGAAAAATACTCTGAAATTTTGATTTGTTCTTCTTTTTTCGGAAAGATAACATCACCTTTTAAAGCATTTTCGTCAGAGACCTTCATGTCATTTTTTGCACCTTTATTTACAAGTGGATGCATATAATTATTCATTCTTGCATCCTGCTCAAAATAGATTTGCACAAACTCAGGATTCGTATTTTCAAGTGGTTTATATACAGCGTATAAAGTTGATACAATGCCCGTTTTTCCTTTGTTTGTCTTGATTATGCCATATGGATTCGATTTAAGTGGAGATTTTGTATAAACCACATCTCCATTTTTAACAACACCATAATTTGCAACTGATGCACCAGCAAAAGAACGTCCTTGAAACTCTATCTGGTTTACTATTCCATAGTCACCTGAAACAGAGAGAACATCATCTTTGTTATATACTTCATCCTTATTCTTCTCCTTCGATACTTCAAGGTATTCTATTAATTTACGCTGTTCCCAAGGTTCAGTAAAACCGGGGAATCTTATCTTAGGGACATTACTTTTTTCTTTATTTTTATCCATAAATATTTTCTCCTTTAACTTTTTATATCTATATTTTTGCAATCTATATTATAATATTAACTTTCTATGTGTTCATCTGCTAGTTTATATATTGCCTCTCTTAACTCATTACGATACTTTATTTTAGTTAATTCTTGTACTATTTCTTTGTGAGCCAATGTTTTATAATCTACACTTGCTTTTGCAATAATATCTTTAATTTGACCATTATCATCTAAATCTTTCATACCATATTTATGATGGCTAAACATTTCTCTCATTTGTGCACTTGTTATAATGTCTGCAATTCCCCAGTCAACTCTAAAGTCTAATAATTTTCTGTCAACACTAATATTATTTGCTGCTTGAATTATTTCTTCACTATTTTTTAATCTTATAGGATAATTTATACCTGAATCTTTAGGTGGATAGCTACCTGTTATAATCGCTAATGCTGCATTCATAATTTTACTTGCATAATTTCTATCATCAAGTCCACTTGCGAATTTAGCAATTTTCTCTTTTGTCTCTTCAGCTTCTTTATCCTTTCCTTCATGTACTTGATTTAATAAATCTTCAATTAATTCTGTTAAATAATCATAATCTACTTTAATATCTTTTACATGAATCATTTTTAACTCTATTTGATAAAAAGGAACTTTCTTCTTCTTAGCAATATGTTGCTTTAATTCATTTGACAAAACTGTTGTAAGCATTACTTCTTCTTCGCTTGTCATTCCTAATTTTTCTATCAAGATCTCTGGATTATCATAATCAAAACCTATTTTATCACCATCAACTTCTTTAAAGTCATACTGCTTTAACTTAGACATTCCTGCGTTATATGCTTTTAATAATTCAAACATATTTTCTTTTTTCTTTTCAGAAGGAGGTAATTGTTGAAAATCATTAGTCATATCTCTTAATTTTCCAACCACTTCTTGTACTTCTTCAAATACATCTTCAAATGGTTTAGCAAGAATTCCATCTTTTTCATTACTCTTTTTCTGCTCTTCTTCTGATAAAAGAGCTGAATCTTTATTAGCATATATTGCAAGAGCTTTATTCATAAGCTTTTCATTTTGAACTGGCCACCTATAATTAACAATACAACCCCAAGGTTTCCCTTCCATGCTGGATATACGGTTTGTCCTAGAATAAGCTTGAATAAGTCCTGCTCCTTTAAGTGTTCTATCTACATAAAGTGTATTTAAATCAGGTGCATCAAATCCAGTTAAAAGCTGATCTACAACAATTACGATATCTAAATAGTTTTTATCATTTGCTGTTTTATTTAAACGACTTATAACATCTTGAGTATATCCATCTGTATCATCCATTCCAAAGCTTGTGCCAAATTCTTTATTATATACTTCTATAGCTTCAAGTAATCCCTTATTAGTTTCCAACATAGTATCATTATTAGATGTATTTTTACTAAATGTAACTGCTACCTTTAATGTTTGTCCACCTTTTTCCCTGTTTTCATTATTAACTCTTTGGAATTCACGGAAATACATCATTGCCATTGGTGTACTTGCTTTTCCTCCACCAACATGAGTTGTTAATAATGCATTAAACTTACCATCATTAGAACGATTTCTCCAGTTTTTAAAAATATCTTCAACTACAAGCTTTACATGATCAATATTTTCATCATAAAAACTTGGTTCTATTGCATCATCCATATCTTCTAATGTTAAGTTATCTATTTTATTCTGTATCTGCTTTTCAGTCCATTTTGGATAACGTTCACTATAAAAGCTAGGAAGATATACATCTCTCATTTGATCTTCATCTATAGTTGTTTCAAAGTCTACTTTAAATCCCAAAACATTTTTATCAGCAATGGCTTCACGAATAGTATAAGCATGTAAAAGCTCTCCAAATATATCTTCTGTTCTTAATCCATTAGTTGTTTCATCAAACATTGGTGTACCTGTATATCCAACCCATGCTGACTTCTTGAATGCTTTTTGTATTTTATTAAAACTATCACCACCTGTTGAACGATGTGCTTCATCAACTATAAACACAATATTTTTATCTGGTGATTTAAATGACTTTCTTTTAACAAGGGTATCAAGTTTTTGAACAGACGTAACAATAATATTGTTATCCTTACTTTTTAACTTTCTACTTAAATCAGTAGTATTGCTAGTATCTTGAACACTTCCAATAACATCTTCTCTTGAATCAGGATCATATGCTCTATAGTTCTCATTAGTTTGCTTAGTCAATGCTATTCTATCCACTACAAATACAACTTTGTCTATATTAGGCATACGGCTTGCAAGCCATGCTGTTTTAAAACTTGTAATTGTTTTACCAGAGCCTGTTGTATGCCATATATAACCTATCTTATTGCATCCCATGTCAAAATCTACTCTTTTTAATTTTTCAATTACATTTTGAGTAGCATATACTTGATAAGGTCTCATTACTTTTAATGTTTGTTTATTTTTTGTGCCATCAAGAATCATATAATTTGTAGCCATTTGGTGTGCCATTGGAATGCTTAACATTGAATCAGCGAATTCTTTCCAATTACGAACTATTTTATTATCACTTTTACGTTGCCAATTAAAAGCAAAGTCTTTATTAAACTTATCAGTAGTTGTATTTGCCATATACTTAACATTATTAGGAGATATAGCTACTAATATCTGTACAGTTGAAAAAATATCACTATACTGATTTTCATCTATATATTGATGCATCTGATTTAATGCTTCATCTACATCATGTGTATCTCGTTTTTCTTCAATTTGTATAATAGGCAATCCATTAATAAGAAGTGTTGTATCAAACCTTCTGTCTTGCTTACCTGTAATAACAGCAGGTCTTTCTATCTGATTAACAACTTGATAAACTGTATCCCCAGCTCCAATTTTCTTTTGATCAAATACTGTTAGAAAAACATGTCTTCCATCATCTAAATCTATCTCTATTTGAGATACTCCGTTAAGTCCATATAAAAATTGTCCAGCTTCATATGGTGTTTTTAAATCACTGATAATTTTCTTTACCTGATTAAATTCCACCACACTTAAAGGATGATCAAGTGTATTTTGATTATGTCTTTCAAGTATCTCTTTAAAGTTTTGCCAAAGCTGATCTGTATTTTTAATATTAGGCATATACTCCCACAACTTTGTTTTTATGACATAATCAACATTTTCTTTACTGCTAATAAAATTACCTATACCGTCTAAATGTTCAGGTTTAGTTATTGTTCCTGTTGTAATATACTGTATTAATTCGTTTTCAAATTGATCTTCTGTCATTTTTTACTTACCCCTTCTAATTGATTAATTATTTTGCTTTTTTGTAATTCAGCTACTCTATTTTTAAGAGCTGTTAATCTTAATTGTTTAAAGTAAACTTGTCCTATTATTTTTTGTTTTTCTTTTAAAGGCATTTTAGGTAATTGAATATCAATTAATTGTTTTATTGTGTATTTAAATACCTGTGAACCTTGAAGTCCTGTTGCAAACTGTTTTTTTATATCTCTGCTCTCATTAATAAGAAATACTAAAAATCTAGGATCAATATCATCATTTAAAGTTAATTTTACATAATTTTGTGTATAGAGATATCCTTCGTGTTCCTTGCTTACAATCGTTGCTGTTCCACTAATCAAACTAAATAATATGTCATCTTTCTTTAATGTAAGAACTTTATCATGAGTTCTTATCTGCTTGTTTTCCTTGTTACTTGATTCAATTCCTATAAGATCATCAAGCAAGTCAGATTGACTGTAATAAGTATATACTTGTGCTTCTTTATCAAGTGCCTCTTTTATCCTAAATTGAGGAGAACCACTTGAAGCTTGTACAGCATCACTTAACTTCATAAAAACGCCCCCTTAAAAATGTGCCTTTTGTAAATTACTTATCTTGTTGTATTAATATTATCATATATTCCGTTTTATTACAATATGTAATTTAAAAAAATTACATCTTTTTTGTATAGATGCATTATCATTTACAAAAAAGATGCTTTCACAAAAATTTATTTCAAACATATAATAAAGTAATTTCTTATTTCGCTTCTTACTCAATTTATTCCAACAGATAAATTTTTTCATTATCAAAGCATATTTGTGAAGTGTGATTGTAAATCTGAATCATATCCTCCATCTTTTCCACAAACACTCTGGTTCCTGGATTACCAACTGTCGCAAATTCCTTTACAGCTTTCTTTTCCATTTCAATAGCATTCTTATGCAAATGTGCTCCTTTATCTTGTAAGAATTCATCAACCGAACCTTCCTTAACCAATGGAATACTACCAATTAACTTGCCAACTGTTTTGCCGACAGTACCAATACCTTTTAAAACATTTGACTCTACTCCAACGTTGCCAAGTTTCTCTAGGTACAAAGAGCCTAGCTCAAACTTTTCTCTATATGTATCTGACATGAATTTTATCTCATTTTTTGCCTTAGTTATATACTCTTCTTTAAAATTACCACTTAACATGATTTCCATCAATGAAGCTAACGAGAAGGTGTACAATGATAACCTATAGTACTTGAATTTCTTTTCCAAATCGGATAATGTTGACTTAACTTTATTCTGAGCGACAATAATCTTCTTTGCTGAAACTGTATCAACAACCTTCTTTTGATATGCTATCATATTCTTTCTTGCTCGATTCTGAATATCCATAACCAAATTATGACTGCTTGCTACTGATAGTTCATTATCCCAGTTGTATTTATAGTTAGTTACAATTCCCATCAAAGTCTCAACATCAGCTTCTATCTGCGATTCATTCTCCACTTCAAGAAATGTGAGTATCTTCTTTTGCATTTCCGATATCTCAGCAATATCCTTTTCTATAGAATAAAGTGCTACTGCCATCATCATTGTTGCTGGGTTAAATGAAGCTACTGTTTGTGTTGTTGCAGACAAAGGCCCTGCTTCTGAAAGCTGTACCATTTTGGAACCACCTGTGGCTGTTTTCATTGCACCCCATGCATTTCCATTTTTCGCCATCTTCAAACTATCTCCTGCTGCACGATTTGCTATTCTGAAAAGTCCATCTGTAGCGATAGATGTGCTCTGTGTAACAGTATTGAAAGCTGGAATAATAGATGCCACACCCGCTCCAAGTGCAGACAATTCAGCAATCGGAACACTTAATGCCTTATTGTTATTAATTGAAGTTCTTGCAGCCATTAAAAGATCTTCTGTAAGCTCCTCCAAATTATATTTGCCATTAACTTCTTGTTTACTGTTTGTGCTATTCACATCAACTATTTCCCCCATATTATACCTCCAGATTTTTTATATTATTTTTCAACACTTATTTGAAAAAATAAATGAAAATTACTATATCAGCAAATTGAATTTATATCTTTTTTAATGAAATCCCATGTTTCTTTATATGAAAATCCCTAAACAATAAAAACAATTACCTTATCTTGACTCATTTTTTACTCCTGCTTTCCTAAAAGCTCTACTGATAGCATAACTTTTTGTTTTTTTATAAATAACCTCATCTTGTCCACCAAGAAAGATTTGACGCAGATAAAAATCTCTTAAGTTATTACTATTCTTTACATATTTTAATCTTATATATCTGTTTTCTGGATTTGCTGTTGTAAATATCATGTCATATTTATCTAGAACTTCTAATGCTCTAAGATTATGAGATGTAAATATTAATTGTCCTTTTGCCTTTTCTTTTAATACACTTAATAATTCACCCAATAAAAACTCAAAAATTCCTGAATCTAATTCATCTATAACAACACAAATTCTTTCATTGTTATACATTGCTATAAGAGCACTTAATATAGATATTATCTTCTTTATACCATCCGATTCATATTTTAATGGTATTCTTCCACTTTCTCTAACAGAAAGTAATTCTAATACCTTTCCAACTTTCCCATTTTCCATAAGTTCTTCTTTTATAATTTTGGTTTCAATTGTTAACCCTGGTATTAACGAATTTAAAACAATATTAATTTGTTCTATTATTTTATTCAATATTTCAAGTATTTCTATGCTAACTGTATTTGTATCAAATAATCCAATCATAAGCATTCCTCTAGCAAGTCCATTTTGACTGTCTATCAGAAAATTTAATGGTATAATAGCACTTAAATCAACATGTCCCAAACAATCATTTTTTATTACAAATGATGCAATAGCATAATTTTGTAATGAACGAATAATTTCATAATAAACCCCATCTTTATCTTTAAAACTTTTTTTAAAAATTTCCATGCTACGTTTGTTAAAAATAAATGAAGTACTATTTTCTTTAGCAAATTCTTTTGAAACTATTAGATTTGTTTTTTCACCTTCCCTTACAATAATATTATAATTTTTAATAGGTAAAAAAATTTCTTCTGATTCTTTATCCATATCATAATTAATAATACTTTTGGCTGCATCTACTTTTTTAGCATCAAATTCTATGTTAGCATAATTTAATGATTCTTTATAAATTTCAACTCTATCTTCATCATTATTACATCTTAAATTAAACTTGTAATTTACCATATATTTTTTTTCTTCTACTTCTATAGTAAATATATATTTAAAGCATGCAGATTCAGTATTATAAGACAATAAATTTTTAATATTTTTATCAATTTTCTGTCCAGATAAAATTGTTTTTAATATATCAATTGCCTCTACCATACTCGTTTTTCCAGAGCCATTTTGCCCATATATCCCAAGTATATCTGCATTATATGAATTTGAAAAGTATCTTTTCTTCTTAAAACTATTAAAATTTACAGTACCATTTATGACGTTTTTAAAGTTTTTAACTTGAATTTCCTGTAACCTCACTATATTTTTCATTTTATTCTCCTCCTATATATATAATAACATTCTTGCTTAGAATATGTAAATGCAATTTTAAAAAACGGTATTTTTTATTTCTAAATTGATTTTTATATTTATTATTATTTACTTTTTACATTTTTTAATACATTTTATATACAAGATATTTCTTTTAAAATTAATTGCTACTATTTGATTTTTTTTAATCATCAACAGTTTCCGATATAATAATATAACTTAGTAGGAGTTTATTAATGTATTTTACTTTACTGATATTTCACATTCTGCTAGCTCAGCAAACATGCTACATAAACAAAAATGCCACCATAACAATCATGACCACCCGTAAAACGGGTGGTTTGCACTGCGGCTAGAAGCCTCTGGTTCTTGCACGTGCTACTCGCACTTTGAATGGTTTGCCAACCGCAATCTTTTACTAGCTGCACCTCAAAGGTGCTTTATTTTTTGCCTTTTTTTACTGGTTCACCCGTAAACGGGTCAATATATTCTTTTAAACTTAATTGTTCATACGCCAAATCTTCTTGTATCTGATTTTTTATATATTCCTCTATTACCTTTTTATTTCTTCCTACAGTGTCTACATAATATCCTTTGCACCAAAATTGTCTGTTTCCGTATTTGTATTTCAAATTTGCATGTCTATCAAATATCATAAGCGAGCTTTTACCTTTTAAGTACCCCATAAATTGAGCTACGCTCAATTTCGGTGGTATAATTACAAGCATGTGTATATGATCTTTACAAGCATTCGCTTCTATTATCTCCACACCCTTATTCTCACATAGTTTTCTTAATATTTTTCCTATATCAGCTTTTATCTTTCCATATATAATTTGTCTCCTATATTTAGGTGCGAAAACTATGTGATATTTACAATTCCATTTACTATGTGCTAAACTACTATTGTCCATTTGGACTCACCTCCATGTAATTTAATTGTGGTCGGCAAACCTACTATTATCTTACATCGGAGGTTCTTTATTTTCTACTCACCGCTAAAAGCTCTTTTGAACCACCCGCCTAGCAGGTGGTATTCATAAATACAATAAAACCCCCTGTTTCCAAGGTGTTTTTATTTTAATAATCAACATCATCTTCAAATGTAGGTGTTTCAGCAAGTTTCCTTGACTTAATGCACTGTTCAATATCATCAATGATTTCATCATCTGTCATTCCCATTGATGCAACCAAAGGATACTTTTCATTAAAACAATCCATATATGATTGTAATGCTTCTTCTAATTTTGTTATGTCACTTCACCACCTTTAACATTTCTTCAAATATTTTAACTGATTCAGTAAAAAATTCATTGATTGCTTTCCATGATTCAGGACTGCTCACCATTACTGAAAACATAGATTTAGATAACAAGACATTAACTGTTGAACACACTCTTATATATAAGGAGAAAGTAGGTTTTGTACTTGGTACTCCCAAGACTAAAAGCTCATACAGAACAATAAAGATAGGTGACACATTAGTTAATATATTAAAAAAGCATAGAATATGGCAAAAGACAAACAAACTTGAATATGGCCAATATTACAAAGATTCTAATTATGTATGCACTAAAGAAAACGGAGAACAAATAACAACTAATTCTATTAAATATTTATCTAGAGTAGTCAATTATGAACTTAAAATAAATTTTAATTTTCATAGCTTAAAACATACTCACGCAACCATGTTATTAGAAGCAGGAGCTAATCCAAAAGACATTCAAAAAAGACTTGGTCATAGCAAAATATCAACCACTCTAGATACTTATTCTCACGTAACTAAGAAAATGGAAAACGAGACTGTAAACATCTTTGAATCTGTTATTTGCCACCAAGGTAAATAATTCGGTGGCAAATTGGTGGCAAATCTATTTTTTTCATACCTTGAGGGCTTTAAAATGGCTTATTTCCTACGCAATTTAACTATAGCCTCAACATGAGGGGTATTAGGAAACATATCCTTAATTTTACTTTTCTGTATATCATATCCTGCTTCTATAAGCACCTTAAGGTCATTAACCAATGTCTTTGGATTACATGATACATATATTATCTCCTTAGCATTGAATTTAATAACATAATCTAAGGCCTTAGGGTGCACCCCACTTCTAGGTGGATCTAATATTATTATATCTGGCTTATCCTTAACTTCTTTTATAGTAACTGCTACATCACCTGCTATGAATTCACAATTATCTAGTCCATTAAGCTTAGCATTTTCCTTAGCAGCTTCTACTGCCTCTTCTATAAGCTCAATTCCTACAACCTTCTTAGCATTAGGTGCTACTATTTGACCTATTGTACCTGTTCCACAATATAAGTCAAATACTACTTTATCTGCACTATCACCTAGATATTCCTTAACTATAGTATATAACTCTTCTGCACCTTTTGTATTAGTTTGAAAGAATGAAAAAGGTGATATCTTAAACTTAAGACCTAATAATTCTTCAACTATATGATCTATTCCATACAATAGGTTTACTTTCTCTGGAATTACTGCATCTGAGAAAGAATCATTTTCTGTATGTAAAACAGATACCAAGTTTCCATTAAACTCAAGCTTCTTCAATAATTCAACATATTCTGTTAAATCAAAATCTATTTGAGTTGTTGTAACCAAGTTTACCATAATCTCTTTGGTATTTAAGGCTTTTCTTATAACTAAGTTTCTAAGGTAACCTTCTCTCTTCATTACTCTATAATAAGGTAAGTTTTGTTTTCTGAAATAATCAACTGTTAGAGCTATTATCTTTCTGAAATCTTCATCTACTATTTTACATTCATCTACAGTAATTATACCAAAGGACTTGTTCTTCATATGCATTCCTAGAGTAAGTTCTCCGCCCTTCTCCATATCACCAAAGGTAAACTCCATCTTATTTCTATATTCCCATTGAAGCTTGCTACCCATTATTCCTTCATATGTACCCATAGGTACTTCACCTTGAACAAATAATTCCTTAACTTCTTCTGATAGAAGTTCTAATTGTTTATCATATTCTAATGTTTGAGATGAACAACCTCCACATATGCCAAAATGAGGGCATAAAGGTTCTACCTCATATGATGCTCTCTCTTCAACCTCTAACGGTTTGATTTCTGCATAATCTGCCTTCTTCTTCTTAACTCTACCTCTTATCACTTGTCCTGGAAAGCAGTTCTTAGCATATATCTTCTTATCTTCTAATGTTCCTATTCCTATTGAGGGGAATTCTGTCTTTTCTATCTTAACTAGTATTTCGCTACCTTTTTTCATTACATTCTCCTACTTTAATATTATATTTCTTATCTAGCTTTTGTTTAGCCTTTATGACAGAATCCTTAACTTGTTTAAGAATTCTGTCTTGGCAATATAATTTTTATGGCTTTTCTAGAAATCAGAACTTAAAGTCCTAAAAATCAACACTTATGATTATAAAACTTTTATATTTTTCTAGCCATTAAAAATTTTAATCCTTAGATGAAGATTACTCCTCACCTAAAGATTAGAAAATAAATTTATACATTTAATAATTTTTTTCCAAGTGTAGTCTTAAGGGCTGTTGCTTCTACTATTGGATAGTATAATATAGCAACTATCGCTACAGAACCAATATAAGCTTCTATTGGTTTTTGGAATTCAAATCCTATTAATTTCATTACTAATGAAACTAATAATAAAAGTAATATTGCTACCCCAAACACTATAATTTGATCAATTATGTTTGCTAATAACTTCTTCATCAAACTCTCCTCCTAGATAAAATATATATAAGCAACTATTATTCTTTAGATTTTACCTCTTAAAGAATATATAGTGCATAAAAAATCCTCGTTTAATAATTAAACGATTTTCTTTTAACTGTTTAATTCTGTTTTTGTCTTAAAAGTAAGTTCTTTTGTTTCAAGAGTATAAGCAATATAATCCTTTGTTATAGTAAATTCTTCATACAATCCATCAAGATTACTAGTTATAACTCCTTCTTTTGAATCACTCTTCAATATATCAATAATCTTCTTGTTAATAGAAGAATAATCTCTATCTTTTTTTCCTGTAAAAATCTCAGAATATTTCGCTATAGATGTATCACCAAAATCGAATTTTTCTTTCTTAAGAGCTGTCTTACCATCAAACTTAAGAGATGCCTTTAAGTATATCTGACCAGTCATATTATCTCCTGTAGATACTTTCTCTCCAAAGTAAAAACTCTCTAGTCTATTCTCTTCTGGTTTATCTTGAAGCACTACTATATAAGAATCTGTTATAGTATTACTTTTATCCTTATCATTAATACTAGATTTCTTATCATATTTTAAACCATAATCATCAGTTTGTTTCTCCATAGCTTTTAATAACTCATTATATTTCTTATCGAAATCTGCCTTAGTAGTGTCTTTTGCCCATTCTCCCTTTAGCTTGGCATATCTATCTACTGTTTCAGTAGATGTATTCTCACTCTTCTTATTATTACCTGGCAGAGCAGAACAACTAATAAGAGATGCCGACACCATAACTGCTATTATACTAGTTAATATTCTCTTCTTCATAGTGTTCCTCCTTATATTACGTCTATTTCTAATCAGTTTTATTCATACTGATATATTATATCATTAAATCATATGTTTTTAAACTAAATAGTAATGTGTTCTTTTATTTTCTCAAACATCTTATCTCCTATTCCACTTATATTTTTTATCTCTTCTATAGATTTAAACCTTCCATTCTCTTCTCTATAATCTATTATAGCTTGTGCTCTACTCTCTCCTATTCCTGTTAATGTTTGAAGTTCAGTAGAATCTGCAGTATTAATATTCACCTTATCATTATTACCTACAGCTGAAGATATTGTTTCCCCGCCTTCTGCAATTGTATTATTCTCTTCATAGCTTGGAATCACTATACATTCATGGTTGGATAGCTCTTGTGCTCTATTAATATTCTGGAGATCTCCCTTATCAGTAATCCCCCCTGCCATATCTATTAAATCTTGTACTATACAACCTTCCTCTAGATAGTATACATTAGGTTTATTAACTTCTCCTTTTATTTCCACTACTATTTTACTGTCTTTTAGTGGCAATTCTGTGTCACCTTCTTCTTCATATATACTATCAGTATTATTTTTTATAAGTTCATCTTTTCCATTGCTAAAATAACCTATAATGACATACAAAATTATTACAATTATAACTATACCAATTCCTATTAACTTATAATTTTTCTTACACATATAATTCTCTCCTTATCCTTCTCATATTCTTAAGTATTACCACTTTTACAGAAACTTAATAGTATTTCTTTACTCTTTTTATTAAATATTCTAGATTTATTGTTATTATCTGCTATAATATATTAGTAAAACTATGTTAATTGAGAGTTATAATGAAAGAGGTTAAAATGAAACGGTTTAGATTTTTAAGTTTATTATTTGCTATTATATTCACTTTGTTTAGTCCAATTACTGAGATTGCATATGCAATAGATTCACCACCTGATCTTAATTCTGAAGGTGTTGTACTTATTAACTCAGATACTAAACAAGTAGTTTTTGATAAAAACGGAGATAAGAAGTTATATCCTGCTTCTACAACTAAGATTTTAACAGCACTTATAGTTATAGAAAATTGTGATTTATCTGAAAAAGTTACAGTAGGACATAATCCTGCTTATGCTGAAGGTTCTTCAATAGGCCTTAAAGAAGGGGAAATTTTTACTGTAAAAGAATTACTTACAGGACTAATATTATTATCTGGTAATGATTGTGCACTAGCACTTGCTGAACATGTTTCTGGAAGTGGAGAAGAATTTGCCAAACTTATGAATAAACGTGCTAAGGAATTAGGAGCTAATGATTCTAACTTCATGAATCCAAGTGGCTTACCTGATGAAAAGCACTACACTACTGCACATGACTTAGCTTTAATAATGTGTGAAGCTTCGAAGAACAAAACATTCGTAGATATCTGTCAAACTAAGTCTCTAAAGATGTCACCTAGTAATCTTGATGGAACTGAACGTTGGCTTAATAACAAGAACTACATATTATTTCCTGAATCAAAATATTATTACGAATATTCTTTTGCTTCAAAAAAAGGTTATACAATTGCAGCAAACTTTACTAATGTAATTGCTTGTACTAAAAATGGTACAACCTATTGTGGTGCTTTTTTAAATGGTGAAAATATAGATAAAGTTTATTCTGATGTTAAAAATATCTTTAATTATGTTTTCGACAATTATTCAAGTACTTCTGTATATAAAGAGGGTGAAGAACTTGATTCTGTTACATTAAATAATGATAAAATACCATTACTTGTAGGTTCCGATGTATATTACACAACTCCAAATGATGATAAAGATTCTTATAACAAAAAAATAACTTATGACTTACCAAAGAATTTATCTAACAGATCATTTAAACGTGGAGATACATTAACTACAGGTACAGTATATATAGACGGAACAGAATATTCAGAAGTTCCTATAGTAGCTGGTTCTAGTTATAATTTAGATACAAATTCTGAAGCTACTACAACTAATAATTCAACAAAGACAAAATGGGTAATAGGAATTTTATTAACCTTATTTCTTCTATTTATTCTTCGTGTTATTATGGTTAACAGACGAAGAAAAAAACGAAGACTTATGCGTGCAAAAAAAATGCAAGAACTATCTAAAGCCCTTAATGAATCTAGAAAATAAAAAAATATAATTTCTTAAAGATTAAAAAAACAGGATTAAAAAATCCTGTTTTTTATTTTAGTTTATATATCAACTTCTGCATATCCTCTGGTATATCTGCCTTTAAATCTAATAATACTTTAGTTCTAGGAGAATTAAACTTAAGTTTATAAGCATGTAATGCCTGCCTATCTATAAACTCTTTTTCTACATCTTCTTCACCATATCCATATAAAGTATCACCGTATATAGGATGACCTAAATGACTTAAATGAACTCTTATCTGATGAGTTCTACCTGTCTCTAATAAGCACTCAACTACATCAGCTTCTTTTAATCGTTCTATTACCTTATAATGCGTTATACTTCTCTGTCCTCTATCATCTACTACTCTTCTAAATGAATCTTCTTCTGTATCTAGCTTATATATAGGGGCATCTATTGTGCCTTGTTCTTCTTCCATATGACCATGTACTATAGCTATATACCTCTTCTCTAAGTTATTATTTTGCATCTCTTTTGATAGAGCCATATGAGCAAATTGATTTTTTGCTATAATTATAAGTCCTGATGTATTCATATCTAATCTACTTACTAGCCTTACTATGCAATTTTGATTACTTTCACTAAAATAATATAATATTCCATTTGCTAAAGTTCCACTCTGATGGCTCTTAGTAGGGTGAACCACCATAAAAGGCGGCTTATTAACAACTAATATATCTTCATCTTCATATATGATATCTATTGGTATATTCTCTGGTGTTATATTTTGACTTTCATTCCTACTTAATTCCACTTCAACTACATCGCCTACTTTTATAACCTTCCTCATTCTAACAGGTTCATCATTGACTAAAATTCTTTTCTCTATTGAAGCACTTCTTATTAACCTAGTTGACAATCCCATTTCTTCTTTTAAGAATTGCCTTATTACCATTCCATCATTTTTTTCTTCTATCTTTACTTTTATCTTGCTCATAATTATACTACTTTCTTTTATTCTATATAGTCTTTACCTAACATAATAACAACATCATATCTAGGGTAATCTGAAGACTTTCCTTCACTCTGAGTTACTTTTGGTAAAACCTCCATAACCTCTTGCTTCAAATTATCATATTGCGTCATAACCTTGGACTTATCAAGTGCACTTCCATTATTTACTTCTATATTCTCAAATCCAGCACTTGCAAGCTTAGCTTTAGTCTGGGCTGCTAATCCACTTGTATTAGTACAATTTAGTATAAGCACACTTGCTTTTTTTCTAGATAATTCTTCATCGTTACTTGATCCTGATCCATTTAATGAATTTATAAGATCTACATTAGCTGACTTGTCATAAACAACATATGATATTCCATTTATATACTGAGGTGTTCCTGATATTGTAGTCATATTTATGCCATTTTTCATACTACGCATAATTCCAAGTCCATACCTAACCATCTTACTACCTTTCATATTAGTAGTCATATTAGTTGACACTGCATTAAATATCTTAGGAGCCTTAAATAGTATAATAGGACTCTTACACTTATCTACAATCTTCTGCAAGAATTTATGTTGGTTTTCTATTCTTCCCAAATCCCCAGTTGCAAAACCTGTTCCATCATTATTCTTTCTCCATCTAAAGAATTCTTCAGCTTTCTGTCCATCTAAATGTTCTGTTGTTCCTTTTGTAAAATGTATATGTAGATTCTGTCCATCATCATCATAATCCATAGTATTCTCTATCTCCATATCTATTCCACCTATAGCATCTATAAATTGTCTAAAAGCTTCATAATCAATATCCATAACGTAATTAACAGTTATATCTAACATATCTTCTACAACAGAACTTATAGATGCATTTCCTCCATTTTGGAACACTGCATTTATCTTCATATTCTGTCCATTCATTTGAACTAGAGTATCTCTAGGAATAGATACAACCTGAGTTTTTTTACTGCTAGGATTATAATTAAGTAACATAATTGTATCTGTTCGTTTAAGTGATTGATTATCTGATTGATTTACATCACCTATATCAGTTCCAAGTAACAATATATTAACAGAATCTCCTCTAGATGGATTAGTAGCTGCATAACTATCATCTATTTTAACACTATTAAAAAAATTTAAAAATATATAAATTATATATATAATTATAATTCCAATTAAAACCAGCAAACCTCTCTTTATGTTCTTAAATGTTAGTTTTTTATTATGCTTTGAAGCTTTATTGCTTATATTACTATCTTCTTTGTCTATAGACTTCTTATTAACTACTCTTGAATTTTTATTCTCTATATCATTGAAGCCACTTCTCTCGAAGACTTCATCATCTATATATGCTGGTCTTCTTCTATGTTCTTTTTGATGTTTTCTAGGATCTTTTCTTCTAACATCTTCTATATTCTCTGGACTTCTCTTTCTCTTTTTCCTAATAGAATCTGGCTCTCTTCTTCTAGGATTTTGTCTATTTCCACTTCTAGAATTTACATTTCTTTTTCTGTCCATATTTAAAGCCTCCATCCCTTTATTCTTATATTAAATTATTTATTTAATATAAGATAATTTCTAGCCTTTATAGAATTTAAATCTATATAAGATCCTTTTGACAATAAATATTCTATACTATAATTAAGTGCAGCAAGTAATCCCTTATCTAGTGATTCTAAACTAGCTTCTCTTATTGTATCTACCCCTTCAAATACCCTAGAAGGTTCTATAACATCTGCTATATATATTATTTTCTCTAAGGCAGACATGTTTTCTTTAGCTGTTGTATGATATCTTATAGCATCTAGAATTTCTTCATCAGATATTCCTAATTTTTCTTTAGCTACTATCGGTCCTATTATACTATGCCATAATTCCTTAGTTGCTTTCTCACCTTGTGTTAATTCTATATTATTGTCTTTTATTATTTTAAGAGCTTCTTCTTCAGGAACATACTTTGCTATATCATGACATAACGCAGCAATCTCTGCCTTTTCTTCAGAAATATTATTCTTAACTGCTAATTTCTTGGCAACTGATATAACTCCTAATGTATGTATATATCTCTTATCAGTTAAGCAACTCTTAACATAATCATATGCTTCTTCTATAGATACCATAACTATTCCCCCTTATATAGATTATTATCTGCTATTATTTTTTGTACTTCTGTATTTAAATATTTTGAAACATCTTCACCTTTTGATATTTTTTCTCTTATCTCGGTTGAAGATATATCTATTCCATCAACTTCTAAAAAAACAATATTGCTATTATATTTAGAAGATATATAATCCCTTTGTTTAATAAGCTTATCATTGTCTACTCCAGGACGAGTTACTACTACAAACTGGCATAAAGACAGTATCTCAGGTACATTTCTCCATGATTCTATATTCATCAAGCAATCTCCACCTGTTATAAAATATAATTCTCTATTAGAATTATTAAGATGCTCTAATGTCTTATAAGTATAACTTAATCCTTGCTCTTTTATTTCATAATCAGAAACTTCAAGTCCTTCTTTATTCATTATTGCAAACTCTGTCATTTTATATCTAACATCAGCATCACTTATCTGCTTATTAGTTTTATGAGGTGGACTACCAGCCACCATAAATATTACTCTATCTAGGTTTAATGCTGCCTTTGCCACCTCTGCTATATATACATGTGCAAGATGAATAGGATCAAAAGTACCACCTATGATTCCTAATCTCTCCATAAATTATTTATTACCTCTTGGTAATTCTATCTTAGGATTCTTTTTAGATTTTCTGTATAAAACCATTTTACTACCTATAGCTTGAATCCCTTCTGCACCAACTCTTTCACATATTATATCTGATGCTTCTCTAGTTTCCATTCCACTATTTTCTAAAACTTTTATCTTGATAAGCTCTCTCTTCTCTAATGCTTCATCTACTTGCTTTATAAAAGCATCCTCTATTCCTTTTTTACCTACTTGAAATATAGGATCTATGTTTTGAGCTAAACCTCTTAGGTAAGCTCTCTGCTTTCCTGTAATCATGTGTTAATTACACACTCCTTTCACTATATATAAATTACATCATATATTCGAATTCAAAATCATTAAGGTTAACCATATCTCCATTCTTAATTCCCATCTCTCTAAGCTCTGCTAGAACTCCCTTATTGTTAAGAACTTTATGGAAATATCTTAATGAATCTGCATCATATACATTAACTGATTCTAATAATCTATCTACAAAAGAACCTGTTATGATATAAGTATTAAACTCAGCACCTTTTTCTACCATTATATTATAAGTAAACTTCTTCTCTTCTGGTATATATCTCTCATCATCAGATATGATTAAACCAGTTAAAGGTATATCTTGAAGCATAGTTGCTGCAGTCTTAATAACTTCATCTACTCCTTCTCTAGTAGCTGCTGACATTTTAAATACTTTATCATAACCTAATGCATTAACCTTCTTCTTGAAATCTAAGAACACATTCTCATCATATAACATATCACATTTGTTAGCTACTACTATCTGAGGTCTATCCCATAATTTAACTGAATATTTCTTAAGTTCTTCATTTATCTTCAAGAAGTCTTCATACGGATCTCTTCCTTCTACTCCAGATATATCAACAAAATGTATAAGTATTCTAGTTCTTTCGATATGTTTCAAGAATTCTAAGCCTAATCCTACACCTTCTGCTGCTCCTTCTATTATACCTGGAATATCAGCCATAACAAATGGTTCTGTTCCATTAGGTGCAACAACTCCTAAATTAGGTTTAAGTGTTGTAAAGTGATAATTGGCAATCTTTGGCTTAGCTGCTGTAGTCATTGATAAAAATGTAGACTTACCTACATTAGGAAATCCTAATAATCCTACATCTGCTAATAATTTTAATTCTAATATTACATCCATCTCTTCTCCTGGCATACCTGGTTCTGAGAAATGAGGTGCTTGCCTAGTAGGTGTACAGAATTTACAATTACCCTTACCACCTTTTCCACCTCTCAATAATGTAAATCTATCATCTTTATGCGAAAGGTCTGCAACTATCTTATTACTCTCTGCTTCTCTTATTATTGTTCCTAATGGTACCTTGATAAGTAAATCTTCTCCATCTCTACCATAACACTTAGAAGTACCACCATTCTCTCCATCACCTGCTTTAAATTTCTTTTTATACTTGAAATCTAAAAGAGTTGTAATTCCTGTATCTACATAGAAGATAACGTCTCCGCCTCTTCCACCATCACCACCATCTGGTCCTCCTAGTGGAACATATTTTTCTCTTCTGAAAGAAACTGCACCGTCTCCACCCTTACCAGACTTGGCTAATATTCTAACTTTATCTATAAACATATTCTCCGCCACTGTCAGAATTTGATACACGAGACATAATAATCTCTTATTATACTGCTTTCCATATGTAATATTATATTCTGACATATCCTTTCTTATTTATTATTCTCTAATTAATATTCTCTATTATTATTATTACATATTACATATATATTTATAACAACAATACAAAAAACACGCAAATTTTAATTAAAATAGAATGTGATTTTAATATACTTATCCTCAGTTACAAACATAATATAATTCCTAAAGAGTAAAAAAAGTGTTGCAAAATGATACTCATCTTGCAACACTTTTAATCTAGAAAATTATTCAGCTATTTCTTCAAAATCTACTGGGTAAACACTAGCTTTTTTCTTATCTCTACCCATTCTTTCGAATCTAACAACTCCGTCGATTTTAGCAAATAGAGTGTCATCGCCACCCTTACCAACATTTTCGCCTGGGTGAATCTTAGTTCCTCTTTGTCTTACGATTATGTTACCAGCTAATACGAATTGTCCATCAGCTGATTTAACTCCTAATCTCTTAGATTCAGAATCTCTACCATTCTTAGTACTACCCATTCCTTTTTTGTGAGCGAATAACTCAAGGTTCATTATTATCATACTTACACCTCCTCATTGCATAAACTGATATATTCCATACGTTTATCTATTCCAAACATATCATCTAAGCCCATGATCAAACTCTCTAGGCTCTTCTCAAAAGTCTTAAGTAAGACTTGTGCTTGCTCTATTTCCTCAAGAGTAAATCCTTTAAGATCTAGTGCAAGATATCCATCTCTAATCTCATAGTTTACATTAAGCTTAAGTACTTCATCTAAACCAATAATCACACTCTGAGATAACACTGATACTGAATTACATATCATATCATGTGCATCACCTGCTAATATAGCTGTTCTCTCACGAAGTGCATGATCTTCAACTGAGAAAGATATTATGTTGTCTCTATTCGATCTAATATTAATCTTTATCATAATAATTAAGCTTCGATCTTTTCTACAACTAATTTAGTATAAGGTTGTCTGTGACCATTTTTTCTTCTGTAGTCTTTCTTTCTCTTATACTTGAATACTGTAACTTTTTTAGCTTTTCCTTGAGCTAAAACTTTAGCTACAACCTTAGCTCCTTCTACTACTGGAGTACCAACTTTTAAAGTTTCTCCACCAACTGCAAGAACTTCAGTTAATTCAACTGTTGAGTCAACTTCTACATCTAACTTTTCAACGAAAAGAACGTCACCTTCTTGAACTCTGTATTGTTTTCCACCTGTTTTTACTACTGCGTACATTAAAACACCTCCTCATAACGGCCTCGCCACTATAGGTACAATTCTCTAGAAATTGTTTTATCAAAACCTGTGCGTGAGCGGTTCACTAGGTTATTCTAGCATAACTTGTCGTAATTGTAAAGGAATTTTATATTTTTTCTTCAATAGTTTATATAACCATATATTTTCCTTTACCATTTTTCTTTACAAAATATAATGCTTGATCAGCTTTATTAACAGCTTTAAGCACTTCATTTTTATTACCACTTATAGAAGTAGCAATTCCAATAGAACATGATAACTTTTCTCCAATATCATCTATTTTGTTTGAAACATTATCAATATTTTCTTCTACTATCTTCTGCTCAATTCCTTCAAAGAACTCTTCGCTCTCTATACTTTCATATATATGCTTTGCAACTTCTATTCCTATTTCATTATTGCCATTTGGAATACCTAGGATAAATTCATCTCCACCGTATCTTACTGCAAATGCCTTTTCCTTGCTAACGTCTTTTAGTATTTGTGCAAAAGTCACTAAAATGTAATCACCTATATGATGGCCATAAGTGTCATTATATAACTTAAAATTATCTAAATCTATATATAAAATAGTAATTTTTTCGCTAGTTTCCTTCTCTATCATTCTCTCGAATCCTTGTCTATTATATACTCCAGTTAATATATCTGTTATAGACCTCTTATGAAGCTTCTTATTTATTTCTTCTATCTGTTTACTAAATTCAAGACTCTTGATAGCCTCTAATAATTGTTTAAATATATATCTAAATACATCTAAATGATGTTCTCTTAATGCAATATTATTCTCTATAAAATTTTCTTGATTAGGAATATAAGTAACTAGTATATTAGTCAGTTTATCCTTCTGGAATATTGGTATACCAATCATTGAATATACTTCATACTTTGGAAATACGTTTACTATCTCTGAATAATTATCAAACCCTGCTTCATTTCTTGTTGTAACAAAAGATCTTCCATTTTCCTCAAAATATTCAACAACTCTATCAATCTGTTCCTGACTTATACTTATATTATTATCCGAATAAGTTATTTTATTTTCTTCTTTAACTTCTATTAGTATAATTCTTTCAATACCATAATTTTGTTTAAATGTTTCTATTGAATTATGTATCAACTCATCTTTTGAATACACTTCTTTATTAAGATTATCTTGCCATAATAATAAAAACTGCATATCCTTTTTCTGTACTGATAATTCTTTTTCCACCTTTAACTCATGGCACAAAACTCGTATATCCTTTATAGATATACCTTTTAACTTAAGACTAGGTTTTTCAATTTCATTATGATTTTTAAATCTGTCTTCTATCTCTTTTGCTCTCACAAACAGTCCATTTTTTCTATAATACTGTATACAATTCTCTATTTGTGTTTTTGCCATTGATGTTTTTCCTTGTTTAATGTATAAGTCAACCTTTTCAATAGCTAAATATTTATAGGTGTAAAACATACTTCCAGCTGCTTTTTCCATATGAAATTGTGCTTGTAGAAATGCTTTTTTAGCCTTATCATATTCTTTTCTATTCTTACTAAGTATTCCATCCATAAGGTGATAGAAAAACAAATCCTCATCCCATAGCTTATAATTAGGATTTTCACTTGGATTAAGCAAATGACTTATCATTCTACGAACTTTATTAAAATATGCTATACACTTGTATTCTTTACCCATATAATAGTTAGCAATTGCTAAAACTCCATATATCTTAGAAGTATTAGTTATTGTTATTTTACCTATATCTAAATCTTCTATAATCTTTGCAACTAAAGACATATACTCATCTGTCTTCTCATAATTTTCTCCTACAAAAGCATTAATTCCCATGTTAAATAATGTTTCTGCCATAGCTTCTATATTTTTAAGCTTCTCTTCTATTTTTAACGCTTCATTAAAACTATAATTAGCTTCTTCATATCTTCCTGACACAATAAGATTATATCCACGTCCATCATATATTTTTATCCTATTAAAATCATCATCTATCCTCTTAACAACTTCAGCACTTTTATTATAATAGTCATCAACATCATTATAATCTCCGCTGCATGCTGCTAGTAGAATTATCTTGTTATACGCTTTCAATAGTAAATAATCATTACTAATACTAGTTGCTAATTTAATTGCTTTATTAAAATGTTCAAGTTTAGATATGTCTTTCTTCTCTATAAACTCATCTTCATTTTCAAATCCTAAAAGGTTAACATATGCTAAATGATTATAAAAACAATATCGCTCTAATTCTTGTATAAATTGAAACTTAACTTCTATTGTATCCCTAAGAAATAATCCTGACCACCCTCTAAATAATCCCATAAATTCTAGCAGATCACTCTTAAATGTAAGATAAGAATTTCTTAAATCACGTGCAATTTCTCTACATTCACCAGCCATCTCACTAACTAATGGAAATTCTCCTTTTGAACAATTTGCAAGTCCTATAAGATATTTAGAGTAGAACAGAAATTTCTTATTATCTATGCGTAACGCCATATTCTTGATATTATCACATACAAGTAAGGCATTAGACTCATTCTTTGTATATATGCTACATAATGCATATAATGATAAAAAGCTTTCTACTTTGTCATCTTGATAATCTAGTTTCTCAACCTCTAAATTATTATATATAATACCAAAATAACACATTGCATCTTCAAGTGCTAAAGTATATACCATATTATTAAGATTTTTTATGTATACATCTAATTCTGTATGCTTGGGCACAAAGAATTGATCATTTTCTTTTGTTAATTTTTCATCTATTCCTTCTAATCCATCATCATCTGTAAGAACCAACTCATTTATAAGTTCTTTTTCTTCTAGCGTCTTTATAAACTGTTCCCATATTTTCTTTTTATATGAACTAACGTAAGATTCTTCTTCATAATTTGCAACTAGAATTATATTATTTGCATATGGATTATTAATAATTCTAGTTAATAGATTAATAACTGATACACCAGCAAACTGAATTCTTTCTAAAAAAATAAGTAAGGGTTTCTTAAGTGATACAAAAGATATCATTTTAACAATCGATTCTACAAACATCTTTTTCTCATACTCTATCTCTGGAAAAATAAATTCTTCTTTTCTATCGCAAACTGACTCTTGCATATAACTCTTTATAGTTGATCTATGTAGTGGATATACATTACATTTGTCTAAAAATTCATCTATACTATATTGTTTAGAGAAATACAACTTATATAAATCTTTTAACCACACAAGAAATGGTTCATATGCAACTTGCATAGAATTTAATTTATATTGATAAAATAATAAAAAATACCCTCTTGCAATTGCTTTATTATGTGCTTCAGTTTCTGTCATTCTAATATTACTGTATTTCTTGATAAATACAGTATTACTAACTGAATCTTTAATAATTTTATCTATGTAATTACAATATACCTCTCTATCCATTATCTTTTACCCCATTATCTCTTATACATAATCTATATTATACTATTTAATCATATTTTTTTCAAATTCGTCAGTAAATATTTACAAAAAAATAACAAGAACTTATATTTAAAAATATATAAATCCTTGTTATTTTATAATTCTCGACTTATTTATCCAATTCTTCTCTTAATTCTTTTGTAAAGTCTAATGCAATTCCTTTATTTTCAGCCATTCTTCTTACAACTGCACTTCCTACAATTACACCATCACAATAACCCTTGACCTCTCTAACTACTTCACGAGAAGATATTCCAAAACCTAAACATATAGGAACTTCAGAATTATTTCTAACAGTTTCTAGATATTCATTAATATCATTACTTAAACTGCTTCTTTCACCAGTAGTACCATTTGAAGAAACACAATATACAAATCCCTTTGTACCAGTTACTATCTTAGCTATTCTTTCTTTTGAAGTTGGTGCAACAAGTGGAATTAAATATACTCCATTTTGTTCAGATTTACTTTTTAATTCTTGTCTCTCTTCTAGTGGTATATCTGGAACTATAAGTCCATCAAATCCTGCCTCTCCTGCATCTTTTAAGAATTTATCTACTCCATAATGATATACAAGATTATAATAAACCATTATAACTAGAGGAATCTGACTCTTCTCTCTTACTCTTCTCCCTGTTTCAAATATATCCTTTACCTTTACACCACCATTAAGTGCTCTTATATATGCTTCTTGTATTACTGGTCCATCTGCTAACGGATCACTAAAAGGTATTCCTATTTCAACAATACTTGCCCCTACCTTTTCTAATTCTAACACCATTTCTACAGTATCATCTAAAGTAGAATCTCCATTAGCTATAAATGGTATTAATGCCTTTTTATTATTTTCTTTTAATTTATCAAAAGTTGTATCTATTCTATTCATTATCACCACTCCTATTTATTATGATTCTCTAAATATTTTAAAACCGAATCCATATCTTTATCGCCTCTACCTGATATGTTTACTATAACAATATCATCTTTAGATAAATTCTTTGCATATTTTCTTGCATATGCAACAGCATGTGCAGATTCTATAGCCGGAATTATTCCTTCTGTTTTAGTTAAATACAATAATCCATCCATAGCCTCATCATCTTTTATAGCTACATATTCTGCTCTCTTAGTTTCACATAGATATGCATGTTCAGGTCCTACTGAAGGGTAATCAAGTCCAGCTGATATAGAATAAGCTTCTTTTATCTGTCCATCATCATCCTTTAATACATAACTCATCATTCCATGAAGCACTCCTATTGTTTTTGCTTGAAGAGAAGCTGCATGTTCACCTGTTTCTATTCCTAATCCAGCACCTTCAACCCCTATTAATTTAACATCTTTTTCATCTATAAAAGGAGCAAATAGTCCTATTGCATTACTTCCACCACCTACTGGTGCAATAACAGCTGTAGGAAGCTTTCCTTCTTTTTCTAATATTTGTTTCTTAGCTTCATCTCCGATAATTCTCTGGAATTCCTTAACCATTACTGGATATGGATGTGGACCAGCTGCTGTTCCCATTACATAATATGTGTCTTCAACATTAGTAACCCAATATCTTATAGCTTCATTAACAGCATCTTTTAATGTTCTGTTACCACTCTTTACAGGTACAACTTCTGAACCTAATAGCTCCATCTTTTTAACATTTAACATTTGTCTCTTTATATCTTCTTCACCCATGAATATCTTACAATTCATATTTAATAGAGCTGCTACTGTAGCTGTTGCAACACCATGTTGTCCTGCACCTGTTTCAGCAATTATATTTTTCTTTCCCATTCTTTTTGCAAGAAGTGCTTGTCCTAGAGCATTATTTATTTTATGAGCACCTGTATGATTTAAATCTTCTCTCTTAAGATATATCTTTGCTCCACCTATTTCTTTAGTCATGTTTTCAGCATAATATAATGGACTTTCTCTTCCCACATAATCTTTTAAATAATAATTTAATTCATCTTTAAAAGATTTATCCTTTATAGCTTTTTCATATTCTGCCTCTAATTCTTGTAATGCATTCATTAATGTTTCTGGAACATATTGTCCTCCAAATTGATTAAATCTACCTTTCATTAATTTTCCCTCACTTTTCTTATTAATCTTCTCATTTTTTCTTTATCTTTTCTTCTTCCAAGTTCATCTACTATTTCTACACCCGAAGATGTGTCAATTCCATCAGGATTAACTTTTTTAATTCCATCTAATACATTTTCTTCATTTATGCCACCTGCAAGAAAAATTCTTTTATTTGCATCTAGTTTATTTAATGCTGTCCAATCAAATACTACTCCACTGCCTGGATTACTACCATCTAACACTAAAGTATCAACATTATATTCTAATGCTTTTTTCATGTCCTCTTCTGATAATATAGCTACAGCTTTCCATATATCACATTTTATTTTTTTTCTAAGACTATCTATAAATTTATTATCTTCATCTCCATGTAGCTGAATAACATCTAATTCCACATCATCTAATACTTTCAATATCTCTTCTTCAGTATTGTTAAGAAATACGCCAACTGTTTTTATATCCTTGGATAACTTTTCTTTTAGAATACAAGCTTCTCGTCCACTTATCTGCCTTTTACTCTTTGCAAATACAAACCCTATATAATCTGGTTTAAGCTCATTTAAATAATCTATTTCTGAAAGTTTAGTTATTCCACATATTTTAATAAACATTATTTTTCACCTTTAAACTCAGCATATTCGCTCTGAAATTCTGCATTATCAATATTTCTCATAAACATCTCTCCAACTAATACTGCATCTGCCCCATATTCTTTTATCATTCTCAAATCATTTATAGAATGCATTCCACTTTCTGAAACTATAACCTTATCTTTAGGTATCATATCTATAAGAGATTTAGTAGTATCTAATGTTGTAACAAATGTTTTTAGATTTCTATTATTTATTCCTATAATTTCTCCACCCGATTTAAGTGCTATATCCAATTCTTCTTTATTGTGAACTTCTATAAGTGGCTCTAACCCAAATTTAATACATTCATCATAGAATTCTTTTAGCCTATCACCTAACTCTGCAACTATAAGCAAAATTCCTGATGCTCCTAATATTTTAGCCTCATATATCTGATAAAAATCAATAACAAAATCTTTTCTAAGAATAGGTCTATCACTTACCGCTTTTACCTTTTTTAAATTTTCATCGCTTCCCATAAAAAAATCTTCTTCTGTCAACACTGAATATGCATCTATATTTAATCCCTCATAAAATTCTATTATCTTATTTACATTAAAATCTGGAACTATAATCCCTTTTGATGGTGAAGCCTTCTTATATTCTGCTATTACTGATAATCCTGGTTTCTTTAATGCATCTCTGAACTTATGAGATTTTTCTTCTGTTATAAGATGCATTGCTTTTTCTCTTAGTTCTTCAGTAGATATATTTTTCTTTCTCTCTTCTATACGCTTTCTTTTCTCTACTACAATTTTATCTAATATCATAAGTTATTCCTTTCTTATTCAAAAAAAGTTGTTTTATTTCTTTAATTCTTTATATTTTTCAAAAGCTTTTCCATTATCTATCAATTCATTAGCAAGCTTTATCCCATCTTCTATAGAATCTGTAATCTTTCCTGCGAAAAATCCTGCACCAGCATTTAAAACTACTATATCTCTCTTAGGACCTTTTTCCCCTTTTAATATATCCAATATTATTTCTGCATTTTCCTTAGCTTCACCACCAGCAAGATCATTTATATCTGCATATGGAATTCCATAATCCTTAGGATCAAGAATGAACTTTCTAGTTTTTCCTTCTTTTAATTCAAATACAACAGATGTTGTAGTTGTAGTCAATTCGTCTAATCCATCATTTCCATGAACAACTAATGCTCTATCTAGTCCAAGGCCTTGTAAAACACTTCCTACTGCATCAATTAATGTTTCATCATAAACTCCCATAAGTTGTCCTGTAAGTGGTGCTGGATTTAATAGAGGTCCTAACATATTAAATATAGTTCTAGTTCCTAGTTCTGCCCTTTCCTTTCCTACATTTTTCATTCCCCCATTATAAGTAGGAGCTAGTAAGAACACCATATTTTTTTCTTCAAGAATTCTTTCACTTTCTTCCTTAGAATAATCAGTTTTTATTCCTAATGCTTCAAGTACATCAAGACTTCCACTTTTACTTGAAACAGCTCTATTACCATGTTTTGCAACCTTAACATTACCTGCTGCAAGAATAATAGCTACACAAGTAGATATATTAAATGTCTTTGCTCCATCTCCACCTGTTCCACAACAATCAATTAAATGTTCTTTATCTTTAATATCTATCTTTAATGTGTGACTTCTTAAAGCTTTAGCTGCTCCTAATAATTCTTCAGAAGTTTCTCCTTTTTCTTTTAGACCTATTAAAAATCCACCTTTTTGGCATGATGTAGTTGTACCTGACATAATCTCATTCATTATATCTGCCATTTCATTCTCTGTTAAATTTTCCTTATTAACTACTTTTCTTATTCCTTCTTTAATATTCATTACAAATCCCCTCCACAAAATTTTTAATCATTCTTTTTCCTTTTGGTGTAAATACAGACTCTGGATGAAATTGTAATCCATATATCTTCTTTGTTTTATGTCTTATTGCCATAATTATATGGTCATCTACTGTATCTGCAATAACCTCTAATTCATTAGGAAGTGAACTTCTATCAACTACTAATGAATGATATCTCATTACATCTATCTTTCTAGATATTCCTTCAAATATATCATTACCTTTAACTGATATTGTGGAACTTTTTCCATGATATATTTCATTTGCTCTTACAACATTACCACCATAAGCTACTGCTATTGATTGATGTCCTAAGCATATTCCAAGTACTGGAATATCATCACCAAATTCTCTAGCAACTTCTACTGATATTCCTGCATCTTCAGGTCTTCCTGGTCCTGGAGAAATAACTATTCCACTTGGCTTTAATGCTCTTAATTCTTCTATTGTTATCTCATCATTTCTAACTACCTTAACCTCTGCATATTCTCCTAAATATTGATATAAATTAAAAGTAAATGAATCATAATTATCTATTAAAACTATCATCTTAAAGCCTCCTTTAGAGCTAATAATTTGTTCTGAACTTCTTCAAATTCTTTCTCAGGAACTGAATCATAAACTATTCCTGCACCAGCTTGTAGATATGCTGTTTTACCTTTTATAACAAATGTTCTAATTGCTATACACATATCCATGTCTCCACCATTTGAGAAATAACCAACTGTTCCTGAATAAATGCCTCTCTTTACTTCTTCTAATTCCTCTATTATCTCCATAGCTCTTATCTTAGGAGCACCTGATACTGTACCTGCTGGCAAGCATGATTCTAATGCATCAAATGCATCTTTATCACTAGCAAGCTTACCAACTACATGACTTGTAATATGCATAACATGTGAAAATCTTTCAATCTTCATGAAATCTTTAACTTCAACTGTTCCTATTTCACTTACTTTTCCTATATCATTTCTTCCTAGGTCAACCAACATAACATGTTCTGCTTTTTCCTTCTCATCAGCTAGTAGTTCTACTTCAAGATTTCTATCTTCTTCTTCTGTTTTACCTCTTTTTCTTGTACCAGCTATAGGATTAGTTGTTACTTCTCCTGCTTTTACTGAAACTAAACTCTCTGGTGATGAACCTACTACTTGATATTCATCATAATCTATAAAATACATATATGGTGATGGATTCTCTGCTCTAAGTCTTCTATATATCTCAAACGGTGTAAGTTCAGTTTCACAATACATTCTTTGTGATAATACAACTTGAAATATATCTCCAGCTTTTATATATTCTTTAGCTTTCTTTACATTATCTAAAAACTTTTCTTTACTAGTTGCAAATTTAAAATTTATTTCTTCTCCTTTAATAATTTCCATAGAACTAATATTGATATTTAGTAATGATTTTAAATATTCTTTTTGTTCCTTTAGTATCTCATCATATTCTCTATTATCTGAATTATCTATATTATCTACTACAAATACCTTGTGAGTGAAATGATCATAACAAATATATCTTTTATAAAAATTGAATCTAACAATTGGAGCTTTTATATCATCACTATTATTAAAATTTAATTTTTTCTCATAGAATGAAGCTGTATCATATCCCATATATCCTATTGCTCCACCTTTAAATGGAAATTTATTAGATTCATAAACAAACTTTTTACATACTTCTTCTTTTACTTTCTTTACTTCTTCTAGAGTATCACCCATTATCTCTTTATAAGGATCTTCTCCCATAAAAGAATATCTTCCAAATCTATTTTCCTTACTTCCACCTTCTAATATAAATGGTCTTTTGCCTTTAAAACTACTAAAAAGTGTTATTGGTGTTATCTCATCACCTCTATAAGAACTCATAAGTGAAAATGCTCTATCAGTTTGTTTATATTCTTTAAATTGCTCTTTAGTTATATTTGTCATTTTTCATCCCTCCATATATCTTTCTTAATTTCATGTAGTTCTCATGAAGAATTATATTTATAAACTTTTTATCAAACGAAAAAAAGTCACTTTGCCCACATAATGGGACAAAGTGACTTGTGGTGCCACCCATCTTCATGTAAAAATGTATAGCAAAACATATATAAACAAAAAAATTCCATCCTAATAAAGGACGAAATATAAAATTCGTTATGCCACCTAAATACATATCTCTATCAGGTACAATATAATACCCTATCCTTATAACGGTGGAACTCCGTGTACCCCTACTATAATTCAAGATACCATCTCTGAGACCCATTCAATAATGACTACAATACTCGTTTCGCACCAACCCGAGCTCTCTGGAATTAAACTTCACTATCTACTATCTCTCTTCATCGACTTTTAATTTATGAATACATATTAACATATATACATAATATATGTCAATATGTATTTTTTTATTAAATATCTATTTATTTATTTCTTCTTCTCTTAAACTCTTAACAACTTCAATGTCTAATCCTGTTTTTACTGAAATAGTTTTATCATCAAGTATATCTAATAAACTTTTTGCCATTTTAATAATTCCTTGCTGCATACCTTGCTCTATTCCTTGTTGTAGCCCTTGTTGTAGCCCTTGTTGTAATCCCTTTTCAATACCTTTTCTTTCTGCTTCATTTAATGCACTAACTTTATCCTTTAATATCTTAGCTCTCATTTCATATATTTCACGTTGTTCTTTGTTATTGCTTATTCTTATAAGTTCATCTTTAGCTTCTCTTATCTCTTCAATGCTCATTTCAAGTTTTCTTACCGTTTCACTTTCAGGATTCTTTAAAAATTCTGTCCAAGCTATTAATAAATCTTTTTCATCACTATTTTCTGAAAGCTTTGGAACTTCAATAAAATGAATCTCCATTATATTGGTAAGCTCTGTATTATCATATATTTCCTTAAATCGATATCCTGTATGAAACTTATCAGTTTTTAGATATTTAAAATTTAAAATGTTAATACAAACTGTTCTTGTTAATTTCGAATACTCTTCACTTTCTCCAAGTTGTTCTTCATACATTTTACTAAGATAATAAAGACTTCTTTGAATCATATTATATTCATTTCTAAGTTGAATTTCTATATTTATAATTTCATCATTATTAGTAGTTGCTCTTATATCCAGTCTTGAATATTTATCTCCTATAAATTGTTTTTCTAAATCTGTTCCCTTTATTTCAACTGATGTAATTTTATTAGTTGGTTTAAGTGTTGCATTTAAAAATGATATTAAAATTCTTGGATGCTTTGGTGAACCAAATATATTTTTAAAAACAAAATCTACTTTTGGATCTAATAATCCTTTAGTCATCTTTAGCACTCCTCTCAATATAACTTTCTACTAATAATTATACATTATTAACTTTTTTACTTAAAATATTTTTCGACTAATTTTATAATGAAATTGAACTAAATAATACAGAACAATAGGTTATTAAAACTAATGCTATTATATTTCTATATTAATATTTTTTTCTCCACAATGATGGACTACATAATATAAGCATAGGATATATTTCCAACCTTCCAGCTAACATACAAAAAGATAATACACATTTACTCAAATGGGAAAAGGCTGAAAAGTTCCCTGCTGGTCCTACTATTTCAAAGCCTGGTCCAACATTACTAATTGCAGTAACAACAGAACTCAATGTAGTTGTAAAGTCAAAACCATCAAGTGCAACTATAAACATACCTATAAGCGCTATTACTGCATATGCACCTAAAAATAAAAACACTCCAGATATAGTATCTTCTTCTGCAACTTTTCCTTCTATCTTAACACTCTTAACTCTTCTTGGATGTAATATCTTATCTATTTCTCTCTTTATGGCTTTTAAAACTATAACTATTCTTATAGTCTTTATTCCTCCAGCTGTTGATCCTGCCATTCCACCAGCTATCATAATCAAAAATAAAATCATCTTGCTAAATGTAGGCCATATATTATAATCAACAGTTGCATATCCCGTTGTACTAATTATAGAACTAACTTGGAAAGTTGCATCTCTTACTGATTTTGAGATATTGCCATGATTTAAATTCAATATATTTATACTTATAAATATAACTGAAGCAAGAATAATCAAAAGATAAGCTTTAAGCTCTTCTGATTTTAATACAGACTTTAGGTTACCCTTTATAAGTTGAAAATATAACGTAAAATTAACACCAAATATAATCATAAATATAGCTATAACCCATTCAATGGCTGGACTATTAAACCCTGCTATACTATTATTCATATTAGAAAAACCACCAGTACCAGCTGTGCCTAAAGCATGTAAAAACGCATCATAAGGTGACATTCCTAAAAACATTAGGACAATTGCTTCTATAATAGTCAAAACAAGATATATAAGATATAGAATTTTTGCTGTATCTTTTATCTTTGGAACAATTTTACCTGGTGATGGCCCAGGACTCTCAGCTCTTAATAAATGAATTGTATTGTTAGAACCAAGATTAGGTATTAATGATAGCACGAATATAAGTACTCCCATTCCCCCTATCCAGTGAGTAAAACTTCTCCAAAACATTATCCCTCTAGGAAGTCCTTCTACAAAGGTCATGATTGTAGCACCTGTAGTTGTAAAACCTGATACAGTTTCAAAGAAAGCATCTATAAAATCAGGAATTACTCCACTTAATACAAATGGTATAGCTCCTACTATTGATATAAATATCCATGATAACCCTACTGTTAGGAAGCCTTCCTTGGCATAAAAATCAGGCTTGCCTGGTTCAATTCTACATAGAAGGTAGGTAATTGGAGCTATCATTATTATAGTAAGTGCAAAACTCATTGTATCTCCATCTCTATATATAAATGATATTATTAGAGGTATGAACATAAGAATTAGTTCATATTTTATTACATTCCCTAATAGTTTTAACACAACCTTAAAATTCATTTCTATTCCTCTCTTTCAAGAAATATATCATTAAGATATAATGGTTTAGCTCCACTATTAACAACAACCACTCTATCTTGTTCTTTTATAAACGTATCTCCAGTTGGAATTATTACTTCTTTATCTCTAACAATAATCGCTACTATACAACCATCTATAAAATCAATATTCTTGAAACACTTACCTAGATTATAAGTATTCTTATCTGCTATAAATTCTATTGCTTCTGCTTTATTATTACATATTCTATATATATTCTCTATTGCTGATTCTCTACTACCTTTTATACTTCTTACATATTTTATTATTTTATTTGCCGTAACTATTTTAGGGCTTATAGTAGAATTAATTCCTATGGTTTTCGCAATATCCGTATAGTTATCTCTAGTTATTTTAGTTATTATATTAGGTACATTTAACTTGTATGCAAATAAAGATGCAATCAAATTATCTTCATCTCTATCTGTTAATGTAATAAATGTATCGGCTGCCGACAAGTTCTCTGATAATAATAAATCTTCATCCATACCATCTCCACTTATTATTACAGAATTAGGTAATAATTCAGTTAATTCTTGGCATTTTTCATATTTTCTCTCTATTATCTTACAATTAACACCTATATCACTTATTATCTTGGCTAGATAATAACTTATCTTACCTCCGCCTATTATCATAGCTGTTTTAATCTTTTTCTTATATTTCCCCAAAGATTTGAAGAAATTAACAATATCTCTATGGGCACCTATAACATATATTCTATCTTCCATACAGAATATAGTATCACCATTAGGTATGATAAATTCATCTTCTCTTTCAACACCACATATTAAAAGATTTCCTCTAATAGACTCTATCTCACTTACTTTTTTACCAACTAAGCTATCTATTCTTGATACATCTATTCCAACCAAATTAACTCTTCTATTGGCGAAATCATCAACACTACCTATAGATGGATATTTTATTAATTTTGATATTTCAATTGCAGCAGCTTTTTCAGGATTTATAACCAAATCTATTCCTATAGATTCTGTTAATAATGTTATATCCTCATCATATCCAGGGTCTCTAACTCTAGCTATTGTATACTTACAACCTAGCTTTTTTGCTGCTAGAGAAGTAAGCATATTCAATTCGTCACTATCAGTAACTGCTATTAGTAAATCAGCATCTTCTATACCAGCTTCTTGTAGAACCTTTAAGCTTGTGCAGTTTCCCTTGATACACATTATATCTAGCTTATCATTGATACGATTTAAGGCATCTGCCTTTTTATCTATAACAGTAACATTATCCTCCTCTAACGAAAGATACTTTGCTATAGTACATCCTACTTTTCCTACTCCAACTATAATTATATTCATTAGTATATCTCCCTTTTAGTTAAAATTGAAAAGTGCAAAAGTGTATTTATATTATTTTAAGCATAAAACACTTTTGTTTAACCATTATGACAGGTTCTAAAACTTATTTGATATCCTCTGTCATGGCACTATTTTTATTTTTCTGCTTTAATTATCATACTTTTTAAAACATCAAAAAAGCAACTATTCCCATTATATTTTATTTATAAAAACTATACAATAGTTAAACAGGTAAATGAAAAAGTTTAAAAATCATCTACATTAATAAAACTGTTTATTTCTCAATATATCTGCAATTTGCTAAAAAAACAAAATTACTATAAAACATAACATCTATATTCTAGCACTACATTAAAATTTTAACAATACTGTTATTTTCTATATAACAACTAAAGGTATCTAGTAATTCTAGATACCTTTACTTACTTATAGTTATTTCTTAACAAATGACTTGCAATCTGTACATTCTGGAACAGTAGGGTTAGCTTCATGAGTTCCTACTAATATATTCTCTAAAGTACAATAATTTTGATTATCTGCATTATACTTGCACTCTTTAACTGTACAACCTATACTCTTGTTAATATTCATAAAACATCAACCTCCTTAAATATTACACTACTAGTATGCCTCATATTTAAGAAATTATTTATGTTTTTTAAATTAGTTTTTTACCACATTCTGGGCAAAACTTTGCACCATTAGTCTTAGTTCCACATTCTGGGCAGAATTTAGGTCCAGCACCTTGAGTATTACTTTGTGTATTATTTTGTGTATTTGAAACATTAGTTTGATTTTGTGTTTGTTGCATATTATTTACCATTTGTTGTGCCATAGCCATTCCCATTTGAATACTAGCCATATCTGCTGCAACACCACCGCCATTTACTTTTCCAGATGCCATTCCATCTGTCATACTAATTGTTTGGTATTTACTCACATCACCAACCATATTTTGAGATGCTACTTTATTTACCATAGCTTGAACTTCTTCAGGATATGAAAAACTACCTATATTAAAGTTAGTTATTTGTATACCTATTTTATTCATTTCCATATCCAAGTCTTCACATATACCTCTAGAAATATCAAAAGAATTTGCTTGTAAGTTAAACATATCCTTACCTTCTCTTGTTATCCACTTCATAAGTAATTGATCTAGCATAGATGTTACTCTTTCTTTTACATCATTTATAGAATATATCTGTTTAATTCCTGCTATCTTGTCTATAAAAGCCATATAATCCAAGAGTCTACAATTAAATGTTCCAAGTGCTCTTATTGGCATTCCACCTGGAAGTTGTGGATGTGGAATATTAATAGCTTGTTTAGTCCCCCACTTAACTGTAAATTCCTTTGTATTAACAAATAAAACTTCCGCTCTCATTCCACTATTAAATCCAAACTTAAAACCTTTAAGAGTAGATAAAAATGGTATGATCTGTGATTCTATATCATAATCTCCATCCTCTTTAAAAATACCTTCTACTTTACCATTAAACATAAATATAGCATCTTGTCCTGGTCTAATTATTAATCTAGATCCTTTTTTTATTTCTCTATTACTCCATTTCCAGAACATAAGATCTTCTCTATATTCTTCCCATTCTACTACATTTGCAAATTGTTTTGAAAATAGTCCCATAAAATACCTTCCTTTTCACTAATCATTTTTATTTATAAATTCGTTAAAACTCGAATCATTATCTATTCTATTATTAAGATCATCTAATGCCTCAGTCTCAAGCACAAGTCTATTTGCTTTTTCTAGTACATCATTTATACTCTTAGGATCTACACTTGAATCAACCTTAGAAATTCTACCACGTAATATCTCTATATCCAATGATAGTTTCTTCTCCATCTGAATTATTTTTGCCATTTTATCTTTATTTATATTATATATTTCTTGCAATCTTATATATTCATTTTCTAATTTTTCTTTTTTAGAAGTAAATATATTTACATCAGAAACGTTACCACTATCTCTAGCTTTATCAATATATTTATCATACTTTTGATTTTCTTCCTCTATCTCATCTAGATTTTTCTTAATTCTATTGATTTCTGCTTCTATAGCATTGCCTTCTGCTTTAATTGCCTTTAAATCTTTTTCAAAATCACTAAGATATTTATCTATATCTTTTATTGATTCATTCTCCTTACTTCCAAAAGCTTTTACATTTAACTTCATAATCTCAGAAAATTTTTTTAGAATATTCATTTATATTTATCTCCTAAGTCATATTGCATATTAGTAATTTTACTATATTTACATTTATTTGTCATCATAACAATAAACTTTTATACAGCTTATACAAATTATCGAATTATTTTTTGTGATTACTTATTTTTTTCAGTTAATTAATATCAAATTATTGATTTAAGTAAATTATCTATAATAGAATTTAGTATTTCTTATAATAAAAAAGTAAAGACCTCATTAAAAATGCTATACTGTCCGAACTTTAGTGAATTTATAGCATTTAGAGATCTTTACTCTTTTTTATTACATTAGTAAATGCTTAATTATATTCTATTATTTACTTAAACATATAATATCGATACTAATTACTGAAAATCATAATACTTATTAAACAAATAACATTGTATTTTTCTTTTTATTATAAATTCTTCTAGAATTCAGAAAAATCTAATGTTGCAAAATAATCTTCTGGTGTTTCAGCTCTTCTTATCATTTTAACTGTTCCATCTTCTTTTAATAATAATTCAGCAGATTTTAACTTACCATTATAGTTATATCCCATTGCAAACCCATGAGCTCCTGTATCATGAATTACTAGATAATCTCCAATATCTATCTTAGGTAACATTCTATCTATAGCAAATTTATCATTGTTCTCACATAATGATCCTGTTATATCATATTTATGATCACATGGTTCATTTTCCTTACCTAATACTGTAATATGGTGATATGCTCCATACATAGCAGGTCTCATTAAGTTAACTGCACATGCATCTACACCTATATATTCCTTATAAGTATGCTTCTCATGTATAGCTTTAGTAACTAAATGTCCATAAGGAGCAAGCATAAATCTACCAAGTTCTGTAAATATAGATATATTATCCATTCCTGCTGGAACTAATACTTCTTCATATACCTTTCTAACACCTTCTCCAATAACCATTATGTCATTAGGTTCTTTATCTGGAGTATATGGAATTCCTACACCACCTGATAAGTTTATAAATGTTATATTAGCACCTGTTTCTTCTTTTAGTTCTACTGCTAATTCAAAAAGTATTTTAGCTAAAGTTGGATAATATTCATTTGAAACTGTATTACTTGCTAAGAATGAATGAATACCAAATTCTTCTACTCCTAATTCTTTTAATCTCTTAAACGCTTCTGTCATTTGAGCTCTAGTTAATCCATACTTAGCATCTCCTGGATTATCCATTATATCTGTTCCCAATTCAAAAACTCCACCTGGATTAAATCTACAACATATTCTCTTAGGTATACCTGCACTTTCCTTTAAGAAATCTATATGAGTAATATCATCTAAGTTAATAGTAGCATCTAATTCTCTTGCATACTTAAATTCCATAGCTGGAGTATCGTTAGATGAGAACATTATATCTCTTCCCTTAAATCCACATTTTGATGACATTAATAATTCAGTATATGATGAACAGTCAACTCCACATCCTTCTTCTTGAAGTATTTTTAATATATATGGATTTGGTGTTGCCTTTACTGCAAAATATTCTTTAAATCCTTTATTCCAAGAAAAAGCCTTGTATAGCTTTCTTGCATTTTCCCTAATTCCTTTTTCATCATAAATATGAAATGGTGTTGGATATTCCTTTACAATTTCTTCAATTTGTTCCTTAGTTACAAATGGTTTTTTTTGCATTTTAATAAGCCCCCTTGTTTATTTTTATCAAACTGATTTTATTAGCCAATGCTTCCTTAAATACTTGAACTAAATTATTATTATTAGAATATAAACATGTTGAATTATTAGCGTCTTCTATCTCTCCTGTTAAAACATATTCTGAATCTACTATTAATCTAACATGCTCACAATCAATATCAGTGTTGTATACCTTAGCTCCATCAATATTGTAATTATTATTAGTAATAATTACTACTTTAATGCCTGCTAATATAAGTTTTTCTAGAGTTTCTCTAAAATATTCTATTCTATCACTACTTAAAGATAAATATACTCTCTCTCTTGCTTCTAATAACATATTATTAAGTTTATCCATAATATGTTTCTCACCTTTTATGGTGATATATCCTTGAGATTCTTTTCTTTTATGTGGAATAGTCTTTACAAGCTTATTTTTCATCTCTTCTAGAAATCTTATCTTATTACTACAAATTTCCTCAATAGGTACTGGAGTATAATAAACAGAATTCTCTTCTATAATATAAGCTGCACCCTTCTCTACTAATCCCGCTAATGCATTATATGCATTTGATCTAGATATTCCTGTTAACTTCGACGCTTCATATCCATTAAGCTTCCCCTCTGAGCACAACGTTACATATACAGTTGCTTCTTGTCTAGTAAGACCAAAATTCATCAATTCTTCTATGTTATCCATAAGGTTCCTCCATAAAGTGTTCCTATCTAGGAATACTATAATACAAATTTATCGAAAAGTCAACCGAATTGATAACAATTTTCAATTATTATTTTAATTTTGTTCCTTCTGGACTTTGCTCAATAAGACCAGCTTTCATAAGCCCTCCTAATGCTATCTTAAAATAATTCTTAGAAGTCTTAAATTGTTCACGAATTATTTCTGGTGATGATTTATCATTATATATCATATAACCACCATTAGACTTAAGGTAATCTAATATTTTCTCTTGAAGTTCATCTCTCTCTTCGAATCTAGTTTTTCTAGGAGTAACACCTATAACACCATCTTCATATAATCTCTTCACTCTAACCTTTAGCTTATCTCCTGGATATATATCTTCATAATGTTCATTACCTAATATTATTCCTTGATATAATCCATCAATAGCAACCCTTATTGTCTTATCTCCACCTCTTCCATAGGCAATAGCATACACTTCATCATTAACATTATAGTTTTCTCCTATATCTATATAAGAATCAACATAAGTCGTAGCTGCTAATCTTCCTGTTTTATCAACATAAGCATATAACAGATAACTCTTACCTTTTACTAACTTAAATTTCTGTTCTTTTAGTGGAATAAAAATATCTCTCTCAAGTCCCATATCTGCAAATGCTCCAAAATCACTAGTTCCTACTATCTTAAGATAAGCAACCTCGCCCACTTGTATATAAGGTTTCTTAAGGGTTGCTATAAGTCTATCCTTACTATCCTTATAGATAAAAGCTTCAACCATCTCTCCTACTTCTATACTATTACCGTTTAAAGAACCTTTTGGTAATAATACTGCATTCTTCTCTTCATCTTCTAAATAATATCCAAAATCTACTTGTCTATCTACTTTTAACTCATTATATTCGCCTAAATATATCATCTGTTATCCCTACTTTCTTTAACTATCTTCCTATTTTATCATTACAGCTTATTATTGTCATTATTTTAATTAGTTAAGTAATATACTTTATAGAATTAATACATTATGAGGACAATAGTATGCAAAAATCAAAATCTTGTTCATATAAATTTTTCTATGGAATTCCTCATGCTCATACCATATATTCTACTGGGCGTGGCACTCCAATAAACGCATATGAATATGCACTTAACAAAGGTTTAGATTTTTTAATAATTACAGACCATAATTCATGTCTTAATAAAAATATTGATATAAACAATAAAACTTTATCTAAATGGAGCTCTTCAAAATACATGTGTGATAAATTCAATCGAAAAAACGATAATTTTCTATCCATGATTGGTTTTGAAACCAAATCTTCCTATGGTGATATGAACATAATTAATCCTAATACTTTTTTTAAAGGTACTATAACTGATTTAAGATTAATAATTCTATGGATGCTTAATAACCCTAATTCTATTATAACCTTAAATCATCCTCATAAAAATATACTCAAATTAAAATATAATGAAATGCTAAATAAAATAATTACTTCTATAGAAGTAGGAAATGGTTCTTATCTTGAAAAATACACAAGACATGATATCTATTATTATAAGCTTCTAGATATGGGATGGAAATTAGGTGCTATAAATGGTCAAGATAATCATAGAATCAACTTCGGTGATTATGATAATCTAACAGCAGTAGTAACAAAAGAATTAAATAAGCAGAGTTTAATAAATGCCTTTAGAAATAGAACAACTTATTCTACAGAATCTAGAACTTTAAAGTTTTTCTTTACTATTAATAAATTTATGATGGGAAATGAAATTGAAAGAAATGATAAATTAAACTTTAATATATTTGCTGAAGATTCAATAAATAAAATAAAGGATATAGAAATTGTCACAAATAATAACAAGATAATAAAAGAAATATCAAACATAAACTTACATTCTGTTAAATATATGTATGAACATAAACCTTCTGATAATGAAACATGGTATATAATAAGAATACGTCAAAACAATAATAGGCTAGCTATATCTTCACCTATATTTTTAAACAATTCAATCTTAGTTTAAAAAATATTTATATGCTTAAAATCAATACTCTTGTAATAAATATTGATTTTAAGCATTCATAATAAACATTTATTTTTTGTTTTTGTTAGCGTTCTTCACTCTATTAGGTTTAGCCTTAGGCTTAATAACAATCTTCTTTTCTTTCTTTGGTCCACCTGTCTGCTGTATATCAAAAAACCATGAAAATAAATATATTGCTATCAAGCTCATTATAGATGTATAAATTCTACCGCAATCTCTAAATATATAATCTAAAACTATAATAACAATAGATGCTGCAAGAGGAATATATTTATTTATTCTTATCTTATCAAATACATAAGTTTTTAAAGCAGCTATTCCAAGTACAACTAAAACAATCATTAAAATAAAATATAAAATTGTAAATAATATATGCAACCTTTCTCACTCCATTCAATTTGTATAATAAAACATTTTAACATAAATTCTATTAGATTAACACATATAATTATTATATACTTTTTTTTAAATAGATATTTTATTATTTTTTCTTTTAATTTACATATTTTTTTGATAAAATAAAAAATAAATAAATATGTTTTTAAGAAGGTGATAAATATGTCTTTAATTTTATCAAACCAATTAGATGATCTAGATCTTCAGATATTAGACTTATTGATAAAAGATTGTAGAACTCCTTATCTAGAAATTGCTAGAGTATGCCATGTTAGTGGTGGAACTATTCATGTTCGTATGAAAAAAATGGAGGATCTGGGAATTATAAAAGGTTCAAAAATATTATTAGATTTAAATAAATTAGGTTATGATGTATGTTGCTTCGTCGGATTATATGTTGATAAAACATCCTCTTTCAATGCTGTTTATGAAGAAATCAAAAAAATTCCTGAAGTAGTAGAACTACATTTAGTTACAGGTAATTATTCAATGTTTGCAAAGGTAATCTCTCAGAACATCATAGACTTACAACACATTCTACTAGATAAAATAAACAACATAACTGGTATTCAGAGAACTGATACATTCATATCCTTATCTCAACCAATAGATAGAAATATTACTTTAGAATAAAACGTATACATTTGTTTGTTTCGTGGCATACTATTACTGCAAATGATTATTAGGAAGTGATAGTATTATGAAAGTATTAGACTCAATAGCTTTAGCACTTGTAGTAATCGGAGCTATTAACTGGGGACTTATTGGATTCTTTGAATTCAACCTAGTATCTGCATTATTTGGTTCTATGAGTATTTTAAGCAGAATTATTTATGCTCTAGTAGGTCTTAGTGGCCTATACTGTATTTCGTTCTATGCGAAATCAAGATACAATCAATCTAACTAATAACTATTTTTTATGCGAGCTTAACTCATAATTATATTTAGTTAAGCTTGCATTCATTTTGCAATCTTAAGATATAATTAAGGTTTTCTGTAGACTTTTTTTAATCATTTTTTTTTACAATATGTAATATACTTAATAACAGAAGGGTGATTTTTTTATGATGGGGTTTAATTTTTTGTTTTTACATATTATTATATATAGTTTTATAGGTTGGACTTTTGAAGTTATATATGCCTATAAGAACCAACATAAGTTTATTAACAGAGGTTTCTTGAAAGGTCCCATATGTCCTATATATGGTTTTTGTACAATAACTATTATATTTTTATTGAAACCTATTAGTTCTAATATATTATTACTATTTCTTTCTTCAACAATAATAATATCTCTTATTGAATATATAACTTCTTTTGTTTTGGAGAAACTTTTTAACAGAAGATATTGGGACTATACTGAAGACCCACTTAACATAAACGGTAGAATATGTTTACACTTTTCACTATTTTGGGGTTTACTTGCAGTAGCTGCTATAAAGATAGTACATCCAACTATAGTTAAATTTATTTCATTAGTTCCACCTATTTATATTCAATATTCTATTAATATACTTTGGACTATTGTCATTTTAGATATTGCATATACATTATTCAATTTACTAAAATCACAAAATGTATTTGATAAAATTTCATTATTTAAAAACTTGAATATATAACTCTAGTAAGAAACATATTAAAATATAATAGCATTAGTTCAGTAATTCTTACTTTTAAAAAATTATCTAATATATTTTTTGATTACTTATTTTTTCAGTTAATTAATATCAAATTATTGATTTAAGTAAAATAATATTATTATAATGGAAAATCCAATGTTATTTGATAATGCTAATATTATGATTTTCTTTATTTGTATCAATATTATTGCTTTGAATAAATTATTGATAATTAAAATATAATAGCATTAGTTACAGTAACCGATTGTTCCAAATTATTTCTACTAATCTATAATTCTTCATGGTTATATTATTCTATATCTACCTATAATTCTAACCTTAACAATAATGGTTACTTCCACTAAGCTTATTATATTTTAATTATTTAAGCGTTATGTTGATTTTTAGTGTATCTATATTATTATAAGCATCTTAAGTCTTCAGTAATTCTTACTTAAAAAAAATTATCCAATATATTTTTTGATTACTTATCTTTTCAGTTAATTAATATCAAATTATTGATTTAAGTAAATTATCTATAATAGAATTTAGTATTTCTTATAATAAAAAAGTAAAGATCCCGTTAAAAATACTATACTGTCTGAGCTTTAGCGAGTTTATAGTATTTAGGGATCTTTACTCTTTTTTATTATATTAGTAAATACTTAATGATATTATATTATTTACTTAGAACATATAATTTTGATATTAATTATTGTGAAACATAAGTTATTTAACAATAATACCTTAATTTTTTTATAGTTAGAAATACTTAATGAAATTATGCTATTTATGAAAACATATAATATTGATATTAATTATTGTAAAATATAAGTTATCTAACTTGTATTACTCGTTATCCTTTTATTTCTTCAAATAATTCTACAGCTGCTCTCTTTGGTCCTTCTTTTTCTTGACCACTTACACCTAAACATGTTTTTATCTGTCCTACTTTTACATTACCGTTATCAAACATAGCTGCAAAATATTTATCTATTAGTTCAGTAGTTTCTTTCTTCTTCTGAACTGGTCCAAAAGGATTTGCAAAAAATGATTCAACTAGTCCTTTTTCTGTTGTAGTTCCCTTGGCCATTCTTGCACCTGCCATAAATACCTTCTTAGCATCTTCTGCATTCTTAAAGTATTCAAGAGCACTACCTCCTTCTTCTACCCCTGTATAATTATTTGCATAGAAGAAATAATCTACCTTATATCCTTTTACTATTTCTTTATAAGGTGTAATAGGCATTACAAGTCTTGCATTAATTTTATCTGGATTCATAAATATACTTCTATCTATTTCTTTAAATGCATATCCTTGATCTAAATCATCTAATCTTACAAATGCACCTATCTCTGTTCCATAACCTATTATTTCATTATCAATAAGTTTAAATGTACCCATATCGTCAAATAATGTAGTCATGTCTGATATATAATCTTCACTTAATGCTCTAAATGCTTCTAAACTTTCAGATTTTCCTGCTCCACTATCTCCCATAATTACAACATTGGCAGTTTCTCCATTTTTTAATACTATATTAACCATAGCACCATGAATAGGTAAATAACCCTTCTTAATCATCCTTATATTGTGTAGAGTTAACGACATCTTCTTAATATATCCAAAATAATCTACCTTCTCAGAATGATTTATATATCCTAACATAATATCATTTTTCTCATCATCATAGAATACAGTTTTTAACTCATCACCATCATCACTTGCTCCATGAACAAATATTATATCTGGTTTTCTTCCTCTACATTCATCCTTTCTAGCCATTTCAAAAAGATTACATAATGTTATTCCATGTTCCATATAATCTCTATGGAAATATATATATGCAAGTGATTCTCCTATCTTTGCTGGATAACAGAACCAATGATCTTTGTTAATATTACTATACTTAAGTGGATTATAATCTACTTCATTAAATATTCCATCTCTAGTATTTCTCTTAGGATATGTTATAAATGGAGTTTCTAACAATATAGAATCTATAAAAGGAATATCTTCTAATATTTCATATCCATTAGGTATAGGCCATACAAGTTTATTAATCATAATACTAGCATTACCACCTGCAGGTATTTGTCTAAATACTTTAGGTTGAACTCCTAATACACTTTTTTCTATCTTTCTATATAATTTAAGTACTAAGGCTGAAAAATTATCATTAGCTTCAGTAAAACTCATAGCTGCTAATCCACCTTCAACAGTACCTCCATGTATTAATGTGTATCTTTCCATCCTTCTCCAAAATGAGTATAACTCTTCAACTATTCCTATAAACTCATCTTTATTTGTCAATAATTCTTGATATCTATTGTTATTATAAATAACCTCTTCTGCTGACATTACTGTTAAATATTTAAATACTCTAGTTAAATCAGTTCTTATACTTGCAATATCTTCTGTATTTAAGCTCTTTTTCAAATGTCTAAATGATGCCTTTTGTTTTTTCTGTGCCTTTTTTAGATACACATCTAGAACTCTTCTAAATCCTTCACTTTCTAGTAATGCTTCTGCTGTTTTACAATACTTTGTGGTGAAATTAATTATAACCTTGTCATTACTCATTGAAAATTCTTTTTTCATTAATTTGCTATTGCTACATATCTATAGCAATAGACTTCACCTCCTCTATGCAATTTCTAAACCTCTAAAAATTCATTTATCGTTGTTTTTCACTTCAACTTCTTTATTATACCATCAAAAATGCAATTTTCAAAATTTTATTTTGCATTTTGCATTAAAAATCAATTTATATATGAATATTTAAAGTATTTATGTAATAAACAAATAATATACATATTAATTTTTGAAAGGATATATTAAAATAATGAAAAAAATATTAGCATTTGTATTATTATTCTTTGCTATATTTACTATTAGTTGTAATAAAGAACCATATGTAGAAAACAACCTAATTGTTCATTACATAAATGTAGGTCAAGGTGATTCCACCCTTATTCAATTTAACGGTAAAAATCTACTTATAGATGCAGGAACTCGTGAAAATGTATCTAATCTTATAAAATATATTGATTCGTATAATATACACTCTTTCGACTATGTTATAGCTACTCATCCACACGATGATCATATAGGTGGTATGGCTCAAGTAATTAATAAATATTCCATAGATAATTTCTATATGCCACAAGTAAATTATTCTGGCAAAATATATGAAGATATGATAGATGCATTAAAATTAAAAAATATAAAAATCAAAACAATAAATCCTTCTACTCCATCCATTAACCTCGGAAAAGATATATCCTTTTCTGTATTTTCTCCTAACAATAAGATATATGAAAATACTAATAATTATTCGCCAATTATAAAAATTCAATATAAAAAAATTTCATTTTTATTTACAGGTGATGCAGAAACTGAAGTTGAAGAAGAGGTACTAAGTAGAAATTATAACCTTAATTCAGATGTTATAAAAATAGGTCACCATGGATCTAATACTTCTACTAGTGTGAATTTTTTACAAAAAGTTAATCCATCTATTGCTATTATATCTGTTGGAAAAGATAATGAATATTCTCATCCAAATAAAGAAATACTAGATTTACTATCAAAATACAAAATAACATATTTTCGTACTGATATAGATGATACAATAATTCTATATTCAGATGGATATAAAATATATAAAAGAAATTAAAAAAAAGATCACTTAAAATTAAATTTCAGGTGATCTTCTTTGCTATTCGTCCTTATTATCATTATCATTAGAATTAGATGTTTCTACTATTTCAGGTGTAATGTATTTCTTCCAACTATTAAGTATATGATATAAATTAACTACATCTTGTTCATTATATAATAAAATCTTCTCTATCTTCTCCTTCGGCATCCTCATTATATATGTATCATCCTTTAATACTTTATGAAAAGTCTTAGCCAAATTAGAACCACTTATAACTTCCCCTTCTCTAAAGATTTCAAATTTTTTCTCTAAATTCTTTAGTCCTATAGAAGATCCCATATACCTTTCATATTCTTTCTGCACATCTATAGCATCATATTCTTCATCAAAGTTATATTCTATGCTATATTTTTTAAATAAATAGTTAATTACAGTAAAGTCATTATTCCCCGAAAAAGTAACTATTGCTTTCTTATTATTATTTTTCATATCAATGAAATATCTATGTGCTAAATGTAGGATATCAATAACTTCATACTTATTCTCTATCATATATTGTGTTACTTCTAAGGATTTTTTCTCCTTACTATATACACATGCACCAAATACTCCTATACATTTAGGTTTTTTATATACATAATGCTCTAAATCAAAGAATATCATTTCATCTGCACTATACTTAACGTCATCACTTTCTATTCTATAATCTAGAGAAATATCTTCTACTTTCATGGTGTTTTCTCTAATTATCACCTTATCACTCTTTTCCGCATATTTTATAGCTTAGCTTTTTTTATTATACCATTATAATAAGAAATTGAAAATGTGATTAAGTATATAAAATTTAATCTTTAATACTAGTTATATTATGAATACAATTGACTTTTAGCTATAATAATGATAACATATTGCTATTGATTATCAATAAGAGGTGATATTGTTATGCACTTATCTGATTTAAAAAAAGGTGAATCAGGAATAATCCAATCTGTGTCTGGCAACCCTAAATTGTCAAAGAGATTATCTGCACTAGGTTGTATTCAAGGAACTGAAGTTACTATAAAAGAAATAGCGCCTCTAGGTGACCCTCTAATAATATATTTTAGAGGATTTAATCTAGCTATAAGGAAAAAGGATGCTAAGAATATAAGTATTACTATTTAAAAGGGAGAAATATATGAAAACTGTTGCTTTGTTAGGTAACCCAAATGTCGGTAAAACAACACTATTTAATGCCCTAACTGGTTCAAAACAATATGTTGGTAATTGGCCTGGAGTTACTGTTGATAAAAAAGAAGGTTATTTCGATAACATTAAGCTTGTAGACCTTCCTGGAATATATGCTATGGATACTTTTTCTAATGAAGAGAAGGTTGCAAAAAATTACTTAAAACAAGATGATGTTGATATTATACTTAACATTGTTGATGGTACTAATTTAGAGAGAAACCTATATCTAACCACTCAATTAAAAGAATTCAACAAGCCTATTATACTAGCTATAAATATGGTAGATATAGCTGAAAAAAAAGGCGTAATTATTGATTACACTACTCTAGAAAATATATTAGATGTAAAAGTAGTTCCAATATCAGCTTCTAGAAAAATAGGCATACAAGAATTAAAATCTTCATTAAAAGGAGATATTCCTATACATAAAGATAATTCTAAATTTAGCTTTGCAAGTGAAAAAGCCGCTTATGATTTTATAAATTCTACATTAAATCAATGCATCAAATATGTAAATAAGAATTCTCAATCTACTTCTGATAAGATAGATAAAATTCTTCTTAACCCATATCTAGCTTATCCTATATTCATATTAATGATGTTTCTAACATTTCAATTTACTTTTTCATGGGTAGGACAACCTCTATCAGATTTATTAAGCAATTTAGTTGATTCGCATCTTATTCCATTTTTGAATTCAATTATGGCAAATTCTTCTGATTGGTTTAGATCGTTAATTGTTGATGGTATTGTATCTGGAGTTTTCGGAGTTTTAGTATTACTACCAGTTATTTTATCATTATTTGTATGTATAACAATCCTTGAAGATAGTGGATATATGGCAAGAGTTGCTTTTTTAATGGATAAACTTATGAGAAAAATAGGATTATCAGGCAAAGCATTTATTCCATTAATAGTAGGTTTTGGATGTTCAGTACCTGCAATAATGACTTCAAAAACACTAGAAAGTGAAAAAGATAGAAAGTTAACAGCTCTTATTATACCCCTGATGTCATGTAATGCTAGGCTACCAGTTTATACAATATTTGCTTCTGTATTCTTCAAGAAGCATCAAATGTTAGTTGTTGCATCACTATATCTATTAGGTATAATTCTAGCTTTCATAATAGGTATTATATTTAAAAATACGTTATTTAAGCAAGATGAAGAACCTTTTATAATTGAACTACCTGAATATAAAATACCTTCTTTTAATTCTATATGTAGACAATTATATGATAAAGGAAAAGATTTTGTTAAGAAGGCTGGAACACTTATCTTTGCTATGAGTGTTGTTATTTGGTTCTTATCTAACTTCAGCATACATGGTTTAGTTGATAATATAAATGATAGTATACTTGCAAAAATAGGTTCATTTATAGCACCTATATTTAAGCCTGTAGGCTTTGGTAACTGGCAATCTTCAGTAGCATTATTATCAGGATTATTAGCAAAAGAAAGTATAGTAGCATCATTAAAGGTTATCTTTGCTGGTAATTTCACAAATACATTATTAACATTCTTTACCCCTTTATCAGCTTATGCATTTTTAGGATTTATACTAACTTATACTCCTTGTGTATCTGTTATTGGGGTTATGAAGAGAGAGTACGGAACTAAAATGACTATCTTCTCTGTTGTATATCAATTAATTCTAGCATGGATAGTTGCATTCTTGATATACAATATAGGCGGTTTATTAATATAACTTGAGGTGAATTATATGGAAATAATAATCACTATACTTATAGTAATATTAGCATTGTTTATTATAATAAAAAATATACGCTCATCTGCAAAAGGCCACTGTGATCATTGCGATCATAGTGGTAATTGCAATAAATGTAATATAAAAATAAAATGAACATAGCACATTATTTCATAGATTTATACACTGCCATAGCATTGGTATAACCTTTATTGCTCTCCACCTGCATAGCAGGTGGTTTAATGTTTCACTTCGTTTCAACACAAGACTAAAGTCCATAATTACTGTTCAGATAATAATATTATATATTTAATCTATATAGCTATAATCATGCACACATCTATGCCATAACAGTTCAATATTTTCTGCAAAAAGCTTCTCTTCAGCATAGAATTCACCTGTTTCTGATATATATATTAAAAATTCTTTATCCTCTTTCTTCACTAAAATAACAGGAGTTGAATTTTGTTTATATGGAAACTTTTCTACTTTATTACTATACATACAATCTATAATATCCCTTGTATATAATGAATACTTTGTATTATATCTCTTTCCAAAATGAATATACTTCTTATCTATAAGCATCTCTCCATATACTTCTAAAAACTCCTTAGCTTTATTATTAATGTTAAAGCCATTATTCATTAACTGTACTATACTATCTGATATATCTATCTTTCTTCCTTTATGCCATCCTGCTTCTTTTAACTGACAATATATCCTTTCCTTATCTCTTATTGTTGCACTTAGTAATTCTCTCCATAATTCTTCTATATTATTAGCCCATATTCCTCTCTCCCAATAATACATTCCTTTATTAGACATAAAAATAGCATAGTTGGAATTATTGCCTATTATTATAGGTGTTGATTCTAATTCTCTATAATAATCTATATAATTAAGCTCTATTTGGTTATGCCTAGATAATTCACTAGAATAAGTATTATAATTACGAATACTTTTTTCCCCATCAAAGTATGTTTCTATATTTATATCTAGTTCTCCAAATTCTTTTAAAAATTTTTGGGCATATTCATTTACTGGATTTTCTAATCTTCCTTCTTCCATACATTTAACACAAGGAGTAATATCTATATTTCTTCCTTCATACCACCCTGCTGTTTTTAATGTATCTATAATTATCTCTTGTTCTTCTAAATGTAGTGTTAATACTCTATAAAATGCTTCTTCTATATTCTCTGCAAAATAGTAATTTTCCCAATAACACTTTCCATCCTTAGACATATAGATAACATATCTACCACTATCAACAAGTATAATAGGACTTAATTCCATTTCCTTCTTCAGTTCTTTATCTCCACATTCTAAATACCAATATCCTGATTTACCATGCATAAATTTTTTCATTTCAAGTAATTCAGTATTATGAATATGTGTATTTCTCTCATTTAAAAACTCACTTTCAACAGTAATCTTTAAGTTTCCATACTCTCTTAAAAATTCTCTCGCTTTTTCATTGAATACTAATCCTGCACATTCCATTTCTCTTATGTCTTCTTCTATATCTATGTTTCTTCCTTCATACCATCCTGCTTTTTTTAATACTTCTTCTAATTCTTTTTTCATAATTCTATTTGTCATCTCCTATATCAATGCAATCTTCAAAAGTTTCTTTACAATTTGAACATGTTTTTGCATATTTACCACTTTCTGTTCCAATGCATTTAAATGATAAATTTTCAAACTTAGCTCCATTTAACATTGCTTTTCTAGCACTTGGAGCTAGAATATAGATAGTACAAGTTAAAATAAAATCATTTTGCTCATCATATATTGACCTAATGAATAATAATAGTTATCTTCTTCTGAGAATATTAATGTTTTCACAAAATATTTACTTAATCTTATTTGTATTTTCTACATACTCTGTTTTACCTGTTTCTATGCAATACGCTGCCAAGTTTCCCATGTAGGAACATCCGCAATCAATAGCAATATGCCCATTCCCCATATATACTAATGCTTTAGAATCTTGTCGTATAAAACAAGTAGGAGTATGACCAGTTATAATGAATGTATTAACATCCTTATAATATCTTCTAGAATAATCTATTCTCTCTGATATGAAATCTTCATAACTATATTCTTCTAGAAGTTTGTTTGCACAAAAATTTGAAATTCCCGCATGTACAAGTATATATTTTTTTTCTTTATATTCTATTTGCTCATATGCACTAGCATTATTTATGTAATTATATATGTTATTTTTTTCTTCACATGATAAATTCAGGAAGCCATCTATAGTTGGTATTCCTCCATCCCTAGACCACGATATAAACTCAAACTTGTCTGCTTCATTAGTAAAATTACATAGATTAAACCCTAATTTATCTATATAGCATTTAAAATCATAATCATGATTGCCTATGATATACGATATATTATCCCTTTTCATAATGTCTTGTAATACTTCTATAGGTTGAGGGCCTCTATCAACAACATCCCCTAATATATACAGCCTATCTTCTTGCGAAAAATTTATTTTTTTCAATAATTCAATATATTCTCTATAATGTCCATGTATATCAGAAATAATATATCTCATTCATTTATCCCCTCCTATTTTTTAAATCATTTACCAAACTCCTCTTTAATTCTAATTCGTCTATTTAATAATACTACATAATATTTATAAATAATAGTCAAGAGTATTTCCTATAGAATAAAGATCCCATATAAAATGCTATACTGTCTGAATTTTAGTGATTTTATAGCATTTAGGGATCTTTACTTATTTTTAGTATCTTAAAAATACTTAATGATATTATATATTATAATGTTGATATTACTAATTTAATTTTATTTCTTTTTTTCTTCTTTTTTATTCTCTTCTATTATTTCATCTTCATCCATAACTTCCTCTGGATGCTTTTGCTTATACTTCTCTATCTTCTTATCATAAAATATCTTAATAGTTGCTGCTGTAGGACTTGCAAGTAACATACCTAGTGCCCCTGCTATTCCCCCACCTAATGTTACAGCAAATATAAGAACTAATGGACTAACTCCAACTTTATTTCCTACTAACTTAGGATCTAAGAACCATGCATCAAATTGTTGTACAGCAAGTAAATATACTAATATCATAAATGCCATACCTGGTGATTGGAATATACCTATAAATGCACCTACCAATTCACCAACTAATGGTCCAAAGTAAGGAATCATATTGGTTACCATAACTACAAGAGCTATTATCACAGCATATGGAGCTCTTATAATAGTAAGCCCTATAAAAGCTATAACTCCTATTATTATAGAATCTATCGCCTTTATACCTACATAAGAACCTATCATCTTATTGTATACACTAATTACTCTAACAATATTAGATCCTAATTTTTCTTTAAATATAATATTAATTAATACTTTAGTTTGAATAATTATTTTTTCCTTATCTATCAAAACATATATAGATATTAAAAATCCTAATAAAACCTTTATTATATTAGTAGCTATACTGAATATTGATGTTGCTAAATAATTAAGTACTTTTAACATTATATCTCCTAATGTTGAAGATAAATCAGTAAGATAATTATCTAATCCTAAATCATATATAACATTACTAATCTTATCATTGTTCATTAAATTATTTACAAATTTCTGAACCTTCTTCATATAACTAGGTATATCTGAACTTAATGATATAATACTATCAATCAAGTTAGGAACTACAAATATAACTGCAATAGTTATAAGTCCTACAACTATAAGATAAGTTATAAGTATAGCTAACCCTTTTTTTAGTTTAAGTTTCCTATGAAAGAACTTAACTATAGGGTTAAGCATATATGCAAATGCAGCTGCATATATAAATGGTGATATAATTCCATATAATTTTCCTAGCATATCAAAAAAGTATTCATAATTATCTATGAGTTTCCAACCTACAATAGCTATAAGAGCAAATATTAATAGGTCTTTATACTTAATTCCTTTATCTAGTATCATAAACCTCTCCACCCTTTTGTTTATTACATTTTTTCTACTACATCAATACCTATTAATTCTAATCCATTCTTTATAACTTGACATGTAGCTTCAACTAACTTCACTCTTGTTGCTTTTAACACTTCATCTTCTAAGTTAAGTACTGAATGTGCAGCATAGAACTTACTAAAGCACTTAGCTACATCTATAACATATCTAGTAACTATTGAAGGTTCTAACTTATCTATAGCAAGTAATATCTGTTTATTAAAGTTTTCTAATGTTTTAATAAGTTCAAATTCCTCTTTAGATGTTAATAAACTATAATCTACTTCTGTGCTTAAATTCTCTGCTCTTCTAAGTATACTGTTAGCTCTAGCATAAGAATATTGTACATATGGTCCTGTTTCTCCTTCAAATGAAAGCATTTCCTTCCAATCAAATACTATATCCTTCTCTCTTGAATTCTTTAAATAAGTGAATACTACTGCACCGACACCTATCTTTTGAGCTATTTCTTCCTTATTCTCTAAGTCTGGATTTTTTTCATTCATAACTTCCATTGTCTTTTCTGTTGCTTCTCTTAATAAATCATCTAGAAGTACAACTTCACCTTTTCTAGTTGATAACTTTCTATCTGCAAATTTAACTAATCCAAATCCAACATGAACACAATCCTTTGCCCATTCCTTACCTGCTAATTCTAATACCTTAAATACTTGCTTGAAATGAAGTGCTTGAGGTGAACCTACAACATATATACTCTTATCAAAATCATAAGTTTTCTTTCTGTACATTGCAGCAGCTAAATCTCTAGTTGCATATATAGATGCTCCATCAGCTTTTACAACTATACATGGTGGCATATTATAATCATCAAGCATTACTACTTGAGCACCATTACTCTCAACTAATATATTCTTCTCTTTTAATTCTTCTACTACAGCATCCATCTTATCATTATAGAAAGCTTCACCTGCATAGGAATCAAATGTTACGCCTAATATATTGTAAACTCTCTCGAATTCCTTTAAACTTAAATCTCTAAATCTCTTCCATAATGCTTCTGCTTCTTTATCTCCATTTTCTAAAGCCTTAAAATAAGCTCTTCCTTCATCCTCTAGTGATGGATCTTTTTCTGCTTCTTCATGGAATTTTACATAGATTCTTAATAATTCTTTTATTGGATCTTTTTCTAATGCTTCTTCATCAACCCATCTATGGTATGCAGATATAAGTTTACCAAATTGAGTTCCCCAATCTCCTAAATGATTAATTCCTACTGCATTATAACCTTCTTTTTTGAACATTCTATATAATGAATTACCTATTGCAGTTGAGAATAAATGCCCAACATGGAAAGGTTTTGCTATGTTAGGTGATGAATATTCAACACATACTGTTTTTCCTTCTCCTACATTCGAAGAACCATAATTGTCCTTTTCTATAAGTATCTTCTCTATAGTATTTTTAGTAAACACACCTTTATCAACAAAAAAGTTAACATAAGGTCCTAAATTCTCTATTTTCTCAAATCCATCTAAATTTAACTTATCTTTTAATTCTGCTGCTATCATATTAGGTGCTTTTTTTAGTACTTTTGCCAATTGGAAACATGGAAAAGCATAATCTCCCATCTCAGCTCTTGGTGGAATCTCTATTAATTGCTCTATTGTTTCCTTATCTAAATCTACTTCTGCTGCTAAAAGTTCAGCTATCTTCTTCTTATAATCCATCTTAATCCTCCTAAAAAAATCGCCTCTTTATAAAAATAAAGAGACGGAATATATTCCGCGGTACCACTCTAATTGCAGTAATTGCCACTTTTATTGTCAACACAGTATAAATCTGCGATTCATCACTAAATTAATAACAATGAATATCTCCGAGGCTCTCTTCATCCTAGCTTATTCACAAGGCTCACACCAATTCCTTGCTCGCTTACAACTCAACTAAAATTACTCTTCTCATCTACGATTATTATTATATTTTCCTATTTTTTTATTATACAAATATATATTTTTACTGTCAATAAGGATTTACTAATAAGTTATACATTGAAAATTATTGTAATGTTGCAACTAATCCCATTATCTTCATTCCCATTCCAGTAAACTTAGTTTCATACTCTGTCATTATATTATCCTTAAAATCGGAATTATGTAAATCATATGTAACAAAATCTAAACTAAAACCACTTTCTTTAAAGTATTCTAAAGAATCATCAAATAAACCTCTATCATCTGTCTTAAACCAAATTTGAGACCCTTTCTTTAGAAATTTTTTATATTCCTCTAGGAATTTTGTATGAGTAAGTCTCCTCTTATTATGTCTATCTTTAGGCCAAGGATTACAGAAGTTAATATATATTTTATCTATCTCATCTTTGTCAAATAATTCAGCTATAAATGCAATATTAAGTGCAACAATTCTAGCATTAGTAAGCTCTCTTTCAGATGATTTTACAGTTCTAAGTGTATATACTAAAACTTCGTCCTTAAGATCTACTGCTATATGATTTATATCAGGATATTTCTCACATTTTTCTTTTAAGAATTTACCTCTTCCACAACCTAACTCTAAGTGTATAGGATTATCATTCTTAAATTCTTCATTCCATCTGCCCTTAAGACTTCTTGGATCTTGTATAAAGATATCACTTGCTTCTAACTCAGGTCTAGCCCACCATTTTTTTCTTAGTCTCATTCTTTTCTCCTTATTGTATAATTTACTTTTTCAACATTAATATATTTTAAATAATTCTTGTAATATTTTCAACAAAAATATCATAATTATATATAATTCTTAATTATTATCTTGTCTTCATATAAGCTACATATAACATTTGATGTAACTTGTAGAAGTTCTCCCTTATATTCTAGTTCTTCATTAGTAACTATATTTATAAGCTTATTATTACTTTTTAGATATAATTTATTATTTCTAGTACATATTATATCTTCGCAATTTAATGAAGCATCTAAATCTACATTCTTCCATGTTGAATACTCAGAATTGTAAGGTCCATATACAATTTTATTAATCTTATTATTTTGAACTTCACCTATGTATATATTTTTTTCATTATCAATTCCAATTAATTTAATTGAATCTATATATTGAGTATTTATAACATCATTTTTTCCATTTTCATAATAATAAACTTGTTTATTTAATGCATCTTCATAAACTAATATGTCATAACCTTCAACAGTTTGCATTATACCTATATCACTTACATAATATCCAATTCTACACGAATTATCATTAATATCTATCTTATATAAGTATGAATCATATTCATTTGCTTTTATTCCTATATAAGTAGTACCTGCTCCTATTGATACTTGTATAGAACTTATTGTCATACCATCAATGTACTCGCATAAATTATTAGTTATATTTTTTTGTAAATTATTCTTAACATTATAGGTTGAAACTTTTATATATTCTATATTATCTTGCGAAAGTTCTTTCTCTATAACCATAAGTATATCTTCATCTACAATCCAAGAATAATATAATATATTTTGTTGTGCATCAGATAATATTTTCCTACCTTCTTCTCTATAAACATCATATATCATAACCTTTTCATCTTGCCTATAACATATATATTTTCCATCATCTGATACTTCAATATCTATTGCTTCTTTTAATATAGAGTTATCTATTTCTTTAAATTCTTCCTCATCATAACCTTCTACCTTTTGGATTTTAATATCATCTGTATACTTAAATTTTATCTTGTCAAAATACCAAAATACTGATACCTGCATAATTATAGATATCAGTGCCCATACAAATAATCTCTTTATAATTTTCACTCTGCAATCCCCTTATCCCATATAGCTATAGCAAATATAATTTAATTTGAGCCTTAAGAAAATATTTTCTTAAGGCTCAAAATGTTTTTAACTATTTAAATCTGTTAAACTCTTTAAAACTAATTTACCATTGTTTTCAGTACACACATATTCATTAGTTATACTTATTAATTTTCCTTCATAAGACAACTCTTTATTATTACTCATATTTTTTATAGTACCTGTTAGATTATCATTAATAAGTATATCTCCTTCAGAATCTAATATAATATCTGAAATATCTTTTTCCTTATCTAATTCTATACTATTCCAAGTACTTGTATCAGTATCATACTCACCATAAACAATCTTGTTTATTTTTTCTCCTGACATTTCTCCTAAGTATACCTTTTTATCATTATCTACACCTATTAAAGTTAAATTATTAGAATTCTCTATTGGAATACTCTTTGTATTTCCATTTGTATAATAATAAAATAATTTATTAAGAGAATCTTCAAACACTAATATATCATAATCTTCTACTGCAGCAAAATTACCAAGTGAAGGTAAATTATAAGTTATCTTACTCATATCTTCATTTATGTCTATTCTATATATGTTAGAATTATACCCATCTCTACTTATTCCTACATAATTTGTTCCGCTACCTAATGAACATACTATATTATCAACTACCATTCCTTCTTTGTAAGTACATAACTCACTCATATCATGAATCTCATCATTTCTAACATTATATGTTATAAGCTTAAGAACTGAAGAATATGAATTCTTATAGACTTTTTCAACTATTATTAAGAAATCTTCATCTTGTATCCATTTATAGTACATTATTTCTGCACCATAATTATCACTATCACCTGTAATTATCTCTCTTGTTGCTGTATCTGGATTAATAGATTGCTTTGAATTTTCGGTTTTTAAACTATTTAAATCAACGACCATAAATTTTCCATCTTGAATATATGCAAGATATTTTCCATCATCTGATATTTTAACTCCGTCAATTCCATCTGGAATAGAATAATTAATTTTTCCTTCTTGTTTTTTATTTTCAACACTTGATATCTTTATATCAGAAGCTTTTGTTTCTTTAAACTTCACCTTGTCAAAGTACAATAAAACTACACATTGAAGCATTATTGACAACATAGCCCATATGACTATCGACTTAAGTTTCTTCATTAACTTATCCTCCTAACTACTTCTCTACAATAAATCCTGATGCTATCTTTCTCTCACCTGTAGCAAATGTTGGATTGTTAATAACTTCATCATTATATACCATTGTAGTTGATTTTCCTCCATCTAAGTTAGTTGCATTAACACAGCCTAACTTCTCCATTACATCTTGAGCTTCATATATAGTTGCTGCGAAAGTACCCCCACTTTTAGGATCAAGTACTACTAACACTATAGCTCCATCAGCTCTCTGCCCTATCATAGCTTTAGGTCTATTACCTATATCTGATACAGATTGCTTTACCCCATTAATTATAAGTGCAGGTCCAAAATTCAAGCACTCTTGTACTCCTGAAGATTCTAGCTCCTCTAGAGTATATTTACCCACCATAAGTTGGCCACTACTATTAATAGCTGCAACATCTAATTGTGTATTAAATCTATCAACATCAGTATATATAGTTTTTCCATAAGATATTATAACGCCTCTAGGATTTCCACCATTTTGAGTCCATGCTGCTGCACCACTGTCATCAGCAAAAGATCCTCCATTAATAGCTGCTATTGCATCATAGGCCTTGGCTATCTGAGAGGTTTTCTGTCCTTCTCCTGTTTCCTTACCTGTTATACATGAAAGCTTCTGTGATACTCCAACATGTACCTTATAAGGATTACTTATAATAAGTGCTATTCCACTATAATTCTCTCCTTCAATGTTCTGACGTTCTACATGTGTAACGTCATCTTCAGATGCATTAATACTTATTAATGACGTATCTTGTTTATAGTCTGTAGTTGTTTTATTCTTACCTAATATATCATCTATCTTATCTTGAGATAAGAATGTTGTTGCTAACCATTGATAATGCATCGACCCCATTGCTGTTCCTACAAAAGTTTTCTTTGCTGTTTCAAAAGGTCCGTATAAAAGGACAAAAGGGGCTGTTACTGCTGAAAAAATAAATTCAAAAATAACGAATCCAATAAACATCTTCCAACTAAATTTTTTGATTTTTCTTTCTTTTCTTCTTCTCATTTTATTATTTCTTTACCTATCGTCCTCTCTAAAATATATTTGTTGCATTCAAACCTAAATACAACTTGTATTTTTCCTTAATGCCTAATTAAATATATTGCATTTGAACTTGTTTTATTATACAATTTATTATTAATTAATTCAAGATAAGTAACATTATTTTAAGATTTCACAATTTTTTTGTAAGAATTTATTTAGGGAGGTTATGAAATGAATGTCAAATTATTACAATTATTGATGGGTAGAGATGATTATGTTTCAGGTGAGGAAATAAGCAATATGTTTAATGTGTCTCGTTCTGCTATATGGAAACAAATAAAAACATTAAAGGAAGCTGGCTACGAAATAGAAGGTGTATCAAAAAAAGGCTATAAGTTATTATCTAAACCTGATATTCTTAACCAAGATTTAATTAATTCGCATCTTAACACTGAATTCATAGGCAGAAATATATATCATTATGATAAAGTAGTATCAACTAATGAAATTGCCAAAACATTAGCTGATGAAGCTCTAGATGGAAGCCTAGTAGTTTCTGAAAAACAAATTGGTGGAAAAGGAAGACTAGGAAGAGTCTTTGAATCTCCTATCGGGGGCATATGGATGTCCCTTATACTAAAGCCTAATATTGAGCCTGAAAATGCTAGCAAATTAACTCAGCTTGCAGGTGCTGCACTTATTACACTTCTAAAAGATATGGGAATAAATTCACTTATCAAATGGCCTAACGACATATATATAAATGGTAAAAAAATCTGTGGTATTCTAACTGAAATGAAATCAGATATGGATAAAATTAATTATCTCATAGTAGGTATAGGAATAAATGTTAACTTTCCTATAGAGAAGCTTCCAGAAGAATTACATGAAAAAGCAACTTCATTAAGAACTGAATTCAATCATACTTATGATAGAAATGAATTCGTAGCAAAATTCTTAAATATATTCGAAACATACTATAATGACTTAATTATAAATGGTAATTATAAAAATATTGTTAAGATATGTAAGGAGAATTCAATAATACTAGATAAAGAAGCTTATCTTATAACTCCTAGAAATAAAGAAAAGGTTCACTGTATAGGAATAAATGATGATGGCTGTCTTGTAGTTCGTACTGAAAATGGAGAAACAAAAACAGTACTAAGTGGAGAAATAACCTTCCATTAAGGACAAAAATTTAAATAACTAATGATTGCTTTCCTAATCTTATTATATTGTAATCACATAAGCATTATAGTTATTTTTAGTTTGTCCATTTATAGTATATTATCTTAAGTTTTTAAATTTATCACATAAAATATAGTTGCAAGCATACATAGAAAGATATATAAGTAATGACACTAAAATATAAATTATAAGTAAAACTGAATTAAATACTGTAGAAGTTACGTTTATTGCTTGCAACTACATATTATATTATGCCCTTAATTATTTTTTTTATTCATAGCTTAAATCAAATTTTCTATAATCATCTTAAGTCCAAAACATAATAATATTATTCCACCTAAATACTCTCCATACTTCTTTATAAAAAATATTTTTCTAGCTTGTTTAGATACAATAAATGCAAACTCACACAATAATATAGTAATTAATCCAATGATTGCACCATAACATATTAGAGTACCAAAACTAAATTTATTAAATATAGTAAAACCTATAGCTAAAGCATCAATGCTAACAGATATTCCAAGCGGTATAATCATTTTATTAATCCCCTCTTTTTCTTCATCATTTTTCTTACCACTTATCACCATAACGCTTCCAACTATAATTAACGATATTCCTCCTATTATAGAAGGTATACTTGCAATGTATCTAGAAAAATATATACCTACTTCCCCACCTAAAAAAGTAAATAATGCTTGAAAAATTCCAAAAGTCCAAATATATTTTGATTTTTCTTCATCTAGCTCTTCTTTTAATCCAATAGCTAAACTTACTCCTGCTGCATCCATTGCTAATGCAATTCCTATAAGTATAACAACATATATCTTCATAAGACCTCACTATAAATAATTTCTTATAATTAGTTTTATTTATTAAAAATGATTTCTATGCAATTTAATTTTACTTTTTCACAAAATAACTTTATTATCAATTTCATTTATTGTATAGTATTAATGTAAATTATAAAATTAATAACATAAGTATAAGGAGTGTTTTCTATAATGGCGAATTGTATAATAGCTCAATCAGGTGGTCCTACTTCCGTAATAAACTCAAGTGTTGTAGGTTTGATAAAGGCAAATGAACAACTAAAAGCCTATGATAAAATCTACGGTGGAATCAATGGTATAGAAGGAATTCTAGATAACCATATTATTGATTTATCTTGTATTCCTCATGAAGAATTAAATGAATTTAAATATACACCATCTTCTGGTCTAGGTTCTTGTAGATACAAAATGAAAAATCTAGAAGACTCTACAGAAGAATATGATAAATTATTAAAGATTCTTACAGAATTAGACATAAAAACATTCTTCTATGTTGGCGGAAATGATTCTATGGATACAACTGCAAAGCTTGGTAAATATGCTGCCGAAAAGAACTTAAATATAAATTTTATAGGTGTACCTAAAACAATAGATAATGACCTTATGTTAACTGATCATACCCCTGGATTTGCTAGTGCTGCAAAATTCATAGCTATATCAGTGTTAGAAACATATTTGGATTCTTCTGTATATATTAACAATGGTATATTTATACTTGAAACAATGGGACGTGATACAGGTTGGCTAGCTGCCTCTGCATGTACAGCAAAATATCTAGGTGATCCTGTAGTAGATTTTATATATCTACCTGAAAAACCTTTTGATGTAGAGCAATTCTTAAAAGATGTAGAAAAAAAATTCAAAGAAAAAAATCATGTCTACATAGTTGTTTCTGAAGGTATCAAGAATGCCGAAGGAAAATTCATAAATGAAGTAGAAGCTCTATCTCATGATAAATTTGGTCATTCTCAACTAGGTGGTGTTGGTGAAGCATTAAAGAAACTTATAATAGATGCTGGTATAACTAACAGAGTTAAAGCTCTAGAATTAGGAGTTCTTCAAAGATGTGCTATGCACTGTTCTTCTGAAATAGATATTGAAGAAGCATTTAATACTGGATATGAAGCGTTAAAATATGCTCTTGAAGGCAATAATGGATATATGGTTGCCATAAAGAGAGAAAACAACATACCATACAAAAGCTCTTTCTTCTTAGTTGAAGCTGATAAAGTTGCAAATAACGTTAAATATTTCCCTGATAAATGGATAAATGAAGAATGTAATAATATAACTGAAGAAGCTTATAATTATTTTAAACCATTATTAGGTGAATTACCTGACTTCAAGGTATTCACTAAGTAACATCTAACAAGATGAAGATTATATATTATATATCTTCATCTTGTTTATTTCTATACATATACATAATTAAAGGCAAATAATTATACGAAATTATTATCCATAAAATCTCTATAACTATTATTAGTAACTTTCCTATTGGTAATGATAGAATTATAAGAAAACCTATAAAAAAATATATTATAGTCATAAGCTTACTTATAGGAATAACTTCTAATATTCTTCCACAATTATAACATCGTATTTCATCATATGATTTTTGTTTTGCCAAATACTTTATTGTAACTTCCCAATTACATCTCTCACATTTTCTACTCATAACAAAAACCCCTTATTGTATTATTTATTTTTTTTACATATATCTTCAATTGTATTTAGAAAATATTCCACTTCATCTCTATTATTGTATATTCCCAAACTAACTCTAATCATTCCTTGCATTCTACCATTTGGTTCTTTTAAGAAAGCACTAGATGATGCTTCATCCATTCCCATTAACCTTCTGCAATAAGGATGTGCACAAAACCACCCAGATCTAACAAATATTCCATATTCCTTTGACAAAATTTCAGCTACATCTTCATGAAATATATTTTTGATATTAAAAATAACTATTCCTGTCGTATCATTATAATTATCAATATCTCCATACATTTGTACTCTAGATATAGACTTTAATCCTTCCATCAATAAGTTCTTTAATTCTTTATCTTTATTCTCAATATAGCCGAAACCAATTTTATCCATCTCTTCTAATGCTACTGCCATGGCTACCGCTCCAAAATAATTAGGAGATCCTGCCTCTTCCTTCTCTGGAACATCTGCATATATAACTTTATCATCTAATACTAAATTAACTGTGCCTCCTCCTTCATTAAATGGAGATGCCTCTCTTAAATCTTGTTTTCTTCCTATAATAGCGCCACCTCCAAATGGTGCATATATCTTATGTGCTGAAAAAACTAAAAAATCTATCTCATCATCCCTGTTGTCTCCTATCATATCTATTTTTGCATGTGGTACAAGCTGAGCACCATCTATTATCACCTTTGCATTATATTTATGACTAATCCTTGCTATTTTATGAATATCATTTATATAACCAGTAACATTGGATGCTCCTGTTACCGCCACATATCTTACTTTTCCTTTATAATCTTTAAGTTTTCTATCTAATGTATCCACCTTAAGTCTACCATTTTCATCTATATCAATATAATCGACTTTACACACTTTTCTCCAAGGAAGATCATTAGAATGATGTTCCATTCTAGTTGCTATAACAACTTCATCTTTATCTTTTATTAAACTTCTTGCAAGCTTGTTAATACCATCTGTAGTATTATTGACATATATAACTGTATATTCTTCTTTATTAGCTATATTAAAATAATCTAACATATATTCTCTTATATAATTATATACTCTACTAGTTATCTCAGATTTCTGCCCTGCACCTCTTCCTATTGAGCCATAATAATTACTCAAGAATCTCATTGTATCAAGAACTCTATAAAATGGTGGAGTTGTAGCAGCATTATCAAAATTAATGTTTTTTATTTTACCTTTAGTATTTGTATTTACTTTTGTGTTTATTCCCATTATCAATTTATCAAAATCAAATTTCATCTAAAATATCACCTCCCCTTCTACAATATATTCAATTTGTTACACATTGTTACTTAATCCTACTTGTTCTATTATTTCAAAATACAACATATATCTAATAATAATAAATTACATGGAGGTTTCTAATGATTCCAGCTGAAAGATATCAACCAAAGAAAATAAATAATGATTCTAGAAATGATGATATGATGTTTACAACCTTTAAAACAAATTTTAATATGAAAATAAATAATCCTTTACTTGGATGGATACCTATTTACTTTTATCCAAATAACATGAATATGCCCCCCTTAAATATTATTCCTCAATTACCAGGTAACAATTTAAATATAACTCCTGACAATACAAACATGGATCTTAATAATAATGATGATGATATTTTATATTCATATAACAAGGATTCCTCAAAACAAAATAATAATTCCTCTTCAAGCAGTATGGGTAGTATGAATATGGGCTATTACAATAACAATACTCCTTTTTATTCAAATACTTTAAATAATCCTCCTAGAATCCTTGATTGTTTAAAGGATTTTGACTTAAACATAGATAGAGATATAGATGCTCTTAGAAATGATAGTGATGATTATATTGAAGAAATTTTCAATAACATAGAGCAAAATAATCCAAAAACCTTTAACTTATTAAAAGCATATAATGTCCCATATCCAATTCAGAAATTACTAATAAAACGCATAATAAGCCTTACTATAGACTATAATTCAAACAATAAGGAGGATTTAAATGCTTAGAGCATCATTACCTAAACTAACATGTCAGCTCAGAATTCTACATGCTGCTGCTGGAGCACCTAGTGTAGATATTTATGCAAATGGCAAAATGATAATTGATAATTTATCATTTTCTGATATTTCAAAATATATAACAGTAGAACCCGACAATTATAAAATTGAAGTTTATGAAAATGGTAAAAAGGATAATCCTATATCATCTGAAGATATTGTCTTATTACCTCAAACTTACTCTACTACAAGTTTAATTCTAGATGAAGGTAGCCTAGTTAGCTTTACCTTAATTGATGGTAAAAGTACAAATAACCCAAGAGCATCTAACTTACGTTTCATAAACCTTTCTACAGATAGTAATTTAATAAGTTTAAAAATGCCTAATGGAAAAACATTATTTAATGATGTAGAATACTTAGAAACAACTAACTATTATGAATTAAATGCTGACAATTATGACTTCATATTATCAATAAAAGAGAGCTCTAATTATAGCACTAATAAAATCATTAACAACTTACAATTAAACTCAGATAAATTCTACACATTATATATAATAGGATTGGTAGATGGTAACCCTCAATTAGGTTATTTATTAACCATAGATATGTAATTATTGAGTTTATTTTTAATCACTTATTTTTTCAGTTAATTAATATCAAATTATTGCTTTAAGTAAATTATCTATAATAGAATTTAGTATTTCTTATAATAAAAAAGTAAAGATCCCGTTAAAAATACTATACTGTTTGAGCTTTAGCGAGTTTATAGTATTTAGGAATCTTTACTCTTTTTTATTATATTAGTAAATACTTAATGATATTATATTATTTACTTAAACATGTAATTTTGATATTAATTATTATAAAACATAAGTTATCTAACAATAATACCTTATTTTTTTATATTTAGAAATACTTAATGAAATTATGCTATTTATGAAAACATATAATATTGATACTAATAGTAAACATAATATTAATTAAACCAAATAACATTGGATTTTATACATATTATATTATTTACTTAAACATATAATTTTGATATTAATTATTGCAAAATATAATTTATCTAACATTAATCTATATTAAATAGTTTCTTAATCCATGCAATAAATCCTTTTTCTTCTGTTTTCTTTTTACTACTATCTTTATCTTTTTCAGTATATTTTATCTCTGCAGTTTTCATTATGAATTTTACTTTACCGCTAGTGTCTTCACTCTTACCACTAAATGTATCATATTCTTTAGATTGAGCTACTACCTCGTCCTTTACAGCCATCAAATCATCTATATCTGTAATTGCTTTATCTCCAGTATCACATAATTTATTTATACCTTCATCATTAAACTTTTTCATACCATCATATAAAGTCTTACTACCAGATTTAAGTTCTCCTATCTTACTTTCTAAAGTAGGAAGAGATGCCATTAATGTTTTTGCTCTATCTACATTGCCTTGCTGTAACGCCTCTTTAGTTATTCTAAGAATATCTTCACTATCTTTTAAGTCTTGTTGCATTGATAATAAGTTGTTACCTAATGATTTCATTTGCATTAAACTAGCAGCATTCATATTGCCTATTGAACTATTCATTTGAGATATCAAACTATCAGCGCTTGTTAAATCTTCATTGAATTTATTCATATCTTTTAATAAATTTTGATTGTTGTTTAATCCTTCTAATAATGTATTAATTTGCTGTAATGTTTCTTGATTTTTCTGCAATGATTCTGTAATACCACTTAAAGAAGTTAGCATGTTAGAAAGAGCAACTAAATCTTCATCACTGAAACTTACAAGTGCACTTCCTAAAGAATCTAATAATTCATCTGTTGTTGGATCTTTTATTTCTGCTAATAATGTTGCTACATGTTGTAATTTATTAGAATCAGACATATCACTTGCTATAGCATTAATTAGCGGAGACATTGTTGATAATGAACTTACTCCTGTTATTAATGTTGGAAGACTATTTCTATATGCTTGTATTTTCGCAATATCTGTTTGTATTGCTGCTGCGCTTAAATCATCTTGTGTTATTCCATCTATATAACCAGTAAGCATTGTAACTAATTCAGCATTTGAACCATATACAGCAGAAATTACTTGTTTTAATTGATCCTTTGTCATTATATTAGAAGCTAATATTGATTTTAATGTTAAATATGACATAGTATAATCAGTCATATCAGAACTTAATGATTGTAGAAGAGTAATTGTATCATTGCTCATGAGATTTTTAGTAACATCTAATGAATTATTTAATCCAGTCATAAATGCCATTGTTTTTTCTTGTAATGTATTACCAGGACATTGAGCTATAGTAGCCTCTAATGTTGTACTCGAAGTTCCAAAATCATTTTCCACAGTCTTGTAATCACTAACTATTTTCTTTAATCCTATTAGTGTTTGAGGTGTCATCATTGAAGTCATACTATTTAAAGCAACTTTACCATTATCACTTAATCCTAAATATGCATTATTTAATGTAGTAGCCTTTTGTAATAATTCATTAAATTCACTATCTGATTGTAACTTGTTAGCTAATGTTAGTGTTTGATTTAATAAATCTCTATACATATATACTGTTCTAAGATCTCCTGTTAATGCACTTATCTTATACGCATTTTCATTAGTTAACATGTTTAACATCTTCTTAGCTTCTGCTGTATCTAAATCTTTTGCATAATATGCATCATCTATTACCTTTCTAGTTTTTTGGACTTTAGAACTATTATTCATAATAGATATAATTTCATTCATTTTAGCATCACTTTTAACAACTGCAAGAGTGCTATTTAACTTGTTTACTGCCAAATCTATTCCATTATATAACTTATTTGTTCCATCTACTAATTTATTACTTGCACTTCCTAGTTCATCTAATGAACTTTGTAATTCATCTATTGTACTAGCTGTGTCTAATTTATCTAAATCTGGTAATTCAGGAGTTGCTACAACCATTATAGGTCCTAAGCTAAATTTTTCAACATCTGCCTCTATTGTAATCTTACTATCTAAATTAACATCTAAATCTAAATCTGAATTTTCATCAATATTTAAACTATCCTTTAATCCTGGAAATGCCACAAAAGTTACAATAGTATTATTACCTTCTGAAACCATAATTCCATTATCTGTTTTTAATGATGAAAATTGAGATGTCGGGAAAGTAACTTCAAGTGCAGTTGAAAATGGTGTATATATCTTTCTTTTTTCTCCACTTATCTCTTTTTCCTCATATTCATTATTAACAACTTCTATTGCTATTTTTACCTTACCAGATTTACCTGCTAACTTATCAGCTGAAATCTTTTCCCCATTTAAATAATAAGTTACATTAACATCTATAGGTAACTTCTTATCTGTAGTACCTTGATAATAAATATCACTACTATCTACATTCCATTTTAATTTATCTCCTGAAATAGTTGGCTTGTCTTTAGATTTTATATTAACAATATTATCCAATTCACTTATATCGCTATAATTCTTTATATTTCCATTAGTACTATGAAGCCAGTTAGAAACTGTTGTCTTTTCTACATCTCCATTACTATCTAAGTTAACATATACTGATTCACTTTTTTCTATATCACTTTTATTATCTTCAGCAGTAGCTGCTGAAACTACATACCCACTTGACATAGTTGCTATTAGTACTAAAGCAACTATCTTTTTTGACATTGAACTTCTCATAATTCATTCCCTCCTAAGCTCTATTAGCATCTTGTGCTACTTCTTTTTTCTTGGGCCAACCAATAGTTGTTCTTCGAATAACTCCTTCAAATACAAGTAAAAATGAAGGTAAAATAAATATAATAACTAACATACTGATTATTGCACCCCTAGATATTAATACGCACAAACTACTTATTAATTCCATATCTGATACTAAAGCAACTGCTGCTGTTGCACCAAAGAATGTTAATCCACTAGTAACTATCGACTTAGTTGATGTTAATACAGCAATCTTAACAGCCTCTTTTTTGTCATGACCATTTTCCAATTCTTCTTTAAACCTTGAGGTCATAAGTATTGCATAATCAACTGTAGCACCTAACTGTATTGTACCTATTACAATACTAGCTATAAATGGTATTACTGTTCCTGTATAATATGGAATTCCCATATTTATAAATATTGCAAGTTCAATAACTGAAACTAAAATAATAGGTATAGTTATTGATTTAAATATTAATAAAATGATTATAAATATTGCCAATATTGATACTATTGATACATTTTTAAAATCTACATCTGCAATTTCTACTAAATCCTTAGTTAATGCACCTTCACCGGCTATCTTTCCATTCTTATCATATGATTTAATTATTTTATTCATCTTATCTATCTGATTGTTTTCTTCATCTGTTGCTGCTTTATAAGATGAATTTGCAATTATTAAATTATAGCCTCCTTGTTTAAAAATATCTTTTACATCATCAGGAAGAAAATCTTCTGGAATAACAGGACCTATAAATTTATCATAAGCAATAACACTAGTCATTCCATCTAATCCTTCTAAATCCTTTACCATTTTTTCTGTCCTATATGGTTCTATTGAATCATCTACTAAAATGAAATGAGTTGTTGTCATATTGAATTCTTTCTTCATTTTATTTAACGCAACTATTGAATCCATATCCTTAGGTAAGCTTTCTGTCAAATTATAATAAACATTAACATTATTATTACCAATAACTGCAGGGATTAAAATTATAAAGAATAATAGTACAAATAATCTAGGAAATCTAGTAACTATCTTAGGAGCATTCTTAAAATCAGGTAATATAGTTCTATGTTTAAACCTATGAATTAATTTATCAAAAATCAATATAAATGATGGTAATACTGTTATAGAACAAATAACTCCTAAAATTACTCCTTTAGCCATTACTAATCCTATATCTTTTCCAAGTGCTAAAACCATAGTACATAATGCTAAAAATCCTGCAACTGTTGTAAGTGAACTACCTGTTATAGATACCATTGTTGCCTGAATAGCATTTGCTATTGCATCTTTTCTATTCTCTGTGCTCTTAAGCTCTTCATCATACCTATGCATCAAGAATATAGAATAATCCATTGTAACACCTAATTGTAATACTGCTGCTAATGCCTTGGTTATATAAGATATTTGTCCAAGGAATATATTACTACCTAAGTTATATATAATTCCTATTCCTATAGCTAACATAAATATTACTGGAACAGCAGTAGATTCCATAGATATAAACAAAATAGCTAGTGATATTAAAACAGCTACTAAAACATAGAAAGGTGCTTCTCCTTCAGCTATCTCTTTAGTATCTCTAACAATTGATGACATACCACTTAAAAAACATTGTTTATTCATGATAGAACGAACCTTATCTATTGCATCCATAGTGCTATCATCCGCTGTACCTCCACTAAATTTTATGATAAACATTGTTGAATCACCATTATATAATTGAGTTCTTATTTCATCTGGAAGAATATCACTAGGAACACTAGTATCTAAAACATCATCTATGCCTAATGATGTATCAACTCCATCAACCTTGTTAATCTTCTCTTTTAACTTAACTATATCTTGTGCTTCCATACCATCCACTACGACAATTCCTATAGATGCATCTTGATATACATCTTCTAGAATAGATTGTCCCTTCATTGAATCTAAGTTACTTGGTAAATAACTTAAGATATCGTAGTTTATCCTCGTATTAGCATACCCAATCACTGAAGGAACTAACAAAATTAACGCAATTATTAATATAGCTTTGGCATGATAAGCTATAAATCTCGAAAATTTTCTCATAATAAACCCTCTCCCTCTCATTTATGACTCTTAGTCATTTGCTAATTACAGTATAACACTTTGTGACTTTCAGTCAATATTGCACTTATAAAAAAAGATCATTATTAAGTATATTTTTACATTTTCTTAATAATAATCTTTTTTATTATATTTTTTTAAAAAATCATCTTTTTTATTTTTTTATGAATCATAGGCTTTAATTCATCAATCTCAGCTGGTTCACCATATATAATAGAACTGTAAGCAACTCCACCTATTAATTCAAATATAAAAAATATACTAAGAGTAGCTTCTTCTTCATCCATGCCTAACTTCACTAAGTTTGTTACAAAAAACTGACTTATCTGCTCTATTCCCTTATATTCATCTGGGTTTGTAATTGCTTTTTTAAATAACACCCAAGATAAATTTTTATTAATCAACCTAAGAAGGAATTTATTATCCTTCAAATAATCTAAGATATAATTTATAAAAAAAGTACTCACTTCTTCAAAATCTTCTATTCCACTATCTTTCGCATGATTCAATGCTTCATTACATAGCTTTGAGCTCTTTTGAAGAATGAGCTTATCTAATATATCATACTTGTCTTTAAAGTATAAATAGAATGTTCCTTTAGCTACGCCTGCTTTTTTAACTATATCATCTATTGAAGTATTCTTTGCTCCTTTAGTAGTAAAAAGTTCATAAGCTGACGAATATAACTTTTGTTCTTTCAATCTTTTCTTTTGGGCTGTTTTACTATTATCTTTTCTGTTCATGTATATCATCCCTTTATTTCTACTTCTTTTTTCATTATATATATTTTTTTCAAAATATCAAATAAATTTTATGTTATAATTATATCTATGTTATTTTACAAAAAGGAGATTTTACACAGATGATAGTTTTAAGTTGTAAGAATATTAGCAAAAGTTATGGAATAACTGAAATATTAAAAAACGTCACATTCTCAATAAATGAAGGTGATAGAGTCGGCTTAATTGGTGCTAATGGTGAAGGTAAATCAACATTATTCAAAATATTAACCAAACAACTATCTCATGATGATGGTGAAATATTTATAGATAAAAACAAAACCTTAGGTTACTTAGCTCAACATCTAGATCTAGAATCTAATAATACAATATATGATGAAATGTTATTAGTATTTTCAGAACTAACTAACCTAGAGAAAAAAATTCAAACATTAGAAATTAAAATGAATGAACCTTATGATGAAAATAATCCTTCTTACCATGAAAAACTTATAAAAGATTATACTACAGCTCAGGATTTATATAACATAAAAGGGGGATATACTTATAAAGGTGAAATAAGTAGAGTACTAAAAGGTTTAGGTTTCTTAGAAAATGATTTTGACAAAAACATAAACACTTTAAGTGGTGGACAGAAAACTAGAGTCGCTCTATGTAAATTATTATTAGGTCGCCCAGACATATTATTATTAGATGAACCTACTAACCACTTAGATCTAGAAGCAATTGAATGGCTAGAAGATTATCTTAACACATACAAAGGAACAGTGCTAGTTATATCCCACGATAGATTTTTCTTAGATGCAGCTACTACTAGAACATTTCAAGTTATAAATGGTCATGTTAACTGTTACAATGCTCCATATACCAAATATCTCGATCTTCGTGAAAAGGATTATGAAAGCCAGCTAAAGGCTTATAATCTACAACAATCTGAAATAAAAAGACAAGAAGCAATTATTGAAAAATTCAAATCGTTCAATAGAGAAAAAAGCATTAAAGCTGCTGAAAGTCGTGAAAAGGCATTGAATAAAATGGAAAGAATAGATGCACCAGATGCAGAAAAACAAGCATCTAAAATCAAGTTTGAAACTTCAGTAAAAAGTGGCTATGATGTTCTTCATGTAGAAAAATTATCTAAAAGCTTTGATGATAAACACTTATTTTCTAATCTTTCATTTGATCTAAAACGTGGAGAAAAAATTGCCCTTATAGGTGAAAACGGTCGTGGCAAAACAACCTTATTTAAGATAATAATGGATAAATTAAAACAAGATTCTGGTACTAAAGTTCTAGGTGCTAATGTTAATGTAGGATATTATGATCAGGAACAGTCAAACTTAAACGAAGATAAAACTATATTTGATGAAATTCATGATGATTTTCCTTACCTAAACAATACTCAAGTGAGAACTGCATTAGGTGCATTTTTATTTAAAGGTGATGATGTATTCAAAGAAATACACAAACTAAGTGGTGGAGAGAAATGTAGGATTAATTTATTAAAATTAATGTTATCTAAATCTAACTTATTACTTCTAGATGAGCCTACTAATCATTTAGATATTATGTCTAGAGAAGCATTAGAAGACGCTATATTAAATTACGATGGTACTCTTATAGTTATCTCTCATGATAGATATTTCTTAAACAAAGTAATTCATAGAATTCTTGAACTAAAAGAAGATGGTGTAACAGAATACCTAGGAAATTATAACTATTATGTTGAAAAGAAAGAAAATCCAAATAGATATAATGATCTTGAAGAACGCGCAAATGGTAAAACAAAAACACAAATAAAAGAAGAAAAGAAAAAACAAAAAAGTCTAGAAAAAGAAAAACGCGAAATGAAGAAAAAAATCAAAACTATAGAAGAAGATATAAATACTGCTGAGAATAACTTAGTAAAATTACAAGAACGTTTATGTGAAGAAGAAGTATATTCTAACCCTGAAGAAAGTAAAAAAGTAAATGCTGAAATAAAAGAATTAGAAGCAAAAATCGAAGAGCTCTATACAACTTGGGAATCCTTGACTGAGTAAAAATATTAGAGCCTGTAAATAATTTTGTGTATTCTTAATTTCTTCTTAGAAATAATCACATTTTTATTTGATTTTAGTGATATACAATTTTGTAGAAAATCATAATATCATAGAATAATTTATTATT